>NZ_JAMAXZ010000004.1:0-331842 GCF_023712585.1 Microbacterium sp. P26 | reverse complement strand
GCCGATGAGTTCGGCGGGGTCGTGGTTTTCTCGGGTGGGGTCGAGGATGGTGAGGGCGGGGACGACGATCTGGACGCGGGCGCGGATGGTGCCGAGGGTGCCGGGGCCGTCGTCGGTGCGGGTGGGGTCGGCTTCCGGTGCGGCGGCCAGCAGCAGGTCGGCGAGGATGTCGGCGCGCAGTTGCGCGGTGGTGCGCTGGTCGGTGGCGAGCACGGTCGCGGGGCTGAGGGCCGCCGCGGCGGCGGAGTGGTCGGACCCGAAAACCGGGTGCGGGCCGGGTGCCGCGGTGCCGCCTGCATCGTCGCCGGGCGTATCGACACCCGCGAGGGCGCTGTCCGCCCCGTCGTGCCCGAACGCGCCGCCGGCGCGAATGTCGAGGAGCGCGCGGGCTTGGTGGGTGAGGCGGTCGTAGATGCCGACGGCGAGGACGGTGGGCAGGGTCGCGATGAGGTCGGACATGCCGTCGGCCCCCGTGACCAGGCGGACGCAGCGGGTGTCGCGGCCGCGCTGGTGACGTTCGGTGAGGGTGGTGGGGTGCAGTTTCTCGGCCAGGACACCCAGCCGGGAGCGCAGGCGGGCGGGGCTGCGGCCCTCGGCGGTGGCGACGGCGAGAAGGTCGAACTCGGCCTTCTTCTCCGGTGGAAGGGCTGCGCCGATGTCGGCGATGACGTGGGCGTGGGCGCGGGTGAGAGCCCCCGCCTCCCACGCGGCGAGGGTGGTGGGGTAGTCGTCGACGAGGGTCATCGCCTGACATATCTGCCGCTGCACCGACCGGTCGGAGAGGTTCTCGGCCGCAGCGAGCTCGGATGCGACCTCGCGCAGGGCCAGTTGCGCGGCGCGGGCGGACGCGCGCTGGTCGGCGAGGACGTCGAGGGCGAGGTGCCCGGCCTCAGCGAGAGCGCGGGTGCGGGCGACCTCCGCGGCGGCGAGCACAGCGCCGGTGGAGCGGACCTCGGCGAGCACCGCGGACAGGCCGCGCGGGCCGTTCTCCGCGGGTATCGACGAGGTCTCGGATGACATGTGGGCATGCTAGCGACGACCTCCGACATTGAACCCGGGTATTGCGGCGCATCCGGCCTATGTTCGGGCCGATCGAGGAGGAGGAAGGCGCGTCGGGACCGTGCGCGCCGGGGAAACCCCAGGTCAGACGGCGGTGGGTGATCTTGCGGGTGAAGTCCGCCACGGCATCCGGACGCGTCCGAAAACCGCCGACGAAGCGCGAGATCGCTCGTCAGCCGTCGCGCAGAGCGGCGCGCACGAGGTCGACCGCCTCGGCACTCGACAGACCGAGGCGTCGCGTCGTCTCGGCGTAGGTCCGCGCGGCAGCGGCCCCTCGGGCGGCGGCGGCATCCGCGCCCTTCACGAACGTTCCGGCGCGGCCGCGGGTCTCGACGTAGCCCGCCTCTTCGAGTTCTTTGTAGGCGCGGGCGACCGTGTTGGCGGCGAGGTCGAGCTCGCCCGCGAGGGTCCGTACCGGAGGCAGACGGGTTCCCGCGACGAGCGTGCCGTCGTCGATCTGGGCGATGATCCGGGCCCGCACCTGTTCGAACGGCGGGACCGGCGACGACGCGTCGAGCGAGAGCTTCATCCGTTCAGCCCGAACAGGTCGAGGGGGTGCGTGAGTCGCCACCACGGGCTCGGCGGGTCGAGCTCGCCGGCGAGTTCGACGTCGACGGTGTCGGCGTCGACGGGCCCGGTGGCCGTAAGCGAACCCACGGTCTCGCCGGGTTCACGGGCGTTGCCGAGGTCGAACGAGGTCGAGGTCTTCGCGACCGCGCCGTTCCAGAGCACGACCGTCGCGTCGGTCGCGGTGACCACGTCGACGTCGGAGGCCCACAGCGACTCGACCTTGCCGACGACCGTGCCGGCCGTGAGCGAGGGGCTCGGCTGCAGCTCCTGCTCGATGCGCGCGAACAGATCGCGGCTGGCCTGGTTGCGGCTGTCGGGGCCGGGCTGGCCGAGCACGGCGGCGTAGGCGCGCACGGTGGTGCCGCCGACCGTGATGTCCTTCGCCGTCAGCAGGTTCCAGGCGTCGAGGGTGCCGGTCTTCACGCCGATCACGCCGGGATCCTCGAGTAGGGAGTTGCCGTTGCGGAAGGTGCCCGCCCCCGGCAGCGTCAGTTCGGGCGTGCGCACGATGTCGGCGATCACGGGGTTGGCGAGAGCGCGCTCGGCGAGAGCGATGAGGGCGGCGGGGGTCGCGGTGTTGCCCGCCTCGATGCCGGTCGGGTTGACGATCGTGATGCCGTCGATGCCGCGCTGGGCGAGATACTCTCCCGCGGCGGCGGCGAAAGCGGCATCCGATCCGAAGAGATCGTTCGACAGCCGCTGCGCGTAGTTGTTCGCGGAGGCGATCAGCATGCCCTGCAGCATCTGCAACTGGGTGAGCGTGCCGTCGACGGGCACGTCGAGCGACGACTCACCCCGGGCCCGGTACTGCCAGTAGTCGGCGCTGTCGGCCTGCGTGAAGGCGTACGTGCCGCCCTGCTCACCCGGCGCCAGCGGAAGCTTGTCGAGCACGAGGAGCGCGGTGACGACCTTCGTGATGCTCGCAATCGACTCGGGCGCGTTCGCGGGCGTCGAGAGCGTCTCGGGCATGCCGTCGAGTGCGATCGCCGCCTCTCCCTGCGCGGGCCACGCGGGGCTCGCCGTCGGCGCGGCGGTCGGCTGCGCGGCGACGGTGCGCACAGTCGGAGCCACGGCGTTCAACGGCCAAAGCAGGGTCGCGGCGACGTATGCCGCCACGAGCATGAGCAGCAGGATGGGCGGAACGACGGTGGCCGGACGCAGGCGACGTCGGCGCCCACCGGCCAGCAGATCGCCCGCGCGCAGGGTGGAACCCGACACGACGAAGGCGGGGGCGGGGCGGGGAGCCGCGGCGTGATCGGGGTCGACCCACGCGAGCGCACCGATGACGGTGGAGGTTCCGGATGCCGGGGCGGCGGTCGACGCGGGCGAGGCGTCGGTCGTCGGCGGCGGGGTCGTCGATTCCACCGGCGACGGCTCGGCCGCTGCGATTCGGGATGCCTCCGCTTCGGCGCCTTCGGCAGTCGGCGTGACGGCGGCAGCGCCGGTCTGGGGGGCCTCGCCCTCGGCAGTACCCGCGGCGGGCGCAGCGGCGCCCGGTGCGCCGGCTGCGCGTGCCCCGGCCGTCTCCGCACCCGACGCGTCGGCCGGGGAAGCGGCATCCGGAGTCTGCTCCGACTCCGCCGGAGGGGCGAGCCGCTCGTCCGGGTTGCGCAGCGCACGTCGCGACTCCGGGATCTGCTCGCTCACCCGCCCACGCTACCCCGGGCGTGCCTCTATACTCGTCACCACAACCCACGGGAGTCCGGTGAGCCGGGCTGAGAGGAAGCGAATCCACGCTTCGACCGTCGAACCTGATCCGGATCATGCCGGCGCAGGGAGGAGAGAAATGCACACGTCCACGTCTGCCCCCGCCAACCGCTCGTCGGTCGTCGCCACGGACCGCTTCCGTTGGCGCGTCGTCGACATCGTCGTCGCCGCCGTGCTCGGCGTCGCGATCGGCCTGGTGTTCTGGGCCTGGAACACCGTCGGCGGCCTCTGGTTCGTCGCCATGGACGGCGTCACGCCCGGTCTCGGCGGCGTCGCGGTCGGCATCTGGCTGATCGGCGGCGTCGTCGGCGGCTTGATCATTCGCAAGCCCGGTGCGGCCCTGCTGGTCGAGCTCGTGGCCGCCGTCGTCTCGGCCCTCATCGGCAACGTGTGGGGTCCGCTCACGATCGTGTCGGGCCTGGCTCAGGGCCTCGGCGCCGAGCTGATCTTCCTCGCCTTCCTCTACCTGCGGTTCACCCTGCCGGTCGCCATGCTCGCGGGAGTCGGCGCGGGCGTCGGCGCGTGGCTGAACGAGCTGTTCGTCGGGTCGTCGCCGAACATCGCCAAGACCGTCGAGTTCAACCTCATCTACCTCGGCACACTCGTGGTCTCGGGTGCGCTGCTGGCCGGTCTGGTCGGCTGGCTGCTCGTGCGCGCACTGGCGGCCACCGGTGCGCTGAGCCGCTTCGCCGCCGGGCGGGAACGCCGCCGCGACGTCTGATGCCGCATCCCGCGCGCGTCGACGTCGAAGGCTGGGGCTGGCGCTACGCCGGCCGCAAGCTTGCCGCCACGCGCGAGATCGACCTCGTCATCGAGCCCGGCGAGCGGGTGATGCTGCTCGGCGCCTCGGGCGCGGGCAAGTCGACCCTGCTCGCCGGTCTCGCGGGCCTGCTCGGCGGCAGCGACGAGGGGGAGCAGACCGGGCGCATCCTCGTCGACGGCGGAGCCCCCGAGGATCAACGCGGACGCATCGGCCTGGTGCTGCAGGACCCCGAGGCGGGGATCGTGCTGTCGAAGGTGGGCGACGACGTGGCCTTCGGCTGCGAGAACCTCGGGGTACCGGCATCCGACATCCCCCACCGGGTCTCGCACGCCCTCGCCTCGGTCGGTCTGACCGTGCCCCTCGACCGACCGACGAAAGCCCTGTCGGGCGGGCAGAAGCAGCGCCTCGCGCTCGCGGGCGTGCTTGCGATGCACCCGGGACTGCTGCTGCTCGACGAGCCGACCGCCAACCTCGACCCCGACGGCGTCGCCGACGTGCGCGCGGCCGTCGAGTGCGTCATCGCGCGCGAGGGCACCACGCTCGTGCTGATCGAGCACCGCACCGCCGTGTGGGCCGATCTCATGACGCGCGTGGTGGTGCTGGCGCCCGGCGGGGGGCTGCTCGCCGACGGCCCGCCTGATCGCGTGTTCGCGGAGCACGGCGACGCCCTCGCGGCCGCCGGCGTGTGGGTGCCGGGTCGCCCGGTGGAGCTTCCGGTTCCCTCGCCTCTCGAGATCCCGGATGCCGTGCTCACGACCGAGACGCTGACGATCGGGCGCGAGAAGGGCGCCGTCGTCGCGGCCGACCTCGACCTGGTCGTCCCCTCCGGCGCGGGCACCGTGGTGACGGGCCCGAACGGAGCCGGCAAGTCCACCCTCGCGCTCACCCTCGCGGGGCTCCTGCCCGAACTCCGCGGGGAGGTGACCGCCGCGGCGGGGCTCGCGGCCCGCGGCATCCGGCGCCCCTCCCGCTGGCGCTCCACCGAACTGCTCACGCGCATCGGCACGGTGTTCCAGGAACCCGAGCACCAGTTCCTCGCGTCGACGCTGCGCGACGAGCTCGCCGTGGGGCCGAGAGCGCTCCGGATGCCGGCGGCCCAGGTCGAGACGATCGTCGACGAACTGCTCGAGCGGCTCGACCTTGCCCCTCTCGCCCTCGCCAACCCGTTCACCCTCTCGGGAGGCCAGAAGCGACGCCTGTCTGTGGCCACCGTGCTCGCGGCCTCGCCCGAGGTGATCGTGCTCGACGAGCCCACGTTCGGTCAGGACCGTCGCGGCTGGACCGAACTCGTCGCCCTGCTGCAGCGCGAGATCGCACGCGGACGCGCGGTGGTCGCCGTCACGCACGACGCCGACGTGGTGCGCCACCTCGGGCAGCACCACGTTCGGCTGGGGGAGGCCGCATGAGCGTCGCGCTCGAGGCCCCCGCGCGCGCGGCCTGGCTCGACGGCGTGAACCCTGTGACGAAGGTCGCGATCGTGGTGGTGCTCGCCGTGCCCCTCCTCGTGTCGATCGACGCGGTGAGCGCCGCGACGGCCCTGGCGCTCGAGCTGCTGTGCGTGCCGCTCACGGGACTGGCGCTCGCGACCGTTCTCAAGCGGATGCTGCCCGTGGTGGTGTTCGCCCCCGTCGCGGCGGTGAGCATGCTGCTGTACGCCCGACCCGGCGGCACCGTCTACGGCACGTTCTTGTTCGCCACGATCAGCGACGACTCGATCGTGCTCGCGGTCGCCGTGCTGCTGCGCGTGCTCGCGCTCGCGCTGCCGATGATCCTGCTGTTCGCCCGCACCGACCCCACCGCGCTCGCCGACGCACTCGCCCAGGTGGCGAAGCTGCCGAGCCGGTTCGTGCTCGGCGTGCTCGCCGGGGCGCGCACCGTGGGGCTGTTCGTCGACGACTGGCGCACGATGACCCTCGCCCGCCGGGCCCGCGGGCTCGGCGACCGCGGAGCACTCCGCCGGTTCTTCTCGATGGCCTTCGTGCTGCTCGTTTTCGCCGTGCGGCGCGGCACGAAACTCGCCACGGCGATGGAGGCGCGCGGGTTCGGCGCCGACGTCGAACGCACCTGGGCGCGGCCTTCGACGCTGTCGCGGCGTGACGGTGCGGCGCTCGCGGGAGCGATCGTACTCGGGGCGGTGGCGCTCGGGGCCGCGGTGGCTACGGGGGCGTTCCGTGGGGTGGGGACCTGAGGCTCTGGGAGTCCGTTACATAAAATATTTATAAAAGTGTGGACGTGCCCCATCGCCGCGGGGCATCCTGGAGCCCTCGATGAAGAGGAGGGGCACCGCCCATGAAGAGAACTCGTCTACTCGGCGTCGTCGGACTGGCGGTGGCGACCGTGTGCGCGGCCGCCGTCGTCCAGCTGCCGACCGCGGCGGAGGCGTTCCAGCCGTCCACCCGTGCGAGCGTCATCCAGTATCTGAACTCGGTCACCGGCACGAGCATCGTCTCGGGCCAGCACAACAAAGAACCGGCCTCGCAGCCCGCTCAGTACACGCAGCAGGTCAAGGACATCACCGGGCAGTATCCCGGGCTCTGGGGTGGAGATCTGTTCTTCACCGCCACCGATGCCGCGAACCGTCAGCGCGTGGTCGACCAGGCGAAGACGGAATGGCGCAACGGCTCGCTCGTCACTCTCGCCTGGCACGCGTGCCCGCCGACCGGGCCGAGCACTTGCGCGTTCGAAGGAGGTGTGAAGAGCAACATCTCGGACGCGCAGTTCCAACAGATCATCACGGGCGGGACGGCGCTCAACACCACGTGGCGCCAGCGGATGGCCGAGGTCGTTCCCTACCTGAGACAGTTGCGTGACGCGGGGGTTCCCGTGCTTTTCCGGCCGTTCCACGAGATGAACGAGACCTGGAACTGGTGGGGCGGACGACCCGGCGTGAACGGCAGCGCGAAGATCTACCAGCAGATGAAGGACTACTTCGACTCCCAAGGGCTGACCAACCTCATCTGGGTGTGGAACGTGCAGGACAACCCGAACGCCAATTGGTCCAGCTATTACCCCGGGTCGTCCTATGTCGACGTGGCCTCTCTCGACGTCTGGTACAAGAGCTATCCGAGCTCCGGCGACTACTCGCAGCTGCAGAACATCGCGGCGGGAAAGCCGATCGCGATTGCCGAGATGGGCAAGGTTCCCACGTCGAGCCTGCTGACCTCGCAGACGCGCTGGTCGTACTTCATGGTCTGGTCGGAGCAGCTGCGGCAGAACAACACCAATGCCGAGATCCAGGCGACATATTTCCACCCACGAGTGCTGAATCAGGGCGAGCTCGGGCTCCCCTGACAACCATCACGGCCCGGCGAAGCGCAACGCCGGGCCGTGACCTGGCGCGAGCTGGCCCTGCAGGGTCAGGGCGGCGGCGCCGATGGCTGCGGAGTCGGTCGGGTTGATCGACAACTCGACGGAGAAGGAATGAGCCTTGCGGGCGAAGGCTCGGCCGAGGCTCGCTCGCACCTCGCGGACGAAGAGGGAGCCGGCCGTGGCGACGCCCGGACCAGACAACACGATGTCGTCGAGATCGAAGAGGTTCGTGAGGGTGAGAGTCGCCCCCGCCACGGCGCGCGCACTCTCGATGACGAGGGCCGTCGCCGCGGAGTCACCGTCGACGGCGGCACGGGAGAGCACCTCCCAGTTCTGCGCCACAGTGGCTCGCTCGTCCAGCCCGAGGGTCGCAGTGATCGCCGCGTCGTCCAGGGCGCGCGCCACGATCGCGCGCGGGGCGGCGACGACCTCGAGGCATCCGACGTTGCCGCAGAAGCACTCGGGGCCCGTGGGGTCTACCGTGATGTGCCCGATCTCCGCGGCGTTGGAGCTCGCCCCTCGGAAGAGGGCCCCGTCCACGACGACGCCGGCACCGATGCCCGACCCGATGTACACGCACGCGAATGAGCGGTAGCGCGAGATCCCCCGGCTCCAGAACTCGCCAAGCGCTGCGGCGCTGGCGTCGTTGTCGACGAGGACGGGCATGCGCAACGCGGTCTCGAACGCCGAGCGCAGGGGCACGTCACGCCAGTGCGGGAGAGTTGGCGCTTCGATCACGGTGCCGGGATCGGTGCGCATGGGGCCGGGGAGCACGACGGCGACCCCCTGCACGCTGGCGGCGGGGATGTCGGCGGCGGTGAGGAACGACTCCAATGAGTCCGCAAGTCGTGCGATCACGTCGTCGGGCGCGTCGCTGCCTGCGCCCGGAAGGCGCTCGCGCGCGACGACCCCGCCGTTGGTGTCGGTGGCAACGAGTGTCGCCGATTCGAATCCCAGCTGGATGCCGATGCCGTGCCGAGCGCGACGGTTGATGTCGAGAAGCCGGCGGGGCTTGCCGCCCGTGGAGGGGACCGTGCCGGCCTCGACGATGACCTCGTCGTCGAGCAGCTTGCGCACGATGAGGGAGATGGCCGGCTGCGTCAGCCCCGTCGCGGTGGTCAGTTCTGTACGGCTGATGGGTCCGGCGGAGCGGATGAGGTCGACCACGAGTGCGCGACTGCCCGGGGACTCCGGGGTCGCCTGCGGCCGTGCCATCGGGTCGCCTCCTTCGGCGCTGGGTAGATTACGGGAGCCCGGATGAACCCCGAGAGGATCGTACCCGTGACGCACTTGCGACCCCCCATCGGCCTCGCGCTGGTCCGCGACACCGAGATCCTCGGCGCGGAGCCGTACTTCCACGACCTGATCGTCGGTATCGAAGAGGTCACCCTCGCGGAGGGATATCCCGTGCTGTTGCGGGTTCTGCCTTCGCGCGACGATGAAGAGCGGCTGTACCGATCGTGGGCGGCGTCGGGCGCGGTCACCGGGGTGCTCCTGGTCGACATCCAAGAGGGCGACAAGCGACCCGCTCTCACAATGGATCTGAGCTTGCCGGCGGTGGTGGTCGGCCCCCCGGTCGCGCAGGAGCTCATGACGGTCTGGACTGACGACGATGCGGCAATGGGCATCGCGGCGCGATACCTCATCGGACAAGGGCATCACGAGATCCTCCACGTGGGGGGTCCTACGCACATGCGCCATTCGCTCTCGCGGCGGACCGCGTTCGCCCAGGCGTGCGCTGACGGGGGCGTCGTTGCGCGGCTGGCGACCGGGGATTACTCGCGCGCATCCGGGGAGGCGGCGACCGCGGCGGCCCTCGCGGAGTACCCCCAGCTGAGCGCGGCGGTCTACGACAGTGACCTCATGGCTCTCGGCGGCCTCGACGCGGCATCCGGCGTCGGACGGGGTGTGCCGGACGATCTCGCGATCATTGCGTGGGACGACTCCACGCAGGCGCAGCTGTCCTTGCCGCCGCTCAGTGCCATCGCGCGCGACACGCGCGCTGTCGGGCGCCTCATCGGTCGGGCGATGCTCGACGTCGTGTCCGGAGAGGCCGTCGATGTGCGCCACGCGCCTGACGCCACCCTGCGCGTCCGCCGCAGCTCGAGCCGTGACGAACCCGTTACATAAATTATTTATCTAACCTCTTGACCTGTTCCGCGTCCTCGCGGATGCTGGGTTCATCGCCGCATGGCGTGCCCGCATCCGCCGGTCGAAGGAGCCTGGTCGTTGTCTCATCCCCGCACCCCTCTGCGCGCCGTCGTGGCCGCAACCCTGACCGCAGCGGTCGTCGCCGCATCGTTGTCGGTCGCGCCGGCCGCGGTCGCCGCCCCCGCGGCATCCGCCCTCGACCTGACGTCGCAGAACACCGCGTTCGTCGAGCGCGACGGCACTCGACTCACGCTCGACGGTGAGACTTTCCGCGCCAGCGGGACGAACATCTATTGGCTCGGACTTGACGAGAACGTCGGCGGCGTGGACTACCCCACGTACTTCCGCATCAAGGATGCGCTCGACACCGCGAGCCGCATGGGCGTCAACGTCGTGCGTTCGCACATGATGACCTCCACCGGTCAGGACGACGCGAATCCGTTGGCGATCATGCCCCGTCTCGGTGAGTACAACGAAGAAGCCTTCCGGACGATCGACTTCGCCCTCGCGTACGCCGGGAGCCTCGGCATCCGGCTCATCCTTCCGCTCACCGACGAATGGGCGTACTACCACGGTGGTCATCGCGACTTCACGACCCCGCTGGGGCTCACCTCCGACGAGTTCTACACCTCGCCCGAGGCCGTCGCGGCATATCAGCAGTACGTCGACGTGATCCTGGCGCGCACCAACGCGCTCACCGGAGTGAAGTACGTCGACGACCCGACCGTGCTCGCATGGGAGCTCGGCAACGAGCTGGAGGGGATGACCCGCGACTGGATCGACGATCAGGTCGCCTTCATCGCCGAGCGAGCGCCCCAGCAGCTCATCGCCGCCGGCCGCCGGTTCGACATCGATCCCGACACTCTCGCTGCGCCCGACCTCGACATCGTCGACGTGCACTACTACCCGCCGACGGCCGAGAAGGTGACGGCGGATGCCGCTTCCGTCGCCGCTGCGGGCAAGGTCTACATCGCGGGGGAGTACGCCTCCACCGCCGCATCGAGCGAGTTGCTCGACGCCGCAGCCGCCGACGAGAACGTGTCGGGGATGTTCTTCTGGTCACTGTTCGGCAACAGCGACCGAGGTGGGCTCGTCGCGCACGACGACGGCTTCACCCTGCACTACCCGGGTGAGACGGAGCGGATGCGGGAATCGGTCGCCGCGGTCGAGGACTTCGGACGCGATCTGGGGACGCCGATCGCGACGGGTGCGGTGGACGCACCCCTCATCGTCTCGATCGCACAGACCAACGCGATCAATCGCATCGCCTGGCGCGGATCGGCCGGTGCGCAGGACTATCGTGTTCAGCGCAGCGTGGGTGGAGGAGCATGGAGCGATCTCACCGTCGACCCGGTGGGGCCCCAGGATTCGCCCGTGACGGACCTCGACTCTCCGGCGGGTGCGGAGTACCGCGTCATCGCCCGCACGGCCGGTGGCAGCGAGACCGCCTCGGATGCCGTCCGCTCGTCCGGCGGCACCGTGACCGTCGATCCCCTGTCGGACTGGCGGGTGTCGTCGTCGCACGACGGCGCCGTACTCCTCGCCCCCGAGGGCGCGCGGGCCATCGACGCGACGGCTTCCGTCAGTTGGCAGGCTGCGGGCGTCAGCGAAGCGACCTTCCGTTTTGCTTCCTCCGCTCGAGCCGCGGTCGAGGTGAGCGCCGACGGATCGACCTGGACCACCGTGCCCACGACCGCACAGAGCGTTGACGGGTCGATCGAGGTCTCGGCATCCGGTTTCGAGGGGGAGTACGTCCGGGTGTCCTGGGCGCGCGACGGAGTGCTCCAGCGTGCCGTCGTGTCGAGCGCGACACCTCGCATCGCGCTCTTCGACCCTCTGGATGACTTCAGCCGCACGTCCGCCCACAGCGGCAGCCTGTCGTTCGACACCGGCAACCCCGACCTCTTCGGCGGCGACGCCTCACGCGTGAAGCGGGACGCCGCCGACGGCGAGGAGTCCCTCACCTGGACGTACGACGACATCTCCGGCGCGGACCTCGTCGCGTACTACTGGCCCGACCAGCCTGTCGTTCCCCTGACACTGTCGGGTTCGGGGGACGGCGAGACCTGGCGCACGCTGTCGCCCTCCATCGACGAGGGTGACGGTAACTGGAAGCGCTACGTCTACCGTCTGCGCGACCTTCAGGACGTCGACCACCTACGGGTGTCGTGGGACGGGGCGACCGGTGAAGTGTGGACGCCTCAGCTTTCGGAGATCTCGCTGTTCTCGCCGAACGCCCCCGAATTGGGAGTACCGGGCGCCGTCGCCGCAGAGACCCCCGCCGACGGTGGAATCGACGTCCGCGCCACGCCCGCCTTCCGATGGACTCCCGCGCAGGACGCCGCGTACTACCGCTTCACCCTCGCCACCGATGCCGAGCTGACCCAGGTCGTGGCGTCGGAGACCGGACTGACATCGCCGTCGTTCCGTCCCGCCGTCGACCTGCAGCCGGGAACGACCTACTACTGGCGCGTCGACGCCGTCAACGGTCTCGGCTCCACGGCCTCTCCCACGTGGAGCTTCACCACCGCGGCGCGACCACATGACGACCTCATCATCGACGACTTCGAGTCGTACGCCGACGACGCCGCGCTTGCCGCCGCGTACGTGCGGAACACCGGCGGGGGCGAGATCACGCCGACCCTGCGGTCGGACGGCGATGCGAACACGGCAGGATCGTTCGCGTTCGACCTCGGGAGCCCCGGATATGCCGGCGTCGTGCACGCACTCGGCGATGTCCCGAGCTGGTTCGGTTACGAGGGGATCGGGCTGACACTCGACGCTCCCGTCGGAACCACCGTGACCGTCCAGTTCGTCGCGTCGGGTGGCTATTGGGAGGCGCAGGTGCCCGTCGAGTCCGAGGGAGCGCAGCGGGTCGAGCTCGCTTTCGGCGACTTCGCCCCGCCCGCCTGGGCCGGTGAATCGCGACTAGACCTGTCGTCGATCACCGAAGTCTCGCTCTACCTCGCGGGCACCGCGACCGGTTCGGTGATCGTCGACGACATCGCCGCCCTGGCCCCGGCCGATGACCCCGAGCCCACGCCCGAGCCCACACCCGCCCCGGGCGAGACCCCCGCCCCGGGGGAGACCCCCGCCCCGGGCGAGAGCCCCGTCCCGGGCGAGAGCCCCGTCCCGGGCGAGACGCCCGACCCCGGCGCCACCCCGCCCGCGACCAACCCCGACGCGTCGGGCCCGCTCGCCCTCACCGGCGCGGCCGCTCCCGTCGGGCTCGCCGCTCTTGGAGTCCTGCTTCTGCTCGCCGGCATCGGAAGCGTCGTCCTGCGCCGCAGCCGCACTCGTTACTGACCTGACACACACACACCGGTGCGGCGGCGATGCCGCCGGCGCACCCCCTCGAAGGAGAACCCATGAAAAGGCATGTCATCACCGCTGCGGGACTGGCCACTGTCGCCGCTCTCGCTCTCACCGGCTGCTCCGGCGGAGGAGGGGCGGCGAGCACGGACGAGAATCCGTCCGGCGAGATCACCGTCCTGACCAACCGCACGGACATCGTCGACACCGTCTTCGCCGACTACGTCACGGAGTTCCAGAAGACGTATCCCGACGTGAAGGTGAAGTTCGAAGCGCTCACCGACTACGAGGGTGACGTGCGCATCCGCCTGAATTCCCGCGACTACGGCGATGTGCTGCTCATTCCGACCTCGAACGTCACGCGCGACCAGTACCCCGACTTCTTCGAGCCACTCGGTGACGAGCAGGATCTCTCGCAGACCTACCGGTTCACCAACGACGGCGCGTACGACGGCACCGTCTACGGCCTGTCGACCTTCGGCTCCGCGATGGGCTACGTCTTCAACCGCGACGTCTGGACCGCGGCCGGCATCACGACGCCCCCGACGACGGAGCAGGAGTACCTCGCCGACCTGCAGAAGATCAAGGACACCGGAGTCACTCCCTACTACACGAACTACAAGGACGGGTGGCCGCTGTCGTCGCTCGCCGGCAACATCGGTGCCGTTACGGGACCCGCGGCCCTCAACGACATGACCACCGACGACGCGCCCTGGAGCACGGGTAAGGACATCTACGACATCGACGGACTGCTCTACGACACCGTCGCCGCCGGTCTCAGCGAGGCGGACCCGACCACCACGAACTGGGAGGAGTCGAAGACCCTCCTTGCGAACGGGGAGATCGGCTCGATGGTCCTCGGCTCGTGGGCGGTGACCCAGATGCAGGATGCCGCAGAGGCCGCGGGCAAGTCGCGCGACACGATCGGCTTCTGGCCGATGCCGTGGCAGACCGACGGGTCGTTCACTTCGGTCACGGCCACCGACAAGCTGCTCGCCGTCAGCAAGTTCTCGCAGAACAAGCCCGCTGCCAAGGCGTGGGTGGACTGGTTCGAAACGAAGTCGGGCTTCGCCGAGAGCCAGGGGGCCATCAGTCCGCTGAAGGCCGATGACGCGCCGGCCACGCTTTCGGACTTCACCGACCTGGGCGTGAAGTACCTCGAGCTCGATGCCCGTCCGCAGGGTGAGGAGAGCCTGATCACCGACATCGCGAACAAGGCGGAGATCACCCTCTTCGGCGAGAAGTACCGCCAGGAGCTCATCGACACCGCTCGGGGCGCTCGCGACGGCGACAAGAACTCGTTCTTCGCCGATCTCAACAGCCGCTGGGGCCAGGCGGTCTCCGACACCAAGTGACATCCGATGCGGGGTGGGCGCCCCGAGCCCGCCCCGCATCACCCCGAAGGAAAGAAGGCTGCGATGGCCATCGCCGAAGGTGCCCCGCTCGAAACCCACCCGGCCCGCCGAGGTCTCCGTCGAGCGGGCCCGCGCCGCTCCGCGGCCCGAGGATGGCGGATCACCCCCTGGCTGTTCCTGCTCGTTCCCCTGGGCTTCCTGGTGCTGTTCACCTACGTCCCGGTCGCCAACTCGTTCTGGTACAGCGTCACGGACTGGGACGGCCTCGACCCGCAGCAGAACTTCATCGGGCTCGACAACTACGTGCAGATCTTCACGCGGCCCGAGTACTTCCAGGTCTTCGCCGTGAGCCTGTTCTACCTCGTCGGCGCGATCGCGCAATTGGGTCTCGCGCTCTTCTTCGCCGTGCTGCTGAGCTTCCGCACCCGCTTCAAGAACCTCTTCAAGGGCATCATCTTCTTCCCGTATCTCATCAACGGGGTGGCGATCGGGCTGATGTTCCTCTTCTTCTTCCGACCCGGCGGCACCCTCGACAGTGTCCTCGCCGTGTTCGGGGTCGTCGACCCGCCGCAGTGGCTCGGTGACCCGTCGATCGTGAACGTCTCGCTGGCGGCCACGTCGGTGTGGCGCTACATGGGCTTGAACTTCGTGCTCTTCCTCGGGGCGATCCAGTCGGTTCCCGCAGAGCAGTATGAGGCCGCCGATCTCGACGGCGCCAACTCGTGGCAGAAGTTCCGGTTCATCATCCTCCCCAGCATCCGTCGCATCCTGGGCCTCTCCCTGATCCTGGCCGTCTCGGGCGCGCTCTCCGCTTTCGAGATGCCGTACATCATGACCGGCGGTGCCAACGGCTCCGAGACCTTCGTGATCCAGACGGTCGACACCGCCTTCCGCTATGCGCAGGTCGGCCTGGCCTCGGCGATGGCCGTGGTGCTGCTCGCGATCGTGCTGACGATCACCGCGGTGCAACGGCGGTTCTTCCCCGACGAGAAAGCGAGCGTGCAATGACCGGTACCCTCACCCCCACCACCCCGGCCACACGTGTGCCTCCCGCCCCCACCGTGAAGCAGCGCCGACGGGCCGAGCTCGGATGGATCGCGACGGTCGTGAAGTACGCCGCGCTGGTCGTGGCATGCCTGTTCGCGCTGCTGCCCATCGTCACGATCTTCGCGTTGGCCTTCAAGACACCGGCGGAATACCGTTCGACCGGTCCGCTGGACCCCCCGTCGAACTGGCTGAACTTCGACAACTTCGTCATCGCCTTCACGCAGGGCGGGATGCTGAGCGGTTTCATCAACACCGGCATCATCCTCGTGGTCTCCATCACCGGAACGATCTTGATCGGAACGATGACGGCTTACGCGGTCGATCGGTTCCGCTTCCGCGGGCGGGCACTCGTAACGGGCATCTTCCTCCTAGCCACGCTGGTGCCGTCGATCACGACGCAGGTGGCGACCTTCCAGGTGATCAGCGCACTCGATCTGTTCAACACCCGATGGGCCGCCATCGTGCTGTTCACCGGAACCGACATCATCGCGATCTACATCTTCCTGCAGTTCATGCAGAACATCCCCGTGGCCCTGGACGAAGCGGCAATGATCGACGGCGCGAACCGCTTCACCGTGTATTGGCGCATCATCCTGCCCCTGCTGCGGCCCGCCATCGCGACGGTGGTGATCATCAAGGGCATCGCCGTCTACAACGAGTTCTACATCCCCTTCCTCTATATGCCGTCGAGGGATCTCGGGGTGATTTCGACCTCGCTGTTCCGCTTCATGGGGCCTTTCGGCTCCCAGTGGGAGGTCATCGCCGCCGGCACCATCCTCGTCATCGTCCCCACCCTCGTCGCCTTCCTCTTCCTGCAGCGATTCATCTACAACGGACTCACCTCTGGAGCCACCAAATGACCGACGTCACCACCGCACGACCCGCCGCCGCCCGCACCCTCGCCCTGCCCGAGGTGTGGAGTCTGCGGGCTCTCGACGGGCCGGTTCCCACCGACATCGCAGGCCGGACGATCCCCGCGAACGTGCCCGGGCTCGTGCATGTCGCGCTGCTCGATGCGGGCCTCATCCCCGATCCCTTCCTCGACCGTAACGAGAACCAGGTCACCTGGGTCGGCCAGAGCGCGTGGGAGTACTCGACGCGATTCTCATGGGAGGAGGACGGGCACGACCGCCACGAGCTCGTCTTCGAGGGACTCGACACCTTCGCCGAGATCATCGTGAACGGCACAAGCCTCGGACGCACACGCAACCAGCACCGTACGTATCGGTTCGCGATCGACGAGGCGCTGCGCGAGGGCGAGAACGAACTGGTGGTGAGTTTCGCCTCTCCCGTCGCGGAGGCCGACCGCGCCAGCCTCGAGATCGGCTATCGGCCGCACACCTACTTCCACCCGTTCAACGCGGTCCGCAAGGCCGCCTGCAATTTCGGGTGGGACTGGGGCCTGGATGCCGCGTCGTCGGGCATCTGGAAGCAGGCACGTCTCGAGGCCTGGTCGGGTGCACGGTTCGTCGCGACGCGACCCGTCGTGACCGTCGAAGGTTCCACCGGGGTGGTCGCCGTGCACGTCGAGATCGAGCGCGCGGACGACGCCGACTACCGGGTCGCCATCGCCCTCCCGAACGGAGAGACGGCCCATCTCGATCTCGCCGCGGGCGAGACATCGGGTGTCGTCGAGGTGAAAGTCGCCGACGTGGCGCTGTGGTGGCCCCGCGGGTTCGGCGAGCAGCCGCTGTACGACCTGACCATCGCCCTTTCGCGCGACGGAGCGTTGCTCGCGGAGCGCACCCATCGCATCGGGTTCCGCACCGTCGAGGTGCAGCTCGAGCGAGATGACGAGGGCACCTCCTTCCGGTTCGTGGTGAATCGGGTGCCGGTGTGGATCCGAGGGGCCAACTGGATCCCCGACGACGCCTTCGTCACTCGCGTCACGCGTGAGCGCCTCGCGCATCGCCTCGATCAGGCGGAGTTCGCGAACATGAACCTCCTGCGCATCTGGGGTGGCGGCTACTACGAGTCCGACGACTTCTACGACCTGTGCGACGAGCGCGGCATCCTCGTGTGGCAGGACTTCCTCTTCGCCTGTGCGAGCTACGCCGAGGAGGAGCCGCTGTGGTCGGAGGTCGAAGCCGAGGCGCGCGACAACATCACGCGCCTCATGCCGCACCCCAGCCTGGCGCTGTGGAACGGCAATAACGAGAACGTCTGGGGATATGAGGAGTGGGGCTGGGCGAAGCGTCTCCAGGGCCGCACCTGGGGCCTCGGCTACTACCTTGATCTGCTTCCTCGTCTCGTCGCCGAGCTCGACCCCGCGCGCTCTTACACCCCCGCGAGCCCGTGGTCGGGAGACCCCGAGATCTTCGCGAACGACGTCGACCACGGCTCCGTCCACCTCTGGGAACTGTGGAACCGCGTCGACTACCCCGCCTATCGCGACATCCATGCGCGCTTCGTGGCCGAGTTCGGGTGGCAGGGACCGGCGACGTGGTCGAGCATCACGCACGCCATCTCGGACTCGCCTCTCACCCCCGAGTCTCCCGGCATGTTCCACCACCAGAAAGCCATCGACGGCAACGACAAGTTGACCGACGGGCTGGTCGCCCACCTGCCGCTGCCCGACGACACCGAGGACTGGCACTGGGCGATGTCGTTGAACCAGGCGCTCGCCGTCACCGTCGCGATCGAACACATGCGCTCGGAATCGCCCCGCTGCATGGGGGCGGTGGTGTGGCAGCTCAACGATTGCTGGCCGGTCACCTCGTGGGCGGCCGTCGACGGCTACGGCCGTGCGAAGCCGCTCCTCTACGCGCTGCGGCACGTGTACACCGACCGCCTGCTGACGATCCAACCGCGCGAAGGAGGACTCGCCGCCATCGCCGTGAACGATGCAGCAACAACGTGGTCGGCGCCGCTGATCGCGCGTCGTCTCTCGTTCACGGGGGAAGTTCTGGCCGAGGTCGAACTGATGGCCGACATCGCGGCGCGTAGCGAGCTGACCCTCTCGCTGCCCCCGGAGATCTCCACGCCGGGTGACACCGTGAGTGAGCTGATCGTCGTCGAGTCCGAGGGTTCCCGCGGACTGTGGTTCTTCTCCGAGCACCGGGATTCGGCTCTCGCCCGCGCAGAGGTCACCACGAGCGCCCGCCGCACCTCGTCGGGGTTCGAGGTGACGGTGCAGGCCGCCAACCTCGTTCGTGACGTCGCCCTCTTGGTCGACAAGGTCGATCCGGAGGCGGTCGTCGATGACATGCTCGTGACCCTGCTCCCGGGGGAGTCCGTCACCTTCCACGTGACGAGCGAGAGCGACGCCGAACCCGAGCGGTTCTGCGCCTCGGACGTCCTGCGCTCGTCGAATCAGCTCGTCGCCGACTGGAACTGATCCGAAGCGGGGAGGGCGCAGCCCTCCCCGCTTCCGCTGAGGGAACACCCATGCATCACATATTCGTCCTCGCCGTCGACATCGGAGGCACCAAACTCGAGACCGCCGTCATCGACTCAGCAGGGTCGATCGTGGCGGGCACGCGCTCGCGCCGCGCAACGGGTCGCACACGCGACCGCGCAGAGATCGTGAGTGCACTTCGCGACAGCGTCTTACTTAGTCTCGCGGCGTCACCGGGACCGGTGGGAGCGGCGGGCATCGGTTCTGCGGGTCCGGTCGATCTGGCTGCGGGATCCATCAGCCCGCATAACCTTCCTCGGCTCCGCGGTTTGCCCGTACGTGAGATCGTGGCGGATGCCGCGGGGGTGCCCGCGGTGCTGCGTCTCGACGGGACGTGCATCGCGGTCGCCGAGAATTGGCTCGGGGCGACCCGGGGGAGCGCCGTGTCGCTGAGCATGGTCGTGTCCACCGGCGTCGGTGGCGGGATCATCGCCGACGGTCGACCATTGGCGGGGGCTTCGGGCAACGCCGGCCACATCGGGCAGATCCACGTGCACGTCGGAGAGCCGACAGCGACCGTCGAGGACAGCACGCTCGAGGCCGTGGCATCCGGGCCCGCGACGGTGCGCTGGGCCCGGGCTCGCGGGTGGAGCGGAACCACGGGTGAAGACCTCGCGCGCGACGTTCTGCGCGGCGACGCCGTCGCGGAGGAGGCGACCCGACGATCGGCTCGGCTGGTGGGCCAGGCGGTCGCGAGTGTCGCGACGTTGCTCGACCTCGAGGCCGTCGCCATCGGCGGGGGCTTCTCCCGGGTACGTGCGGACTATGTCGACATCGTCCGTCGAGCCGCTCACGACGACGCGCTCTTTCCCTACGCGCGGCGCGTGAGGATCGCGGCGTCGGGCCTGAGCGACGAGGGGCCCCTCCTCGGTGCGGCGGCGCTGGCCCTCCGCACGGGGTCGACGCTCCCCGAACCTGTGTCGTCTTGACGATCCTTCGAACGCTCCGGCCGTTCCTTCATCCGCATCGCGGGAGGGTCGCGCTGGCCGCGCTGGCGTTCGTGGTCAAGGACAGCCCGCTGTGGGTGTTGCCGATCGTCACGGCAGAAGTGATCGACCTCCTGATCGGCGGTGCCGAGCCTCGGAGCCTCCTGCCATGGGCGTTGCTCGGCGCAGGGGTCGTCGTGCTCAACGTGGCAGCGAACGCGGTCTACGTGCGCGCCTACTTCTCCACCGTGCGCGGTCTGGGGCTCGATCTGCGACGCAGCCTGACTCTTCGCCTGCAGACGCTCTCGCTGAGCTATCACTCACGCTCGGCGAGTGCGCTTGCGCAGACAAAACTGGTGCGTGACGTGGAGAACGTCGAACTCACACTGCAACAGAGCTTCGGGCCGATCCTCACGGCGGCATCCGTCCTCGTCGGTGCGAGCGCCACAATGGCCGTCCGGGCGCCCCTGTTCCTCGTGTTCTTCGCTGTGGCCGTACCGCTGGCAGTCGGCCTCATCCGGTGGCTGCGAATTCGGACGACAGCGGCCAACGAGCGGTTCCGACGAGAGGTGGAACACCTGTCGACGCGCATCAGCGAGATGGGCTCACTGTTGTCGGTCACCCGGGCGCACGGGCTGGAGGCGATTGCCGTCGAGCGAATCTCCGCCAGCGCCGAGCACGTGCGCGCGGCGGGCTTCGACCTCGACCGCATCAACGGACGCTTCGGAGCGATGTCGTGGGCAAGCTTCCAGACCCTGAGCCTCGCGTGCCTCTTCGGTGCGGTGCTTGCGGCTCTTACCGGGGTCGTGGACGTGTCGGCCGGCGACGTCATCCTGCTCAGTAGCTATTTCGGTCTTCTGACGGCGACGATGGTCGCGGTGTTCCAGCTCGCGCCGCTCATCACTCGCGGTCGAGAGTCCGTGTCGTCGATGCGGGAGCTTCTCGATGCGGACGAGCTGGAACGAAATGAGGGCAAGCCGACGCTGGAGCGCGTGTCGGGAGAGATCCGCTTCGAGTCCGTGACGTTCGCCTACGCCCGGGAGCCCGTGTTGCGCGACATCGACCTGACCGTGCGGGCAGGGGAGACCGTCGCCTTCATCGGCCCGTCCGGCTCGGGCAAATCGACCCTTCTCCACCTTTCGCTCGGACTCATCGTCCCCGACCGCGGGACGGTGCGCATCGATGGCCTCGACCTCAGCGCGATCGACCGTCGCTCATACCGACGCTTCGTGTCCGTCGTGCCGCAGGAGCCGGTGCTCTTCGCCGCGTCGGTGCGGGAGAACGTGGTCTACGGGCTCCCCGAGGTGGGTGACGAGATCGTGTGGGCGGCTCTCGAGGGGGCGAACGCGGCAGCGTTCGTGCGCGATCTCCCTCAGGGCTGGGACACCGTCGTGGGAGAACGCGGCGGGAGCCTTTCCGGCGGTCAGCGACAGCGCCTCGCCATCGCGCGTGCGCTCGTTCGCGACCCGCGCGTGCTGCTGCTGGATGAGGCGACGGCGGCCCTCGACGGCGAGTCCGAAGCGGCTGTGCATGACGCGCTCGCCACACTTCGAGCGGGCAGGACGACCCTCATCGTCGCACACCGGCTGTCGACGATCCGCGCCGCTGATCGCATCGTCGTGCTCGATGCCGGGCGGATCGCGCAGCAGGGGCGGCCCGAAGCCCTCGCGCGGGTCGACGGTTACTATCGCGAAATGCTGCAGAGAGCGGGGGCGACGAGGTGACGGCGGCTGACGCGGGTACAGCGAGGGTGACTGTGGATCGCGGGATCCGCTACGCCCGCGCGGAGCGATTCGGGCCCCCCGTCATGGAACCGCTCAGACCGGAGCGTTTGTCGGCACCCGCCCCGCAGTCGGGTATCGAGGGTTCGGAGGACTGCCTGCATCTCACCGTCTGGTCTCCGGAGGGTGCTGTCGCGGCCCCTGTGCTCGTCTGGATACACGGGGGAGCGCACGTCGGCGGAGGTGCTGCCGACCCCGTCACCGACGGTGCCCGTCTCGCCTCGACGCAAGGCCTCGTCGTGGTGGCTGTGCAATACCGCCTGGGCGCGTTGGGGCATCTGCTCTTCGACGAGGAGTCTCCGGATGCCGCGAATGCGGCGCTGCACGACCAACTCGCGGCTCTGCAGTGGGTGAGCGACAACATCGGCGTCTACGGGGGCGATCGAACAGCGGTGACGGTCATGGGCCAGTCCGCGGGTGGTGTCGATGTGCTCGCCCTCCTTTCCACTGCACCCGAGCGGTCACTGTTTCATCGAGCGATCGCACACAGCTGCACGGGTGAGCGGGTGACGACTCCGGGGCAGGCGAGAGAGGTGCGCGATCAGCTCACCCGTTCTGCGGGTGTCTCCTCGGCAGATGGCCTGCTCGAGCTCGGCGTGGCCGAACTGATCGTGGCGCAAACTCGCGTAATAGCCGAGCGGTCGGCATCCGCTCCCATCGACTCCCTCCCCTTCCGGCCCGTCATCGACGGAAGGTTGCTGTCGCAATCGCCGCTGGACGCCTTCGCCACGGGTGTCGCCACCTCCATCCCGCTGCTCATCGGTGCGAATCGACGGGAGGCGCTTCCGTGGATGACGGGCGCCGTAGACGATGCGAAAGCGCTCGACGAGCTGTTGCGCACAGTCGCCCCGGCGGCCGCCGCGACCGACCTCGCGAGTGCGTACGGCCGGGATCACGGTCGGGTTCCGACTCCCCGGGAGCTTCGAGAGGCGGTGCTCTCAGAGCTCATGTACCGCTCGCCCGTCCAGCGACTCGTGGACGCTCGCGGCAACGCCCCCACCTACGCGTACGTTTTCGATCCCGACGGTCTCGACGATGTCGATCCCGGTCACTCCGGCGAACTTCCCCTCGTCTTCGGGACGATGCTTGATGCGTCGCCGGGGGCCGCGACGCTGTCGGAACGACTCATGAACGCGTGGGGGTCATTCGCGCGAGAGGGGCGACCTGCCAGTGAGCCTGCGTGGCTCGACGCGACTGCCGGTGTCTTCTCGTGGGGTCGCCATCCGCGCCTCCTGCCTGAAGTCGATGTTCATTTGCGCGCGGCGCTGACCGCGGCGGGCGCGGTCTGCGATCGGCTGTAGCAGTGGCGGCGCGATCCGCAGAGAGCGCTTCAGGCCGCGTTCCGTGATTTCCGGTGGCGGGCCAGGCGATTGGCATCCGGAGTCGCGCCCCCTTCGAAAGGCAGAGTGTCTGCAGAGACGCTGACGAGTCAGAACACGTACTCGAAGCACAACGAGCGCGGCATCGTCTCGATGTAGGGCTCGTAGACCGGGATCGGGGTGAAGCCCGCGGCGGCGTACACGCGCAGCGACTCCGGCTGCATCCGCCCGCTCTGCAGGATGACGCGGCGCGCGCCCGCGCGACGGGCGAGGTCGACGACCGTTTCGGTCAGGGCCGTGCCCACCCCTCGGCGGCGGGCGCCGGCGGTGACGATGAGGCGCTTGAGTTCCCACTCCTCGCCGAGGCGGCGCAGGATCGCGTGCCCGAGAGGGGTGTCGTCCGCGTCGATCGCGAGCAGCGTCGCCACCACGTCTTCGGCATGCACCGCGAGCGCGACTTCGCGCTTGGCGGCGACCTCGGGGGTGTCATCGGCGTCGGCGTCGCGGTACCGCTCGTCGAGATCGGCATCGAGGACGCCACGCAAGGCGACCGCGCGGGGATCATCGACGGCGACCTTCTCGATACGGAACCCGGGCTCGCTCACCCGACGAGCCTAGGACAGGCACGTCGTGGCCGGATCGCTGCGCACGCGCCCGCAGACCGCATACCCGCCTGCGCGAACCGGCCCCGCGCGACGGGGTTCGCGCGCGACGGGGGCAGAATGATGACGGGGGTGTCATGGGTCTGTCGTTCGCTCTACTCGCGGTGAGCGTCGCGGTCGCGGCCGCCGTCGGCTTCGTGGCCTTCCCGCGTCTGGGAACCCCCGGTCGGGTGACGTTGTTCCTGCGGTATGCGGCGGTGGCCGGGGTCACCGCCGTGGGCTCGAGCGCGATGTACTTCATCTACGGCGCGGGCGGAGGTCTGCTGCCCCTCGTGCTCGGAGACGTCGCGATGGTGCTCGCCCCGGCCCTCATGCTCGTGGCCGTCACCGCGCTCGACGAACGCCGGGTGCGCCGAGCGTCGACGTTCGCCCTCGTGCTCGCACTGATCGTCGCCGTCGTCACCGCCGCGGTCCCGCTGCCCGCCTCGCTTGCTGTCAAGGCGGTGGCCCTCGCCGCTGCGTGCGCCGCCTGCGCGTGGGCGGCGAGCCACTCGCGCGTCGAGCCCTTCGGCCCGCTGCGCATCATCGCCTTCGCCAACGCGATCTACGCGCTCTACTGCCTCGCGCGCGTCGTGGTGGCGCTCGCCGCCGGATGGGAGTCCCCGCTGTACCTCACCGCCTTCTCGTTCGGCCCCGCGACCATCCTCGGGGCCGCCGCCGTGGTGGCGATGGGCGTCTCGGTCGTCCGGCTGTGGGCCGGCCCGCGCGCCGAGGTGCGGCCCGAGGTGTGCCCCGCGGGGGTGGCGGTCGTCGTGGGTGACTGGGACCTGGCATCCGCCGCATACGGACCCGACCGCATGCGCGACCTCGTGGTCGACCTGCGCGCGGCGGCCCATGATCTCGACCCGCACGCCGCCGACGTGCCGCGGGGGGCCGAGCTGACCGTCGCCGACCCGGTCGAGGCCCTCGGCGCGCGCCTGCGCGATGCCTACGGCTGGGCGCCCGAGCAGACCATCCTCCTCGCCGACGGGGCTGCCACCGCGGCCATCCGCACGCGCCCCGGACGCACGCGGCCAGGGCGATGGGGTCGGGGCGTTTCGCGGTCCTGAGTTCCGGCTAGGGTGGAACTCGGTTTCAGCTTTCGAAGGAGAACGCATGGACATCGAAGGAGCCTCCGCCCTCGTCACCGGCGGCGCCTCGGGGCTGGGTCTGGCCACGGCGCGACGACTGACCGCCGCGGGAGCCCGCGTCACGATCGTCGACCTGCCCTCGTCATCGGGTGCCTCGATCGCCGAGGAGCTCGGCGGATCGTTCGCCGCCGCCGACGTGACGGATGCCGAGCAGATGGCCGCGGCCGCGGCCCTCGCCACCGACGCGGGACCGTTGCGGGTGGTCGTGAACTGCGCCGGCATCGCGCCGCCCGCCAAGGTGCTCGACCGCGACGGGACCCCCTCGTCGCTCGCCGACTTCGAACGCGTCGTGCGCGTCAACCTCATCGGCACCTACAACGTCATCGCTCAGACCTCCGCCGTCATGGCGAAGACCGACCCCACCGAGGGCGGTGACCGCGGGGTCATCGTGAACACCGCGAGCGTCGCGGCCTTCGACGGGCAGATCGGTCAGCCCGCGTACTCCGCGAGCAAGGGCGGCGTGCACGCGATGACTCTCCCCGTGGCGCGCGAGCTCGCCCGCCACGGCATCCGCGTCGTCACCATCGCCCCCGGCATCATGGAGACGCCGATGCTCAAGGGACTCCCGCAGGCGGCGCAGGACTCGCTCGGCCAGCAGGTCCCCTACCCCTCGCGCCTCGGCGCCCCCGACGAATACGCGCGCCTCGTGCTCGCGATCGTCGACAACGGCTACCTCAACGGCGAGACCATCCGCCTCGACGGCGCGATCAGAATGGCACCGAAATGACCGACGGCATCCTGCTGCACATCGAAGACGGACTGGCGCGCGTCACCTTCGACCGGCCCGCGTCTCTCAACGCGATGGACTTCCCCATGGCGCGCCGCTGGCGCGACGTCGCGCACGAGGTCACGACCGATGCGTCGGTGGGAGCGGTGATCCTGGATGCCAACGGGCCCGCGTTCTGCGCGGGCGGCGACGTCGTCGCGATGTCGACGACCGGGGCCGCGGGCAGTGACGTCACCGAGACGGCGCACGCGATCCACGACGGCATCCGCACCTTCGCCGAAGCGCCGCTGCCGATGGTCGCCGCCGTGCAGGGAGCGGTCGCGGGCGGAGGACTCGGGCTCATGCTCACCGCCGACTACGTCGTCGCGAGCGAGAACGCCCGCTTCGTCAGCCGGTACGCCAACATCGGACTCACCCCCGACCTGGGCGTCTCGACGCTGCTGCCCGCCGCGATCGGCCAGCGCCGTGCGCTGCAGCTCCTCCTGCAGGACCGCATGCTCACCGCCGCGGAGGCCCTGGACTGGGGGCTGGTGGCCGAGGTCGTGGCATCCGGAGATCTCGCCTCCCGCGTCGATGAGATCGCCCGCTTCTGGCTCGACGGTGCGAGCGCCGCGTTCGGGCAGGCGACCCGTCTCGTGCGCGTGGGTGCGGGTCGTGCGTTCGCCGAGAACCTCGACGACGAAGCCGCCACCATCGGCGCCGCCTTCGAGACCCCCGAGGCGAAAGCGCGGGTCGCCGCGTTCGCCGCCGCCTCCGCGAAAGGACAACGCTCGTGACGCTTGCGGGAAAGACCATCCTCATGTCGGGCGGAAGCCGCGGCATCGGCCTCGCGATCGCGCTGCGCGCGGCCCGCGACGGCGCGAACATCGCGATGCTCGCCAAGACCGACACCCCGCACCCGAAGCTGCCGGGCACCGTGCACACCGCCGCGGAGGAGATCCGCGCGGCCGGCGGTCGGGCGCTGCCGATCGTCGGCGACGTGCGTGACGAGGCATCGATCACCGAAGCCGTGATGCGCACGGTCGGCGAGTTCGGCGGCATCGACATCGTCGTCAACAACGCCAGCGTCATCGACCTGTCGGGCTCGCTCGAGCTCGCGACGAAGAAGTACGACCTCATGCAAGACGTCAACGTGCGCGGAACGTTCCTGCTCTCGCGGGCCGCGGTACCCCAGCTGAAGGATGCCGCGAATCCCCACATCCTGTCGCTCTCGCCGCCGCTGAACGTGACGCCGAAGTGGCTCGGCGCACACACCGGCTACAGCCTCGCGAAGTTCGGCATGACGATGGCCACGCTCGGCCTCGCGGCCGAGTTCGCCGAGGCCGGCATCGCCGCCAACACGCTCTGGCCGCGCACGACCATCGCGACCGCCGCCGTGCAGAACGTCATCGGCGGCGACCGGCTCATGGCCGTCTCGCGCACGCCCGAGATCTATGCGGATGCCGCGTACGAGGTGCTCATCGCGCCCGCGCGCGAGCGGACCGGGCAGACGCTGATCGTCGAAGACGTGCTGCAGGCCGCCGGAGTGACCGACTTCTCGGGGTATGCGGCGGTGCCCGGAACCCCCGACGAGGCGATGTACCCGGACATCTTCCTCGACTGAGCGCGGGTTCCGGTCCCTTCGACGGGCTCGGGGACCTGGGTGGGGCACAGGATCAGGACCGCGTGGCGACGTCCTCGGCGTCACGCAGAACGCGCATCGTGTTGCGGCCGGCGAGGGCGAGCAGATCGGCGTCGCTCCAGCCGCGCTCCGCGAGCTCGGCGAAGAGGCGGGGGTAGCCGGAGACGTCGTCGAGCCCGGTGGGAAGATCGCTGACCCCATCGAAGTCGCTGCCGAGCCCCACGTGCGCCACGCCCATCAGGTCGCGGGCGGCCTCGACGTGGTCTGCGACGTCGGCGACGGTGACGGCGGGGGCGGGGTTGCGCTCCACCCATCGGGCGAACGCCTGCCGTTCGGAGCCCCCCGCTCGAGGAAAGTCGGCGGCGTTGGCGGCGCGGGCATCGGTCGCCGACTCGGCCGGACGAGGAGCGCGGGGCCACGGCATCGACGAGGTCAGGCCGATCTCGCGTCGAGCGGCCTCTGCGTCGGCTGACCAGTCGGCGAACGCGCGCGAGACGAACTGAGCCACGAACGCGACCTGCAGCACTCCGCCGGAACCGGCGAGCCGGCGCAGGACGTCGTCCGAGACGTTGCGCGGATGCGCAGCGACCGAGGCCACCCCGGAGTGCGAGAACAGGGCCGGCGCAGACGAGGCGGCGAGCGCCGCGAGCTGAGTCTGCTCCGAGGTGTGCGAGAGGTCGACGACGACGCCGAGGCGGTTCATCTCCTGCACGATCGCGCGTCCGTCGGCGGTGAGGCCCTTCGCGCGCGGGGCGTCGGTCGCGGCATCCGCCCACTCGAGAGAGGAATTGTGCGTCAAGGTCATCGTCCGCACCCCCAGCCGGGCGAACATTCGCAGCACGCCGAGCGACATCGCGATCGAGTGGCCTCCCTCGATCCCGAGGAACGAGGCGATGCGACCCGAGGCGATGCAGCGCTCGGCCTCGGCCGCTGTCGTGACGATCTCGACGTCGTCGGGGTAGGCCGCCGCGAACCGGTACGCGGCGTCGATCTGCTCGAGGGTGCCGACGGTCGCTTCGGCCTCGGGCTGGAGGCCTGACACGAACACCGACCACACCTGCGCCGTCACCCCGCCGCGCCGGAGCCGAGGGATATCGGTGTGGAAGTCGGGACTGTCGCGGTCGAAGCCGTCGACGGCGTATCCGCGATACCGGCGCAGCCCGCACAGCAGGTCGTTGTGCGTGTCGATGAGTACCTCGCCGGCGAGGAGCTCGCTCATCCGCTCGGTGGTCGGCATGCTCATCTCGTCGCCGCCGTCGGTTCGAGCGGCATCGGTCCCATCCCACGGCGGCGCGAGAAGACGAGAGTCGTGTACGTATCGGCCACGACGGGATCGCTCGTGACGCAGTCGAGCACGAAGTCGCTCAGGTCGTCGGTCGTCTCGGCGACGACTTCGATGAGGTAGTCGTCTTCGCCGGCGACCAGCCAGAGGTTCACCACCTGCGGCAGCTTCGCCATCGCCTCGGCGAATCGCGCGTTCTCGGCGCGCGAGTGCTCCTTGAGCTGCACGCGCAGGATCGCTCGCAGGCCCTGACCGATGCGCCGAGGGTCGACCTCGGCGTGGAAGCCCGAGATGACGCCGTTCTCGATCAGGCTCCGCACGCGGGCCAGGCACGACGAGGGGGCGAGTCCCACTCGGTCGGCCAGCTCCTTGTTCGGGATCCGGCCGTCCTGGATGAGCACCGCGACGATCGCGCGGTCGATCTCGTCGAGCCGGACGGGCCTAATTATGTTCGGCAAGGGGCGGCCTTTCGCTGTGTTATCGAATTCGCAGACGCCGGAGAGCGGCGATTGCAGAACATGATACAGATATATTGTTCTCAAACGCGTGAGCGTGCAGACTTTTGCCTCAATACCCGAATGCGATGCGCTGGTCCCCTCGAGAGTGCGTCGCCCCCCATTCCCAGAACGCACCCCCAGCGTTCATTCCAGAGAGGGCACCACCAGCAATGAAAAGGTTCTCCAAGGTCGTCACCGCCGCGGTCGCTCTGACCGCCGCGCTCGGCCTCCTCGCCGGCTGCAGCGACGGCGGCACCGACCCCACGGCATCCGGAGGCGGCTCCGCCCACGTGCTCACCGTGGGCAAGCTCCTCCCCCTTCAGGCTGTCGACCCCCACAAGGTCAACGACGGCATGTCGAACGAAGTACTCACCGCCGTGTTCGACGGTCTGTACTCCCTCGATGAGAACCACGAGCTCGAACCCCTGATGGCCGAGAGCTTCGACAAGTCCGACGACGGTCTGACGTACACCTTCCACCTGCGCGACGCGAAGTGGAGCAACGGCGACCCGGTCACCGCCGCCGACTTCGAGTTCTCGTGGAAGCGTCTCGTGAACCCCGCCACGGCCGCGCCCAACAGCAACGAGGCGGTCGCCGCAGGCATCAAGAACGCCAACGAGATCGTCAACCAGGGCATGGACTACACCCAGCTCGGCGTGAAGGCGATCGACGACAAGACCCTCCAGGTCGAGCTCGCCGCCGACGTGCCCTACTTCCAGGCTCTGCTCGTACGGCCCGCCTTCCTGCCGGTCAACGAGAAGTACCTCGAGCAGGTCGGCGACAAGTACGGCCAGACGCCCGAGACCACGATCTACAACGGCCCCTTCACCTGGGACTCCTGGGACTTCGCGAACAACTTCTCCGCGAAGAAGAACCCGGACTACTGGAATGCCGCCAACACGAACATCGACGAGATCAAATGGCAGGTCGTCAAGGATTCGCAGACGGCCGCGCTGCTCCAGGAGAGCGGTGACCTCGACTTCACCGAGATCTCGGGAAGCCTCATCGACCGCTACGCGGATTCGCCCGAGCTCACCACCGCGCTCGAAGTGCACATGTGGTACATGTACCCGAACATGCAGAACCCGGCGCTGGCCAACAAGGACATCCGCACGGCGCTCGCGACCTCGTACGACAAATCCGCGCTGGCGAACGACGTTCTCAAGAACGGTGCCGAACCGGCGGACTACTTCGTCGGCAAGAACCTCGCGGTCGGTCCCGACGGCAAGCAGTTCCGCGACACGGGCGACACCTACCTCGCCTACGACATCGACGCCGCCAAGAAGTCGTGGGAGAAGGGGCTCGCCGCCCTCGGCACCGATTCGGTGACGCTGCGTCTGTCGTACTGGGACGACGAATCGTCCATCGCGCAGGCCGAGTACATCGCATCGCAGTGGGAGGCCAATCTCCCCGGCCTGAAGATCGAGCTCACGAGCCAGCCCAAGGCGACGGCGAACGAGCAGGCGCTGGCCGGCGACTTCGACCTGTACCTGTTCCGCTGGGGCCCCGACTACAAGGACCCGATGGCGTTCCTCGAGCTGCTGTCGTCGAGCTCGCAGCGCGACTTCGGCAAGTACTCCAACCCGCAGTACGACGCGATCATCGCCGCGGCGCGCACTCCGGAGATGCTCAGCCAGCCGCAGGAGCGTTGGGACAGCCTGCACGACGCGGAGGACATCCTGCTCGGTGACGTCGCGGTGTTCCCCACGGTGCAGAACGGCATCGCGATGCTCATCAACCCGAAGGTGCACAACATGGACGTGCGAAACGTCAGCCTGACGTGGAACTACCGCATCGTGACGAAGGACAACTGACGCGATGACCGACTGTCGAGAGGAAGAGACGAGATGACGGCGAAGAAGACCCTCCGAGAAGTGATGGAGGCGGGCAGCGTTCTCGCGCCGTGCGTGTTCGACTGCTCCTCGGCCCGAGCGGTCGAGCTGGCGGGCTTCGAGGCGATGCTCCTCAGCGGGTCGGAGGTGTCGATGTCGATGAAGGGCATCCCCGACCTCGGACTGCTCTCGCTCGAAGAGCTGCTGTGGGCCGTCGAGCGGATCGTGGACATGTCTCCTCTTCCTCTCGCGGTCGACATCGAAGACGGTTTCGGCTCCAGCCCGCTGCAGGTCTACGAGACCTGCCGGCGGATGGCCAAGGCCGGGGCGATGGCGGTCCTCATGGAGGACGAGTTCGAGCCCGGCTACGCCCGCGACGTCTCAATCGACCACATGATCCCGCGCGAGGAGTACTACGCGAAGGTCCGCGCGGCGGTCAAGGCCGTCGAGGGGACCGACTGCATGGTCATCGCGCGGAGCAACTACGGCAGCGCGAACCTCGAGGAGGGGATCCAGCGCATGATCGACTGCGTCGAGCTGGGTGCGCACGCGACGGTGGTGGTCAACGTCACGACCCTCGCGGATGCCGCGGAAGTGGCGCGTCGCGTGCCCGGGCCGAAGATGTTCGCCGACATCAACGCCAAGCGCGGACTCGAGCAGATGTCGTTCGCGCAGTTGTCCGAGCTGGGGTACGACCTCATCACGATGCACTTCACGATGAAGGCCGCGATGGCGGGAATGCTCGAAGCGGGCCGTGCGAACCTGGCCGAGATGGGCAACACCTACTCGAACGAGATGATGCCCGACGAGTATCCGGGACACAGCGGCATGGCGTTCTTCGCCGCGCAGGAGCTGCTCGACCTCGAGACGGAGTTCACGGGTCGCGCGCAGACGTTCAACGACCCCCGCGCCATCCATACCGCCTGAGCTCTCTCAGGCCCACCGCCCCGCCGCGTCCCCCACGCGCGACGGGGCGGTTCGGCGTTTCAGCCGAATGATGTTCGGAATGTCGTACCGGATGCCGCCGAAAAGGGCCGAACGATATTCGGCGGCCACCGGCGCGTCGGCGTCGACGGGACCGTGATGTCCGCACAAGGTGGTCGATTCTGAATCTTGTTCGGATCAATTGCCGATGTGAGTTTGTTTATGCAGGATTGACGCATTGATACCGAACGCTCCGAGACCCGATCCGGATCGACGAAAGAGGCACGATGACTGAATTGGCGGCGCCCACCCTGGCCGCGACCACGACCGTCGATATCGACGGGTTCTCCCTCGACATCGCCACCATCGCCCTCGTGGCGCGTGGACTGCCAGACGGCTCGTTCCCGACGGTGGTGCTCACCGATGAGGCCCGTCGGGTCACGAACGAAGCCCGCGCCTACGTCGAGGCGAACTTCCTCGCCGAAGACGCACCCGCGATCTACGGCATCAACACCGGCCTCGGACGCCTCATGGACGTCCGCGTGCCGGCCGAGGACCAGGCGCGCTTCCAGCGACTCGTCATCAACTCCCACTCCGCCGGCGTGGGCGAGCCGCTCCCGCTCGACGAGACCCGCGCCCTGCTTCTGCTGCGCGCCAACGCGATCGCCAAGGGCATGTCGGGAGTGCGCATCGAGTGCATCGACCGCCTCATCGAGATGCTCAACGCCGACGTCCTCCCGGTGATCCCCGGACAGGGTTCGGTGGGAGCTTCGGGCGACCTGGCCCCCCTGGCGCACCTCGTGAGCGTCATGGTCGGACACGAGAAGGCCGAGGCCTACCACCGAGGCGTGCGGATGCCGGCGGTCGAGGCCTTGACCGCCGCCGGTCTGTCGCTGGACTTCGAGCTGAAGCAGAAGGACGTCCTGGCGCTCATCAACGGCTCGACCATCTCGCTGGCCACCGCGTGCCTCGCCCTCACCGACGCGTGGAGCCTCACCCGTCAGGCGGACGTCGCCCTCGCCCTCTCGCTCGAGGCCGTGCGCGGCGAACTCGACGCCTTCGACGAGCGCATCCACACCGCGCGCAACGCGCCCGGGCAGGTGTCGGTCGCCGCCAACGTCCGCGCCCTCACCCAGGGCAGCGAGCGCACCGTCGAGGAGGCCCGCGAGATCCAGCTCCCCGACGAGCAGCGCCCCGGCGGCTACAAGCGCCGTGTCCAGGACGCCTACTCGCTGCGCTGCGCCCCGCAGGTGCACGGCACCACACGCGAGTCGCTGCTGTTCGCCGAAACCCTTCTCGTGCGCGAGGCCAACGCGGCCACCGACAACCCGCTCGTGCTCAGCGACGGCAAGGGCGGCTACGACGTCCTCTCGGGCGGCAACTTCCACGGCGAGCCGATCGGCGTCGCGGCCGACCTCATCGCGATCGCCGTCGCCGAGATCGGAGCGATCTCGGAGCGCCGCTCCTTCCGTCTGACCGATCCCAACCTGAGCTACGGTCTGCCCCTGAACCTCGTGGGCGGTCAGCTCGGTCTGAACACCGGGTTCTCGATCGTGCACTGCGCCGCTGCGGCCATCGCGTCGGAGAACAAGGTGCTCTGCTTCCCCTCGGTCGTCGACTCGATCCCGACCAAGGCCAACCAGGAGGACCACGTGTCGATGTGCACGTTCTCCTCCCGCAAAGCGCGCAGCATCATCAAGAACACGCAGATCATCCTCGGCATCGAGTTCATCCTCGCCACCCAGGGCATCGACCTCGGCGCCCCGCACCTCGACGGTCGTCGTCTCGGTGTCGGCAGCCAGGCGGCCTACGACGCCGTGCGTGAGATCGTGCCGATGACGCGCGAGGACATCTACCAGTCGGAGCAGATGGTCAACGCTCAGGCGATGGTCGTCCTCGGTTCGGTTCTCGAGCGCGTCGAAGAGGTCATCGGAGGCGTTCGGTGACCCGCGGCACCGGCGAGTCGGGTGTCGTCCGCGGCCGCATCGCCACTCCCGATCGTGTGATCGACGACGGCGCCGTCGTCATCGAGGACGGCCGCATCTCGGCTGTGCTCGAGGGCGACGCTGCTGCGGCGGCCGTGGCGGGAGCGACGCGCGTGCTGGGCGGCCCCGGCCTGCTGGTGCTGCCCGGGGCGGTCGACGCCCACGTGCACGCGTTCTCGGAGCCGACCGAGACCTTCGACGGTGCCACCGCCGCCGCGGCGGCGGGCGGGGTGACGACCATCATCGACATGCCCTACGACGCGGGCAACCCCATCAACACCGCCGCCGCGGTTGCCGGCAAGCGCGAACGCATCCAGGCCGAGGCGCGCGTCGACGTCGCGCTCCACGGCACCGTCCGACCCCGTGACGGCGTACGCGACATCGAAGGCATGATCGACGAAGGCGTCAGCGGCTTCAAGGTTTCGCTCTTCGAGACAGACCCGGTGCGGTTCCCCCGAATCCCGTCCGACGAACTCCTCGAGGCCTTCACCGTGATGGCCGCCCGCGGCGTGCGCGTGGGTGTGCACGCGGAAGACGGCGAGATCATCTCGGCGCTCGTCGCCGCCGCGAAAGCGGCCGGCCGCACGGCCCCGATCGATCACAACCGCACCCGCCCGCCCGTCTCGGAGACGACCTCGGTCGCTCTCGGCCTCGAGGTCGCCGCCGCGGCCGACGTGCGTTTCCACATCTTCCACGCGAGCCTTCCCGACACCGTCACGCTCGTCACCGAGAAGGCCGCGCACGGCCTCGACGCGACGCTCGAGACCTGCCCCCACTACCTCGTGCTCACCGAGGACGACATGGACCGGCTCGGACCGTTCGGCAAGATCAACCCCCCGCTGCGCTCGGCCGAACACGCGGCCGACATGTGGGCGGCCCTGGCCGACGGTCGCATCGACATGGTGACGAGCGATCACGCGCCGTGGCCCCTGTCGAAGAAGGGCTTCGCCGAGATCTTCGACAACGCCTCCGGTGCCCCCGGGGTGCAGACCCTCGTTCCCATCGTCGTGGGCGCCGGCTACTTCGAGGGACGACTCTCCCTGCTGCGCACGGCCGCGGTCCTCGCCACCAATCCGGCACGAGCGTTCGGCATCGACCACCGCAAGGGCTCGATCGCTGTCGGCCTCGACGCGGACTTCGTCGTCATCGACCCGGCCGGCACGACCGAGATCGACGAGATGCGGATGTACTCGACCGCCACCTGGAGCCCCTACTCCGGGATGAGCTTCCCCGGCCTCATCCGTGCGACGATCGTGCGGGGCGAAGAGGTCTACACGGATGCCGCGGGCCTCATCGCCCGACCCGGCGACGGCGTCTTCATCGGACGGGGGCGCTGATGGCCGACCAGTCGATGCGCACCTACCTCGGCGACCTCGCACGCGCGGGCGAACTGATCGAGGTCACCGGCACGGTGGGCGCGCGGTTCGAGCTCGCGAGCGTCCTCGCCCTTCTCGACCGCGGCCCCGCCGTGCGGATGAACACCGTCGACGGATCCCCCTACCCGGTCGTGGGCAATGTGCTCAACTCGCGCGATCGTCTCGCGCACGCGATCGGCGCCGACGTGTCCGACCTCCTGCCCCGCCTCGCCGCCGCGGTGGCCGACCGTCAGGCCGTCGAGATCGTCGCCGACGCACCCGTGCAGGCCGTCGCACTTCCTGCGGCGTCCGTCTGGGCGGAGGTCGTGACCCCGACGTTCTTCGAGAAGGACTCGGGCGGGTACATCACGGCGGGCATGATCGTGGCATACGACCCGGTCACCGGTCATCGCAACGCCTCCTACGCCCGCATCAAACCGCTCGACGAGACCACCGGGTTCGTCGGCATCGCCCCCAACCACCACCTCACGGCGATGGCGCGTTCGGCCGCCACGGCTGGACAGGGGCTGCCCGTGGCGGTCGTCTTGGGTGCGCACCCCGCCATCCAGCTCGCCGCCTGCTGCTATCTGGGCCTCGGCGATGACGAACTCGAGCACGCCGCCGCGCTCCTGGGCGAGCCGGTGCGCGTGTCGCGAGCTCTCACGAGCGAGGTGCTCGTGCCGGCGGAGGCGGAGATCGTCATCGAGGGGCTGATCCACGCCGACCGCCCCGTGCACGAGGGACTCGTCAACGAGTACCACGGCATGTACGAGGACTACGGTGACGGCTTCACGTTCGAGGTCACCGCCGTCACGCGCCGCAGCGACCCCAGCGTCCACGTCATCCTCCCCGGCCTGTCATCGGAGCACAGCTACATCGCCGCTCTGCCCATCGCCGCCGGCATCCGCCACGCCCTTCGCAACATCGGCTGCGACATCGTCGACGTCGCGGTGACCCATTCCGGGGGAGGCCGGGTCGATGTCGTGGTCTCGATCGCGAACGCCCGTCCCGGCGGGGCGAAGCGGGTCATCTTCGGTGCCTTCGCGGCCGTCAGCATGGTCAAGCAGGTGACGGTCGTGGACGCCGACGTCGACGTGTGGGACGAGGAGCACGTGCACTGGGCGCGAACCAGTCGCATGCGCTGGGACCGTGACCTCGTGCTCGTCGACGGGGTGGCCACCGATCGCAACGTGCCGATGCAGCGCGACGGCATGGTGACCAAGGTGGGGATGGATGCCACGGTCACCGCCGGCGACCGCGCGGTGGGCCCCGATCTGGCCGTGCCGCCCGCGCACGTGGTCCGCGCGATGCGCGACCTCCTGGTCGAGGAGGGGTGGGCCGATCGTCTGCGCCCGGCGATCGTCGTTCACAGCGCGCTCGTGGCCGACGGAGAGAGGATCCGCGCATGAAGACCGACATCGGTCTGCCCGACGCCGCACGCCTGAGCGCCGACCTGGAGGAGATCTCCCGCCTCGTCGACACCTCCCGACCGGGGTGGAGCAGAGTGGCCCTGAGCGAGGTCGAGACCGACTCCCGCCACCATGTCGCGGCGCTGATGCGCGCCGCCGGCCTCGATGTCCGCATCGACGGCATCGGCAACGTCATCGGCACGCTCTCCGGCACCGGTTCGGACCGTCGCGCGATCGTCATCGGCAGTCACACCGACACCGTCGACGGCGGAGGGCGCTACGACGGCATCGTGGGCGTGCTCGGTGCCATCGAGGTCGCGCGGATGCTGCAGGAAAGCGGCATCCGGCTCTCCCACGACCTGCGCGTCGTCGACTTCTACAACGAAGAGGCCAACCGCTTCGAACTGTCGTGCCTCGGCAGCCGCGCTCTGGCCGGCTCGCTGACCAGCGCCCACCTCTCCGCCACCGATGAGACCGGCCGCACCCTCGGCGCCGCGCTCGCCGCGGCCGGCTACGACGACCCCCTGAGCGGCACTCGGTGGGGCGACGACGAGGTGCTCGGCTTCCTCGAGCTGCACATCGAGCAGGGCCCCGTGCTGGAACGCGCTGGTCTGCCGCTCGGCGTCGTCACCTCGATCGCGGGGATCTCCCGCTTCCGCACGCTGTTCACCGGTCGGCGCGACCACGCCGGCACGATGCCGATGTCGCTCCGCCACGACGCCGGCTGCGCCGCCGCCGGCGTGGTGCTGGCCGTGGAGCGGATCGCCGGCAGTGCCGATCAGGCCGTCGGCACGGTCGGATCGGTCACCTTCACCCCCGACGCGACGAGCGTCGTGACTGAGGCGGCCCTGCTCACGGCGGAGTTCCGCAGTCCCGACCTCGGCTGGTTCAGCCTCGCCCGCGACCAGATCGCCGAGATCGCGGCGAAGGAAGCCGAGAAGCGCGGCCTGACCCACGAGGTGACCTGGCTGCCCTGGGAGCGCCCCACCGCGGTCGATCCCCGCCTCTCGTCGGCGATCGAGCGGTCGGTCTCCGCCCTCGGCCACCCCGCCGCCCACCTCTACAGCGGCGCCGGTCACGACGGCGTGCAGATGGCCAAGCTCGGTCCCATCGGAATGATCTTCATCCCCTCTCGCGACGGGCGCAGCCACTGCCCCGAAGAGTTCACCGAGCTCGACGACATCGTCGTGGGCGTGCACGCCCTGGCGCGATCGGTGATCACCCTGGATCAGGAAGGACTCTCATGAACCGCACCCGACAGGAGCCCCCCGGGCGGGTGATCGTGGCGATCACCGGCGCTTCCGGCGTGGGCATCGGCGTTCGCATCCTCGAGTTGCTCCGCCTGGACCCGGGTCTGCGCAGCGACGTCGTCATCTCCAAGGCCGGCGCGATGACGCTGCAGCAGGAGTGCGGCCTCAGCCAGAAGGAGGTCGAAGCTCTCGCCGACGTGGCGCACCGCCCCTCGCACATCGGCGCCTCGATCGCCTCGGGATCGACCCCCGCCACCGCGATGATCGTGGCACCGTGCACGATCAAGACCCTCAGCGGCATCGCCTACGGCCTCGCCGACAACCTCGTCACCCGTGCGGCCGACGTGTGCCTCAAGGAGGGCGTTCCGACTCTCCTCATGGTGCGCGAGTCGCCGCTGCACCGCGGACACATCGCGGCGATGGATGCCGTGGCCCGAGCAGGCGGGATCATCGCGCCCCCGGTGCCCGCCTTCTACACCCGACCGCAGTCGGTGGACGAGATCATCGATTCGCTCGCCCGCCGCGCGCTCGTGCGTGTGGGCCTGACGCAGTTCCACGCCCGGTCGTGGGAGGGCATCCCCCGCGACGCGGAAAGTGCGGACGCTGCGAGCATGCTCGGCGAGACGTCGGGCTGGGACGGGGCGCCGTGACCAAGTTCGTCCTGACCCGGCTGCTGACGTCGGTCTTCACCATCCTCGCCATCGCGATCGTCATGTTCGCGCTGCTGCAGCTGCTCCCCGGGTCGCCCTTCAACAACGAGAAGCTCGACGAGGTCCAGCGAGAGCTCCTCACGCAGAAGTACGGACTCGACGAGCCCGTCATGCTGCGTCTCGGCACCTACCTGCTCAATCTGGTCCGCGGCGACTTCGGGGTCTCGTACAACCTGATCCCCGACTTCCCCGTCTCGCAGATGCTCGGTTCGCGGCTGCCCGTCACGATCCGCATCGGTCTGCAGGCGCTCGTGCTCGGCGTCGTGCTGGGCCTGCTCATCGGCATCGTCTCGGCCATCAAGAAGCGCGGCTGGTTCGACAACCTGTCGACCTTCGTGTCGGTGATCGCCTTCAGCGTCCCCTCGTTCGTCATCGCTCTGCTGCTCGTGTACTTCGTGGGCTTCGAGTGGAAGCTGCTCCCGATCCGCTACTCCGAGGATGACCCGTTCGTCTCGAGCATCCTGCCGACCATCTCTCTGGCCGCGTACGTGATGGCCGTCACGGCACGTTACGCGCGCAGCGAGATGCTCGACTGCCTCGACAGTGACTACATCCTGCTCGCCAAGGCCAAGGGCCTGAGCCCCGCGAAGGTCATCGGCCGGCACGCCCTGCGCAACACGATGGTGTCGATCATCACCGTGCTCTCTCCGCTGCTGATCGGGCTGATCACCGGCTCGGTCGTGATCGAGCAGATCTTCGGCGCCCCTGGTCTCGGCCAGCTCCTGCTGACGGCCATCCAGAACGTCGACTACAACATCGTCATCGCGATCAGCCTCGTGTACAGCGTGATCTACATCATCGTCATGCTCGCCGTCGACGTGCTCTACGGCCTCATCGACCCCCGCATCCGATTGGCAGGACAGACGCGATGACCGATCCGAACGTGCAACCCGACCGCGTCGCGCCCACCACCGCCCTCGATCCGGGCATCGCCCCCGAGGGGCTGCGACTGGTCTCCGAGGCGAACCGCCCCACCACCTCCGTCATCGCGGCCGGTCGCAGCGGCCGGGGAGGGCTGCACGACATCGTGCGCCGGTTCCGCCGCAACTGGCCGGCGATGGTGGGGCTCGCGGTGCTGGCGGTCATCGTGCTGCTGGCCGTCGTGGTGCCCTTCTTCCCCACGGCGGGCGACACGGCCAACGTCGCCTACCGTTTCCTACCGCCGAAGGTGCCGGGCCTGGAGGCCCTCGGCATCCTGAACGGCACCCGCGACGGCGTCGACCAGTACGCGAAGGCGAACGTGCCCGCGGGGACCTCCTTCCTGTTCGGCACAGACGATCTCGGGCGAGACCTCTTCGAACGCGTGTGGAGCGGGACCCGTGTCTCTCTCCTCGTCGCGGTGATCGCCTTCGCGATCGACGTCGTGATCGGCATGACCTACGGCCTCGTCTCCGGTTACTTCGGCGGCCGGATCGACGGCGGCATGCAGCGCGTGGTGGAGGTGCTCTCCGGCATCCCGCAGCTCGTGATCGTCACGCTGTTCGTCGTCGCGGTCGGCCCTGGCATCGGCGCGATCGTGTTCGGGCTGCTGTTGAGCAACTGGCTCGCGATGAGCCGGGTGGCGCGCGCCCAGGCGCTTCGGCAGAAGGGCGAGGAATACGTGCTCGCCTCGCGCACACTCGGGGCGCGCAACGGCCACATCGTGTTCGTCGAGATCCTGCCGAACATCCTCGGGCCCATCGTCACGATGAGCATGTTCTCGATCCCCGCGGCCATCTTCACCGAGTCGTACCTGTCGTTCGTCGGTCTGGGTGTGCAGGCCCCCATGGCGTCGCTGGGCTCGCTCGTCAGCATCGGCTACAAGTCGTTCCTGTCGTACCCCTCGCTCGTGATCATCCCCGTGGTGGTCCTGGGCCTGCTCATGGTCGCCTTCACGCTCGTCGCCGACGGGCTCAAAGAAGCGACCGATCCCCGTCTGATCAGCCGGAGAGGATGACCGTGACCGCGAACGAAACCCCCGCAGACGGCCGTACCCGCCGCCGCGTGCTGTCGGTGCGCGACCTCGCCATCGAGTTCGAGGGCGACACCACCATCAAAGCCATCCGCGGCGCGAGCTTCGACCTGTACGAGGGCGAGGTGGTCGCCATCGTCGGCGAGTCCGGCAGCGGCAAGTCGGTGACCGCCCGCGCCATTCTCGGTCTCATGGCGTCGAACCAGCGCATCACCGCGGGCTCCATCGAGATCACCCGGTACGGCGACGACGGCACCCCGCTCACCCGCGACATTGCGCAGATGAGCGAGAAGCAGATCCGCCGCGAGATCTGCGGGCGCCGCGTCGCCATGGTCTTCCAGGATGCCCTCACCTGCCTCGACCCCACCATGACGGTCGGCAAGCAGGTGATGGAGGGCATGCAGGAGCATTTCGGGCTCGATCGACGTGCGGCGCGCGCCCGGGCCATCGAGCTGCTCGCGGAAGTGGGGATCGATCAGCCCGAGCGGCGGTTCAAGCAGTACCCCCACCAGCTGTCGGGCGGCATGTGCCAGCGCGTGAACATCGCGATCGCGCTGTCGTGCAACCCCGACATCCTCATCTGCGACGAGCCGACGACCGCCCTCGACGTGACCATCCAGCTGCGCATCCTCGAGCTGCTCACGCGCCTGCAGGCCGAGCGCGGGCTGTCGGTGATCTTCATCACGCACGACCTGGGCGTCGTGGCCACCGTCGCCGACTACGTGAACGTCATGTACGCCGGTCGCATCATCGAGCAGGGAAGCGCCGAGCAGGTGTTCTACGATCCGCGGCATCCGTACACCTGGGGACTCCTCTCGGCGATGCCCGACCTCGCGACCGACGCCTCGGAGCTGTTCGCAATCCCCGGGAGCCCCGCGAGTCTGGCGAACCTGCCGGAGGGGGATCCGTTCGCCCCCCGCAATCCGTTCGCCCTCGAGATCGACCTCGTGCGCGAGCCGCCGCTGTTCGACGTCGGCGAGGGCCACCAGGTCGCGTCGTGGCTCGCGCACCCCGACGCCCCCACGGTCGACATGCCCGCACCCCTTCGCCACAAGATCGACACGATGCTGGCCCTGCACGAAGGATCGAACCGATGACCACCGCCGAGCAGACCCTCCTGTCCGTCCGCGGACTCACGCAGATCTTCCGCCTCGGCCGGCATCACTCGGTCACGGCGATCGGCGGGGTCTCGTTCGACATCCACCGCGGCGAGACGTTCGGCCTCGTGGGGGAGTCGGGCAGCGGCAAGTCGACCATCGGCCGCTCGATCATCCGGTTGCTCGACCCCACGAGCGGCGAGGTCACGCTTGCGGGCGACCGCATCAGCGGGCGGCTGAGTCCCTCGTCGCGTTCGCACCTGCGATCGAGCATCCAGATGATCTTCCAGAACCCGATGTCGAGCTTGAATCCGCGCAAAAAGGTCTTCGACATCGTCGCGCAGGGCCTCATGACCCAGCACCGCTACGCCACCACGGCGGAGCGCGACGAGAAGGTCTACGCGATCCTCGAGAAGGTCGGCCTCGCCCGGGAGTACGCCGACCGCTACCCGCACCAGTTCTCCGGCGGACAACGCCAGCGCATCGGCATCGCCCGCGCGTTGGTGATGCAGCCCGACCTCGTGATCGCCGACGAGTGCGTCTCGGCGCTCGACGTGTCGATCCAGGCGCAGGTCGTGAACCTCATGCGTGCGCTGCAGAAGGAGCTCGGCACCGCCTACCTCTTCATCGCGCACGACCTGGCGATGGTGAAGTACATCTCCGACCGCATCGGCGTCATGCACCGTGGGTACCTGGTCGAGACGGGCACCACCGCGGAGATCTTCGGCTCGGCGGTGCACCCCTACACGCAGTCGCTCCTGCGCGCGGTGCTGTCGGCGGATCCGCGCGCGATGCGCCGCCGCACGGCATCCGCCCCCTACGACCCGGTCGCGTTGGGTATCGACTACGCGGAGGGCGGCGAGCACACGCTGTCGGACACGCACCGCGTGCTCGCCACCGATGAGCAGTTCGCGGAGTGGACGGCGGCGGTGTCCTCCCACGCATGAACGCGTCCTGCGCGCGGATGCCGGCGGAGGAGGCTGAGCCCGTCGAAGCCTCCGGGGCGTGACGCGGGTCCCGGTCCCTTCGACAGGCTCAGGGGCCTTCGACGGGCTCAGGGACCGGTGGGCGGCGTCAGATCAGGCCGAGCTCCGCGAAGGCGTTGTGCACGCCGTCGTCGAGCACCGCGGTGGTGACGCGGCCGGCGAGCCGCTGCAGCTCGGGCACGGCGTTGCCCATCGCGACGGGCGTGCCGACGACCTCGAACATCTCGACGTCGTTCCAGCTGTCGCCGATGCCGATGGCATCCGCCGCATCGATGCCGAGCAGGGCGAGCACCTCGGTGATCGCGGACCCCTTGGTGACGCCGGCCTGACCGATCTCGCCGTTCGATCCGCCGGGGAGAGGAATCGAGCCCGGGATGACGTGGAACCCGTCGCCGAGTTCCTCCGCCGCGTGGGTCACGGTGTCGATCGAGGGGCTGACGAACACGGCCTTGGCGACGGCGTCGCGGTCGACCTGCGACACCGGTCGCGGTTCGCGCCAGAGCGGTTCTTCGGCAGGCAGACCCTGCGCTTCGAGCTCGGCGGCACGCTGCGCGTGACGTTCGCGGCGGTACGCGGTCATCACGGGGCCCATGCCGGCGCTCGCGTACACGCCCCCGTGCGTCTGCAGGAAGTAGTGGATGCCGTGGGCCTCGAAATACCGCTCGACCGCCTCGACGTCGGCCCGGGGCATCGGGTGCTCCACGATGAGCGCGTCGTCGTCGGGCTCCTCGCCGCGCGTCGCATACGCGCCGCCGTTCGTGATCGCGCCGTCGAAGCCGATGGCCAGCACGTCGGGGTGGATGTCTCCCGCGGAGCGTCCGGTGCAGAGCCAGACCAGGTGGCCGTTGGCGCGCGCCTTCTGCACGGCGGTCACCGTCGACGGGGCGATGAGCGAGCCGTGCTCGAGGATCGTGCCGTCGACGTCGAGGAAGGCGATGCGGGTCATGTGCACTCCAAAAGGATCGGCCCCGGGCCACGAGGACCCGGGGCCGATCCGGTCAGGGGGGATCAGCGCGCGAGGGACGCGCCGTTGGATCGGATGACGTCGGCGTACCAGCCGAACGACTTCTTCCGGTAGCGATCGAGCGAGCCGGTTCCGTCGTCGTTGCGGTCGACGTAGATGAAACCGTATCGCTTGCTCAACTGGGCGGTGCTGGCGCTGACGATGTCGATGCAGCCCCACGAGGTGTAGCCGAGCACCTCGACGCCGTCTTCGATCGCTTCGCCCACCTGCACGAGGTGGTCGTTGAGGTAGGCGATGCGGTAGTCGTCGACGACCGTCTTCCCGCCGTCGACCTCGACGAGCTGGTCCCGCGCGCCGAGGCCGTTCTCGACGATGAACAGGGGCTTCTGCCAGCGGTCCCAGAATTGGTTCAGCACCAGGCGCAGGCCCACGGGGTCGATCTGCCAGCCCCACTCGCTCGCCTCGAGCGTCGGGTTCGAGACGCCACCCATGATGTTGCCCTCGCCCGCGACCTTCTTCGCGGGGTCGGCCGTCTCGGCGATCGACATGTAGTAGCTGAACGAGACGAAGTCGACCGTGTTGGTCAGGTCGTCGCGATCCTGGTCGGTGATGTCGAGCTCGATGCCCTTCTCGCGCAGAGTCCGCAGGAAGTACCCCGGGTAGGCGCCGCGCGTGTGCACGTCGCCGTAGACGAGGTTGCCGTGGTCGGCCTCCATCACCGCGACGGCGTCGTCGGGCGACGGCGTCAGCGGGTAGATCGGCATCGACAGCACCATGCAGCCGACCTTCGCCTCGGGGGCGACCTCGCGGGCGATGCGGGTGGCGCGGGCGGATGCCACGAGCTCGTGGTGCATCGCCTGGTACAGCTGCTGCTCGGGGACGCCGCCCTCGGGGATCGGGATGCCGCCGCTCATGAACGGGGCGTGCAGGAGCGAGTTGATCTCGTTGAAGGTCAGCCAGTACTTCACGCGGCTGCCGAAGCGCTCGAAGAGGGTGCGGGCGTACCGCTCGTAGAACCCGATGAGCTCGCGGTTCGTCCAGCCGCCGTACTGCTCGGCCAGGTGCAGCGGCGTCTCGTAGTGCGAGATCGTCACGAGCGGCTCGATGCCGTGCTTCTCGAGCTCGTCGAGGATGCGCTCGTAGAACCCCAGGCCCGCCTCGTTGGGCTCGGTCTCGTCGCCCTTCGGGAAGATGCGGCTCCACGCGATCGAGAAGCGGTAGACGCCGAAGCCCATCTCGGCGAACAGTGCGATGTCCTCTGCGTAGCGGTGGTAGTGGTCGATGCCGACGAGCTTGAGGTTGTCGGGCGTGGGGGTCTCGGAGCGCGGGCCCGAGATGCCGCGGGGCATCACGTCCTGCACCGACAGACCCTTGCCGTCGGCGTCGTACGCGCCCTCGATCTGGTTGGCGGCGGTGGCGCCGCCCCAGAGGAACCCGTCGGGGAAGGGGGTGTTGGTCATGTTCTGTGCCTCCAGGGGGGTCAGCGAGCGGAAGTGAGGGAGTCGACCGACACGGCGCGGAACAGGGCCTCGCCGTGCGAGAGGGGGCCGGATGCCGTGTCGGCGATGTCGGGGTAGAGATCGCCGTTCGTGACGATGACCGGGGTGATCAGGTCGTAGCCGGCCTTCTCGATCGCGTCGCCGTCGAACTCGACGAGCAGGTCGCCCGCCTTGACCTCGGTGCCGGACTGCACCTTCAGCGTGAAGTGCGCGCCACCGAGCTTGACGGTGTCGAGGCCGACGTGGATGAGCAGCTCCACGCCGTCAATCCCGCGCAGGCCCACCGCGTGACCGGTCGGGAAGGCGGCGACGACGGTGCCGTCGAACGGGGCGTAGACCGCGCCCGAGGTCGGCCGGATCGCAACGCCCTTGCCGAGCGAGCCGTCGGCGAAGGCGGCATCCGGAACCTCACTGAGCGCGACGACGGTGCCGTCGACGGGGTTTCGCACCACGGTGTCGGTGGCGACGGCGGGCGTCGCGGGAGCGGTGGCGTCGACCGGGTCCTTAAAGCCGAGCAGCACGACCAGCAGGAACGGCACCAGGATCGCGACGCCGAGACCGATCGCGAGCATGACCATGTTGCCGTTGCCGAGCAGGGCCGGAAGAGCCAGGCCCGAGGGCACGACGAACGCCTTCGAGAAGACCCCGCCCATCGCGATGAGCGCGCCGCCGAGGGCACCGCCGACGATGCCGAAGGCGAAGGGACGCTTGAGGGGGAGGTTGATGCCGTAGATCGCGGGCTCGGTGATTCCGGCGAGGAAGCCCGAGAGCGTGGCCGGGGCGGCGAGCGAGCGCAGGTTCTTGTTACGGGTGCGCACGAGCACACCGGCCACGGCGGCCGCCTGGGCCAGGACCGCGGCGAACACCGGGCCGATGAGCAGGATCTGACCGGTGGTCTGGTACTCGAGCTGGAACAGCGGCACGAGGCCCCAGTGCAGACCGAAGATCACGAAGACCTGCCACAGACCGCCCATGATCGCGCCGCCCAGCCACGGGAGCGTCTGGAAGACCCAGCCGATGCCGGTCGCGAGGCCGCCGCCGATCAGGCTCGAGAGCGGTCCGATCGCGAGGAACACCAGCGGCACGGCGATGAGCACGACGATCATCGGGGTCAGGAAGCGGCGCACGGCACCGGGCAGGACCTTGAGCAGGAAGCGCTCGGCGTAGCTCTGCAGCCACACGATGATGATGACCGGGATGACGCTCGAGACGTAGCTCACCATCGTGACCGGGATGCCGAAGAAGGTGATGTCGGGCTGACCGTTCAGCGCCGTGATGGTCGGGTAGACCAGGGCGCCGGCGATCGCGAAGGAGGTGAACTCCGAGGCCTTGAAGTAGCGCGCCGCGGTGATGGCCAGCGCCAGCGGCAGGAAGTTGATCAGCGCATCGGACAGTGCGTTGAGGATCGTGTAGGTCGTGCTCGTGGCATCCAGCCACCCGAAGGTGACGGCCGCGGCGACGAACGCCTTCAGCAGACCCGTGCCCGCGAGGGCCCAGAGGATGGGCGTGAAGATCGCCGAGATCATCTTGATGAAGCGGTTGAAGAGGTTGCCCTTCGGTCCGCTCTCAGTGGCCTCGGAGCCGGTGCCGCCGAGCGAGGTCTGCGACTGGATCGCGGCGTACACGTCGGGCACGTCGTTGCCGATCACGACCTGGTACTGACCGCCCGCCTGGGCCGTGGTGATGACACCGGGCGTCGCGCGGATCGCCGCGGCATCCGCCTTGCCCTCGTCCTTCAGCACGAACCGGAGCCTCGTCGCGCAGTGCACGAGGGATTGGACGTTGCTCTCTCCACCGACACCGGCGAGGACACCCGCCGCCGTCTTCGCGTGATCCGTCATCGGAACCGCCTGCCTTTCGCCGCATCGATGCGGCCTGTTCGAGATGTTCTGTGGCGACGCTGCCGGGTGTTTCGGGCAATAAAAAAGACCCGAATCCGTTCATCGCTCGTCAGCGATGTGGATTCAGGTCTTGCCCGCTCGCGCGGTAACAATCCGGAAATCGTCGGCAGGGTGTGACCCCTGCGTCGGTGACTATAGCACCGGGGCGTCGGGGCCGCCACTGTCGTCGGCGCGGCCCAGGCTCGTCGCCAGACGCTCGACGTGGACGGTGAGGTAGAGCACTTCTTCGTCGGTCAGGGTCGATCCGGTGGCCGCGTGGACGTAGCCCTTCACGGCCTCGGCGATACCGAACGCCCGGGGGTAACGGTGCTTGGCGAACTCGAAGAACGACGAGTCGCCGCTCGAGAGCATCGCGCGGTTCACGAGCCGCTGCAGCAGGAAGCGCACGTGCAGGATGAACCGCGCGTAATCGGGGCTCTCGGTGTCGAGGGCGACGCCGAGGCCGGTCTCGACGGTGCGCACGACGTGCTGCACACGGCGGAACAGCAGGGCAGCGGTGCCGTTGGGCTCGTCGCGTGTCGCGTTGAGCAGGTGCATCGTGAGGAACACGCCCTCTTCCGGCGGAAGCTCACGGTCGAGGGATGCTGCGATCGCGCTCGCCATGCGCTCCGCGGCGCGCGACTCGTCGGGGTGCAGGATGCGCAGCTCGGGCATCGAGGTGCCGGGGATGCGGATGCCCTGATCGAGGCGCTCGATCACGTAGGTGATGTGGTCGATCACGGCCAGCGGGAGGCGTCGGCCGAGATCGCGGCCCAGGTCGCGCTCGGCCTGGTCGACGGCGTGGAGCACCGCCTCGACGAGCGCGTAGGGCGCGTCGGTGAGGAGCTTCTGCGCGTGGGCGGTGTCGCTGCCCTGCTCGAGGACGAACGTCTTCTCGACCTTCGCGGGGTCGACGCGGCCCTCGTGCTTGAGCTGGAAGCCGATACCCCGGCCCATCAGCACGCGCTCGCGGCCGTCGCCATCGATCGCCACGACGACGTTGTTGTTCAGCAGCTTCTGCACGCCGCCGGGCGGGAGGGAGACGTCACCGGCACCGGGCATGGGATGAATCCTAGAACGCGACCTCACGTCGCGACGGGACGGCATCCGGGTCGCTGGTGCCCGTCGCGCGCCGGCGGTCGAGCGATTCGGCATCCGCCGATCGTCGTGTAGAGTCGCCGACGGACATGTGACTGGTCATGCAGGCAGGATCCGAACGCAGTGCGAGAGCACCGCCTTCGGGTCCTTTTTTGTTGCCCGGGTGACTTCGGAGCCGACGTCGCGACGCGTGTCCTTCGATCCAAGGAAGGACTTCGATGACCACTCAGGACAGCGCCCGCGCGATCCTCGAGCACGTCGGCGGAGCGGCCAACGTGGCCTCGCTCCACCACTGCTCGACCCGCCTCCGCTTCACGCTCGCCGACGACACCCAGGCCGATGAGGCCGCCCTCAAGGCCACGCCCGGCGTCATCGGCGTGGTGCTGGGGACGCAGACCCAGGTGATCGTCGGATCGGGAGTGGCGAACTATTTCCGCGAGATCGAGAAGCTGCGCACCGGTGGCGGCACCCGCGCCGGAGCGCGAGTCGACGCCGCGAAGCCGAAGCTGACGCTCAAGCGCGCCGGGTCGGTGTTCATGGACTTCGTCGTCGGCGTCTTCACCCCGATCATCCCCGCCGTCGCCGGTGCGGGAATCTTCAAGTCGTTCCTCATCCTCGCCGTCGCGCTCGGGTGGCTGCAGACGACCGATCAGACCTATCAGGTGCTCACCGCGATCCCCGACGCGGTCTTCTTCTTCCTGCCGCTGCTGGTTACCTACACCGCCGCGAAGAAGCTCGACACGAACATCCCGCTCGCGCTCGGTATCGTCGGCCTGCTGGTGTTCCCGACCTTCGCCGGCCTTCTCACCCAGGAGGGCGGCGTCGCGCTGTTCGGCCTGACGGTGCCCGCGATCGCCTACAGCGCGCAGGTCTTCCCCCCGATCCTCGCGGTGCTGCTGCTCGCGGTCGTCGAACGCGGCGCTCGCCGCATCAGCCCCAGCGTGATCAGCACGTTCCTCGTGCCGCTGATCTGCTTCGTCGTCGTGGCGCCCGCCACGATCTTCGTGCTCGGCCCGCTCGGCTTCTTCCTCGGCACCCTGCTGACGGGCGCGATGCTGTGGCTATACGGAACCCTCGGATGGATCGCCGTGGCGCTGATGGCCGCCGCCCTTCCGTTCATCGTCTCGGTCGGCATGCACAAGGCGTTCATCCCGCCGACCGTGGCCACCATGGCCTCCGCGGGCAAGGAGAGCTTCTACCTCGTCGCCTCTCTCGCCCACAACCTCGCCGAGGCGGGCTCGAGCCTGGCGATCGCCGTGCGCACCAAGAACAAGACCCTCCGCGGCACCGCGATCTCGTCGGGCATCTCGGCTTTCTTCGGCATCACCGAGCCGGCCCTGTACGGCGTGACGCTGCAGAACCGTCGCGCGGTCATCTCGGTCGTCATCGGGGCGTTCGTGGGTGGTTCGTACCTCGGCATCGCGGCGATCTCGGCGTTCGCGCTCGTCAGCCCGGGTGCGGCTTCCATCTCGATGTTCATCGACATGGCCAACCCCTGGAACCTGCTGCACGCGGTCATCGGCGCGCTCGTCGCCATGGTCACCTCGTTCATCGTCTCGCTGGTCATCTGGAAGGACTCCGACTCGGCCACCGTGCGCCTGCTCGAGCAGCAGGCGGGGACGACAGCCCCCGCTGCGGAGTCCGTCGAGGGGGAGATCGTCTCTCCCATGACCGGCGAGGTCATCGCGCTCGACCAGGTCGACGACCCCGTGTTCTCGGGAGGCATCCTCGGGCCCGGCGTCGCGATCCGCCCCACCGACGGCGAGGTGCGCGCCCCCATCAGCGGCATCGTGTCGAGCCTGCTGCCCTCGCGCCATGCGCTCGGCATCCTGGGTGATGACGGACTCGAAGTGCTCGTGCACGTGGGCCTCGACACCGTCCGCCTCAAGGGCGCGCCCTTCACGGCGCACGTCGCCCAGGGCGACCGCGTCGAAGCCGGACAGCACCTGCTGACCGCCGACCTGGCGGCCATCGAAGCCGCAGGACTCGACATCACGACGCCCGTCGTCGTGCTCAACGGCGACGCGTACGACGTCGCCTCCCTCGTCACCGGACGCGTCGCCGCGGGCGCCGCTCTGCTGTCGACCGACGCGAAGGAGACCGCGAATGGGACTGCCTGACGGATTCCTCTGGGGCGGCGCGCTCGCCGCCAACCAGGCCGAGGGTGCCTGGAACGAAGGGGGCCGCGGTCCCGCGGTCTCGGACGTCGCGAAGTACCGCCCGAATGTCGACCCGCGTGAGTACGCGGTGCACCACCAGCACACGTTGGAGTCCATCGCCGCCGCGATGGCCGACGACGACATCGCCTTCTATCCGAAGCGTCGCGGCATCGACTTCTACCACCGCTACCGCGATGACCTGGCGTTGTTCGCCGAGATGGGCTTCTCCGTGCTGCGGGTATCGATCGCCTGGTCGCGGTTGTACCCGACCGGCGAGGAACTCGAGCCGAACGAGGAGGGCGTCGCGTTCTACCTCGACCTCTTCACCGAGATGCGCCGCCTCGGCATCCGTCCGCTGGTGACCCTGTCGCACTACGACCCGCCGCTCGCGCTCGCGCTGAAGAACAACGCGTGGGTCGACCGCAGCACGATCGCCCTCTTCGAGCGGTTCTCGCGCACGTGCTTCGAGCGCTTCGGCCACCTCGTCGACCTCTGGCTGTCGTTCAACGAGATCGACGGCATCATCCGTCACCCGTTCACCTCGGGCGGCATCATCGACGAGACCGTCGAGGGTTCGCTGGAGCAGGCCTGCTACACGGCGCTGCACCACCAGTTCGTGGCATCCGCGTCGGTGACGAAGCTGCTGCACGAGATGTGGCCCGAGTCGGAGATGGGGTGCATGCTCACGATGCTCACCACCTATCCGAACACCTGCCACCCGGACGACGTCGCGGCGACCCAGGCCAAGGAGCGCCTCCTCTACCTGTGCACCGACGTGCAGGCCGGAGGGGCGTACCCGCGTCTGGCGCTGAAGGCCCTCGAGGCCGAGGGCATCACGATCCCCTTCGCCGAGGGCGACGTCGACCTGCTGCGCGAGCACCCGGTCGACTACATCTCGTTCTCGTACTACATGACCCTCACCGAGTCGGTGCGCCCGGATGCCGAGCGGACCCCCGGCAACACGGTTCTGGGCGTCAAGAACCCGTTCCTGCCGTCGAGCGAGTGGGGGTGGCAGATCGACCCGGTGGGCCTGCGCATCTCTCTGATCGACCTCTACGACCGGTACGGCAAGCCGCTGTTCATCGTCGAGAACGGTCTGGGCATGCGCGACGAGCTCACGGACGACGGCCGCATCCACGACCCGTACCGCATCGACTACTTCCGGTCGCACTTCGCGGAGATGATCCGCGCGGTCGATGAGGGCGTGGAGCTGCGCGGCTACACCAGCTGGGCGCCGATCGACATCATCAGCGCCTCGTCGTCGCAGATCTCGAAGAGGTACGGTTTCATCCACGTCGACCAGGACGACCTCGGAAACGGCACCGGCGAACGACGTCGCAAGGACTCGTTCTTCTGGTACCAGAAGGTCATCGCCTCGAACGGGGCCGATCTGGCGTGACGACCGCACTCGCTGCGCGTCCGCCGGGGTCGACGGAGACACCCATGCAGATCATCAAGAAGGTGCTGAACTCCAGCGTCGTGCTCGTCGAGGACGAGCGCGGCGTGGAGCGCGTGCTGTTGGGCAAGGGCATCGGTTTCGCCGCGCGTCCGGGCGACACCGTCGCCCCCGGTTCGACGGACCGGGTGTTCGTCGCGCTCGACGACGCCGATCAGCGGAACCTGGTCGAGCTGCTCGCCCAGATCCCCGGCGGCTTCGTCGAGCTCACGAGGGCGATCGTGATGGATGCCGAGAAGGCGGGCATCGAACTCGACGCGCACATCTACCTCACGCTCACCGATCACCTGCACTTCGCGGTGGAGCGCCAGCGGCGGGGCCTGCAGGTCGCCAACCGCCTGGCGTGGGAGGTGCGAACCGTCTACCCGCGCGAATACGAGGTAGGCCTTCGTGCCCTCGGACTGCTCCGCGACCGCACGGGGGTCTCGCTCCCCGACGAGGAGGCCGCCAACATCGCCTTCCACCTCGTCAACTCCGAGGTGGGGCGCCCGGCCGTCGACTCGATGCGGGTGGTCGGGCTCGTGTCCGACATCACCACGATCGTCACGCACGCCGGGGGAGTGGCGCTGGATGCCGACGACCTCCACACCCGTCGGTTCCTCACGCACCTGCAGTTCTTCGCGGAACGGCTGTTCAGCGACCGCCTCGCTGCGCAAGACGAAGACCTGCTCTTCGCGACCATGACGGCCAAGCACCCGCGCGCCGTCGCGACGGCCGAACGCATCCGCGCGTTCGTCCTCAAGGAGCACGAGGTGGCCATCTCCGACGAAGAGGTGGGCTACCTCGCCCTGCACATCGCTCGCGCCCAGTCGAGCTGAGTCGCGTGAGGGGTCGACATCCGTCGCCTGGGACACCCCGGAGGCGACAGATCCCGACCCCTCACGCGAGCCGGCGCCGCGCCCAGCCGCGGCGCAGATGCGCCCGGTACCCTGGAAACCATGACCGAACAGCCCCCCGTGCGCACCGCGACGCCTCGGCAGGTGCGCCCCGCGGGTGCCCCGGCCGACACCGGCATCCGCCAGGTGCGTCCCAAGACCGAAGGCTGGCAGCAGGCCAAAGACGAGACCGGTCGTCCGCTGCTGCAGTTCGCCAGCCCCAAGCGCGGCAAGCCGCCCGTGCACCTCGCCGACCTCACGCACGAAGAGCGCGTCGCGAAGCTCAAAGAGCTCGGCCTCCCGGGCTTCCGCGCGAAGCAGCTCGAGAAGCACTACTTCACGCACTACACGTCGGATGCCGCCGACATGACCGACCTCCCGGCATCCGGTCGCGAAGAACTCGTCGCGGGAATGCTGCCGCCTCTGCTCACCGAGGTGCGACGGCTCGAGACCGACCGCGGCGACACGATCAAGTTCCTGTGGAAGCTGCACGACGGCGCCCTCGTCGAGTCGGTGCTCATGCGCTATCCCGGCCGCATCACGCTGTGCGTCTCGAGCCAGGCCGGCTGCGGCATGAACTGCCCGTTCTGCGCCACCGGGCAGGCGGGCCTGACCCGCAACATGTCGGCGGGCGAGATCATCGAGCAGATCGTGCGCGCCAACGCCCTCATCGCCGCCGGCGGCCTGGGCGGCAAGAAGAGCTCCGACCACTCGCTCGACCGCGTATCGAACATCGTGTTCATGGGCATGGGCGAGCCGCTCGCCAACTACGCGCGCGTGATGCAGGCCGTGCGCGTCATGGTCGACAAAGAGCACGGTCTCGGCATGAGCGCCCGCGGCATCACCGTCTCGACCGTCGGGCTCGTCCCCGCGATCAAGAAGCTCGCCGACGAGGACATCCCGGTCACCTTCGCCCTCTCGCTGCACGCCCCTGACGACCACCTGCGCGACGAGCTCATCCCGGTGAACTCCCGCTGGAAGGTCGACGAGGCCCTCGATGCCGCGCGCGCCTACTTCGACAAGACCGGACGCCGTGTCTCGATCGAATACGCCCTGATCAAAGACATGAACGATCACGCCTGGCGTGCCGACCTGCTCGCCGAGAAGCTCAACGCCCGCGGTCGCGGCTGGGTGCACGTGAACCCGATCCCGCTGAATCCGACGCCGGGCTCGATCTGGACGGCATCCGAGGTGCCCGTGCAGAACGAGTTCGTGCGACGGCTCAACGACGCCGGCATCCCGACGACCCTCCGCGACACCCGCGGCAAGGAGATCGACGGGGCGTGCGGCCAGCTCGTGGCGACCGAAGAAGACGAGGCGGCCGCAGCGGTCACCCCGGTCGGCTGAGTCGCGCCCCCGAACGCCCCTGGACCTCGCGGTCCGGGGGCGTTCGTCGTTTCCCCGCGGTTGACGGATGAGACGCCAGCGGGTTATGTTCAACACGTGAACGTTTAGTTCACTAGATGAACCCAACACCTCAATGGAGAGCACTATGGGCTTGGCAGTCTGGGCGCTGATCGCCTACATCGGCGTGATCGTCGTGTGGAGCGTCTTCGTCAAACGCGGCATCGGCGAAGCGATGGTCATCGGCTTCGTGACCGTCTGCGCATTCGGCGGGGCGGACTTCCTCCGGCTCGCCGCCGTGGGCTTCGAAGCGGCCTTCACGCAGGAGATCGTGTTCGCGGCCCTGGCCTTCACCTTCATCGGCTTCCTGCTGGCCTCCACGGGCGTCATCGACCGGCAGGTCGACATCTTGAACTCGATGCTGGGACGCCTGCGCGGAGGCGCGGGTTACGTCGCCACGGTCGGCTCGGCCCTGTTCGGCTCGGTCGCTCACTCCGGCTCGGCCAACGCGGCCACCATGGGCTCTGTCGCTATCCCGTGGATGAAGCGGTCGAACTGGCCCCCGCACGTCGCGGCCACCGTCATCGCCGGAAACGCCGGCAACGGCACGGTCATCCCGCCCAGTGCCTCGTTCTTCATCCTCATCGGCACCGCCACGGTCGCCCCCTACGTCACCATCGACAAGCTGCTGCTGGCGATGTTCGCCGCCGCCGGATGGTGCGTGCTGTGGCGCCTCATCGTGATCTTCGTCTTCGTACGCCGCCACAAGATCGACCGGGTCGCCGCCGCCGACATCCTCCCCTTCGGTCGCTCCTTCCGACAGGGCTGGACCTCGCTGCTCGTCTTCCTCGGCATCGTGATCCCTGTGGCCGTCACGCTCGGACCCACCGGTGACGCCCTCACCGCGGCTCTCGGCGAAGAGACGACGGATGCCGTGAGCGTCATCGTCTGGATCCCCGTGCTCCTGATGATCTTCGCCCTCATCCTCGGCCGGAAGGGACTGCCCCGCGGCGGTCGTGCCTGGTACGACTTCTTCGCCAAGACGGCGCCGCGCTACCGCGACATCGGGGCGACGCTGGTCTTCGCCTTCGCCGGAGGAGCGGTGCTCACCGAGCTTGGTCTCGCCGAGCAGCTCTCGTCGGTGCTCAACGGCTTGAACGCGTCGCCGGTGGTCATGTCGATCATCGTCGCGGTGCTGGTCGTGCTGGTGGCGGGTCCGCTCAGCTCGACCGCCACGATCGCCACGATCGGTGGCATCGGCTTCAGCGTCCTCATGGTCTCGGGAGTCGATCCCATCCTCGCCGCCTGCGTCGTGCTGGTCGCAGCGTCCACCGAGGGCGCTTCCCCTCCCGGTGCGTCGGCCATCTACATCGCGACAGGCATCGCACAGGTGAACCCGGTGAAGACCTTCGTGCCGCTGATCGTCTGGTACGTCCTCCCGATCCTCGCGATCGCCGCCCTCATCGGACCCGGCTGGCTGCCGGTGTCGTTCTAGCCCGCGTCCTCAACGGAGAAGACCATGTCTGAAGAGAAGACCCCCGCCGAAAGCCCGCACGGCCCCGTCCGCCGCAGGGCGATCGCCCTCATGATCCCCGTGTTCGTCGTGCTGCTGGCCGCCATGCTCCTGGTCGGAACCGTGCTGGTGCTGCTCCAGGTCGTCGGCCTCGTCACGGCGAACGGCTCGTTCGTCGTCGGTGTCGCCGATGCGCTCAACCCCTGGGCGTTCGGCATCGGTGGCGCCCTCGGCATCTGGACCCTGCTGCTGTCCTACGTCCACGGCTGGAAGCCCGCCGACTGACCGTCGGCCCCGAGAGAACGGATACTCATGAACATTCCCCCCGTCTCCGGCGACGTCATCGACGGCCTCGCCGCTCTCCCTGTCGCCAACATCGGCGACTCGATGGAGCGCCTCGGCGTCGTGGATGCCGGCATCCAAGCCGTCTGGCGGGGTGCCACCCTCGCCGGTCCCGCCTTCACCGTCGAGGTGGCGGGCGGCGACAACGCCGGCATCCACCAGGCGATCGCCCAGGTTCCCGCGGGGGCCATCCTCGTGGTCAACGGCCACGGGGTCACGGATCGTGCGCTCATCGGCGAACTCATCGCGGAGCGCCTGCGCAAGGTCGGCTGCGCCGGCTTCGTCGTCGACGGCGCCGTGCGCGACGTCGACGACCTGGAGGAGATGGGCTTCCCCGTCTTCGCCCGCGCCAAGAGCCCCGCGGGTCCGTACAAGAACGGCCCCTTCCGCATCGGGACGCCGATCGCCCTCGGCGGCGTCGTCGTGAGCGAGGGCGATGTGATCGTCGGTGATTCCGACGGTGTGGCCGTGGTGCCCGCCGCCCAGGCCGAGGCCGTACTCGAGCGCGCCCGTCGCAAGAACGCGGACGAGACCGAGATGCGGCAGCGGATCCTGGCATCCTGACCGATCCGACACACTAGGTGGATGAGTTCGGCTCGTGAGGACACGTCAGGTCAGCCCACGGTACGCAGCGTCGAGCGCGCCCTCGACCTGCTCGAGCTGCTCGAGCGCGCGGACCGGCCCCTGCGGCTCGTCGATCTGGGGCGCGGGACGGGGCTGTCCACCGCCACGGTTCTCCGCCTGCTCGGGGTTCTGCAGCGACGCGATCTCGTCTCCAGCGTCGGCGGAGACTACCGTCTCGGTGTCGCCACGCTCGGCATGGCCCACGGCTACATCTCGACCGACCCGCTCAGCAACCGCGCGCGGCCGCACCTGCAGCAGCTCGCCGACACCACCCGTCTCACGACGTCGCTGTACGTGCGCAGCGGCGACGAACGCATCCTCGCCGTGCGCGTCGACGGCGAGCACCCCCTGCGGTACCAACTCCCGCTCGGACGACGGCTGGCTCTCCACCTCGGTGCGGGCAAGCCGATCCTCGCGCACCTCACGGCCGACGAGATCGCGCGGATCCTCGAAGCCCTCGGCGAAACGCAGACCGCGGGTGGGCTCACCGTGTCGACGGAAGGACTCGACGCCGATCTGGCGGCGATCCGCCGCAACGGATTCCATGTCTCGGTCGCGGAGCGCGACACCGCCGTCGCCTCCGTCAGCGTGCCGGTGTTCTCTTCGACCGGAGAGGTCATCGCCTCGCTCTCCGCATCGGGTCCGGTCGAAGCGACCGACCCCACCCACCTGCCCGACTGGGCACCAGAACTCCGACGAGCGGCAGCCGCCGTCGGCCGCTAGCGCGGGAATCCTCTCGCGCTTCTCGAGAGGAACGACATGCGCGTGATCGGAATCATCGGACTGGGCGAGGCGGGCTCGCTCTACGCCCGCGGAGCGGTCGAGGCGGGCTACGAGGTGCACGGCTTCGACCCAGCCCCCACCGCCACCCCCGAAGGCGTGCAGCGCTCCGACTCCCTGGCCGCCCTCGTCGCGGCATCCGACCTCGTCATCGTGCTGACGGGTGCCTCCCTCAGCGAGCGCATCGCCGCTGACGCCGCGCAGCACCTGCGCGCGGGCGGTGTCTACGCCGACTTCACCACGGCCTCGCCCGGCGTGATGGTCGATGTCGCCGAGCTCGTCGAGCGCACGGGCGCCCGCTTCGCCGACGTCGCGATCCTCGGGCCGGTGCCGACGAAGGGCGCGGGCACCGAAACGATCGTCAGTGGCACCGCGCGCGAAGACGTCGCCGAGGTGCTCCGCCGTTTCGGCGCCGACGTCGAGGTCATCGACGGACCCGCGGGCGACGCCACGTCGCGAAAGCTCCTGCGAAGTGTGCTCATGAAGAGCCTCGCCGCCGTCGTCATCGAGGCGCTCGAGGCCGGGCGTGCCGCCGGGTGCGAGCCGTGGGTCCGGGCGCAGATCGCAGCGCAGTTGTCGGGCGACGCCGAGGCGAAGATGGACCGGTACGAGACCGGCAGCCGCAAGCACGCGGTCCGCCGGTCGCACGAGATGGAGTCGGTGGTCGAGTACCTCGGCGCCCTCGGGGTCGAGTCGGAGATGTCGGATGCCGCCCGTCAGGTGCTGACGCGGCTGGGGGAGCAGCAACGCTGAGTCGCTTTCCCGCGTCCACCGATCGGTGGATGCCGACTCCACCGGCTCGTCGTTCCCGTGGCGGTCCTGCCCCGTCAGACTAAGGGCATGAGCGAGAACGTCGTCGAGGTCGAGAACCTCCGCAAGACCTACAAGGGCGGTCTCGAAGCGCTGCGCGGGGTGTCGTTCGACATCCGCCGGGGTGAGACGTTCGCGCTGCTCGGGCCGAACGGCGCGGGCAAGAGCACGGTCATCGAGATCCTCGAGGGCTACCGCGACCGCACGAGCGGAGACGTGCGCGTGCTCGGCGTCGACCCGCACCGCGGTGGCCTCGACTGGAAGGCGCGGCTCGGCATCGTGCTGCAGAACACCGGTGAGGCGCCTACCGCGAACGTGCGCGAGCTGCTGGCGCACTTCGCCTCGTTCTACCCGCGGCCGCGCGACGTCGACGAGGTCATCGCGTCGGTCGGGCTGACCGAGAAGGCCAAAGTCTCGGTGCGTAAGCTCTCGGGAGGGCAGCGGCGTCGCGTCGATGTCGCCCTCGGCATCGTCGGCCGGCCCGAGCTGCTGTTCCTCGACGAGCCCACGACCGGCTTCGACCCCGAGGTCAGGCGCCAGTTCTGGGATCTCATCCGCGACCTGCAGCGCGAGGGCACCACGATCCTGCTGACCACCCACTACCTCGACGAGGCAGCCGAGCTCGCGGAACGCGCAGCGATCATCGTGGGCGGGCAGATGGCATCCGTCGGTCGTATCGACGAACTCGGGGGACCCGACGCGCGTGTGCCCCGCGTGCGGTGGCGCGAGGGCGGTGAGACCCGCGAGCAGCGTACGCAGGATCCCGGGGCGCTGGTCGCCCAGCTCTACGCCCGCCTCGGCGAACCCGAGCGGCTCGAGGTCGTGCGCCCGAGCCTCGAAGACGTCTACCTCTCGTTCCTCGGCGACGAAGCGCGCCGCACGACCGCGGCGGGAGGCCTCGCATGAGCCGCGTGCTGCGCCTGGGTGCCGCGCGCATCGCCTTCGAGGTGCGCTCGTACTTCCGCCAGGGCGACTCGTTGTTCTTCACCTTCCTGTTCCCCGTGATGATCCTGCTGATCTTCGCCGTCGCCTTCGACGCGCAGACCTTCGGCCCGCCCGGAGACGAGGTGGATGCCGCGCAGTTCTACCTCCCCGCGATGCTCGCCGCGGGCGTGCTGCTGTCGGGCCTGCAGAACATGTCGATCGACATCGCGATGGAGCGCAGCGACGGCACCCTCAAACGCCTCGGTGGAACCCCGCTCAGCCCCGTGTCGTACTTCATCGGCAAGCTCGGGCAGGTGCTGGTGACCGGCCTGCTGCAGTCGGCGCTGCTGATCGTGGTCGCCGCGGTGTTCTTCGGCGTGCCGCTGCCGACCGACCCGGAGCGCTGGCTGACCTTCGTGTGGGTGTTCCTCCTGGGCGTCACCACGTGCGCGATCCTCGGCATCGGCCTCTCGGCGCTGCCCCGCACCGGCCGCAGCGCCACGGGCGTCGTCATTCCGATCGTGCTGCTGCTGCAGTTCATCTCGGGCGTCTACATCAACTTCGCCGCCCTCCCCGAGTGGCTGCAGAACGTCGCGAGCGTCTTCCCGCTGAAGTGGCTCGCGCAGGGCTTCCGCTCGGTGTTCCTGCCCGAGGGCTTCGCGGCGGGCGAGCCGTCGGGCTCGTGGGACCACCCGCTGATCCTTCTCGTGACGGGGCTGTGGCTGGTGCTCGGTCTGGCCCTGGTGCGGCTGACGTTCCGGTGGATTCGAAAGGACGCATGATGTCGCAGCTCACTGTCGCCCCGATCGCCGCCTCGGAGGGGTCGGATGCCGGACTCCCCACGACGCGAGGGTGGATCGTCGCATTCCTCGCGGCGGGAATCCTGGGGGCGGGTATCGCCGTCACCTCGGCGGTCGTCGCCGGCCTTCCGTGGGCCTCGGCCGGCGCGGCGCTGATACTGCTCGGGATCTACACCGGTTTCATCCTGCTCGTGCTGCCCCGTCTGCTGCGGCGCGAGGCGGGGACGATGGGTGCGCTCGACGTGGTCACCATGGTGGTCACGGTGATCGCGGTCGCCCTATCGACCTTGCTCGTGCCATGGCTCGCGATGCTGCAGTTCTGGGTCTACCCGCTGCTGTGGACCCTGGCCGCGTCGACCCGCATCGCGGTGGGGGCGTCCTTCGTCTCCGCCGCGTCGATCTTCGCCGCGCTGCTGCCGTGGACAGGCGGAGCGTCGTGGGCGGTCATGGCCTTCGTGCAGGGCGCGTCGTTCGCTTCCGCCCTCGTGCTGGGGCTCTGGATCAGCGGCATCTCGCGGTACGGCTCCGAACGCGACGTTCTCGTCGCCGAGTTGACGGCAGCGCAGAGCGAACTCGCCTCTCTCCATCACGACGCCGGCGCGATGGCCGAGCGCGAGCGCCTGGCCGCCGAGATGCACGACACGATCGCCCAGAGCCTTGCCGGGACGGTCATGCTCGCGCAGCGCGCCCGGCGCGAGTTGGTCGAGGGAGCTCTGTCGCCGTCGACCCTCGAGCTCGTCGAGGAGGCCGCCCGGGCAGCGCTCGCCGAGACCCGGGAACTGGTCGCCGGGGGAGCACCCGCCTCGGTCGGCGTCGGCGGACTGACCGAAGCGTTGCGCACGGTGGTCGCGCGGGCCGTCCGCGAGACGGGTCTCGACGTCGAGCTCGTGACCTCGGCCGTGCCGCCGCTCGATCGTGAGGCGGAGGTGGCGCTCCTCCGGTGTGCGCAGGAGGGCCTGTCGAACGCGAGACGGCACTCGGGTGCCCGTCGCGTCGAGGTCACTCTCTCCGAGCGGCACGGCGTCGTGGAGCTCACGGTGCGCGACGACGGCGTCGGTTTCGACACCGCCGCACGCGGACACGGCTTCGGCATCGAGGGGCTGCGTGCGCGCCTGGGCGCTCTCGGCGGGTCGCTCGAGGTCGACGGCACCCCCGGGGCAGCGACAGTGCGAGCCGGAATTCCGGCGACGGCGGGGCGCTCGTGATCCGCGTCGTCGTCGCGGACGACCACCCGATCGTGCGCGCCGGGCTCGTCGGTATGTTGGATGCCGCCGACGGCATCGACGTCGTCGGAGCGGCATCCGACGGGGTGGAGGTCGTGGCCCTCGTCGAGAAGGAACGTCCCGATGTGGTGCTGATGGACATGCGGATGCCGCGCCGCGACGGCGACGAGGCGACCGCGATGCTGCGCGAGAGCACGCCCGCGACGCGTGTCATCGTGTTGACGACCTACGAGAGCGACGACGTCATCATGCGCGCGATCGCCGCCGGTGCGAGCGGGTACCTCTTGAAGGCCGCTCCCGAAGCGGAGCTGCTCGCGGGTATCCGCGCGGTCGCCGCCGGCGAGGTCGCTCTCGCGCCGAGCGTCGCACGGGTTCTGGTGGCGCAGGCGGGGCGGGCGCCCGACGCGCCGACGCTGACACCACGGGAGGTCGAGGTGCTGTCGTACGTCGCGGAGGGGCTGAGCAACCGCGACATCGGCGTTCGTCTCCACCTCGGCGAGGCGACGGTCAAGACCCATCTGCTCAAGGCCTTCGCGAAACTCGATGTCGCGGATCGCACGCGCGCCGTCACGCGGGCGATGGAGCTCGGCATTCTGCGGTCGCCCTCGTGAGAGGTCGGAATCGGTCGCTTCCGACGCTTCGCGGCGACACCATTCGACCCCTCACGCTGACATCCGGATGCCGCGGCCCCGGTGTCGGTGGCCGGGTCTAGCGTGGAGGAATGGTCGCTTATCGCTATCTCGGCAACAGTGGATTCAAGATCTCGGAGATCACCCTCGGCAACTGGGTGACCCACGGCTCGCAGGTCGGTGACGACGCGGCGATCGCCACGGTGCACGCCGCTCTCGACGCGGGCATCACGACGTTCGACACGGCCGACACCTACGCCAACACGGCCGCGGAGACCGTCCTCGGCAAGGCTCTTGAGGGGCAGCGGCGCGAGTCGCTCGAGATCTTCACGAAGGTCTACTTCCCGACCGGTCCGAAGGGGCCGAACGACACCGGCCTCAGCCGCAAGCACATCATGGACTCCATCAACGGGTCGCTCAAGCGTCTCGGAACCGACTACGTCGACCTCTACCAGGCGCACCGTTTCGACTACGAGACCCCGCTCGAAGAGACGTTCCAGGCGTTCGCCGACATCGTGCGCCAGGGCAAGGCGCTCTACATCGGCGTCTCGGAGTGGACGGCCGAACAGCTGCGCGACGGACACGCGCTCGCGAAGCAGCTCGGCATCCAGCTCATCTCGAACCAGCCGCAGTACTCCATGCTGTGGCGCGTGATCGAGGGCAAGGTCGTGCCCACGAGTGAAGAGCTCGGCATCTCGCAGATCGTCTGGTCGCCGATGGCCCAGGGTGTGCTGAGCGGCAAGTACCTGCCCGGTCAGCCCGTGCCCGAGGGTTCGCGCGCGACCGACGAGAAGAGCGGGGCCACGTTCATCAAGCGGTTCCTCGCCGATGACACTCTCGAGGCCGTGCAGCGCCTCAAGCCGATCGCCGACGAGGCCGGGCTCACGATGCCGCAGCTCGCGATCGCGTGGGTACTGCAGAACCCCAACATCGCCGCAGCCCTCGTCGGGGCGTCGCGGCCCGAGCAGCTCGCCGACACCGTGAAGGCCTCGGGTGTGACCCTCGACGCCGACACCCTCGCCGCGATCGACGCGGCCCTCGGCGACGCGGTGTTCTCCGACCCCGAGAACACCTACGAGGTGTCGCCGAAGCAGCGCGTGGCCTGAGCGGCGCGTGACCGGTGGGGCGGGCCTGCGGCCCCGCTCCGCCGGGGTGCAGGGTGAAAAAGGGCGCTCGGCTGCGCCTCAGGCCGCGCTCAGGAGAGAGCAGGGTGGGCGTCGTACCCTGTGCGAATGTCCTTTTCCGCTCACCGGCCGGGCCGCTTCGGCTCCGATGGCCGCATCGAGTTCACGACGGACGAGGAACGCGAGCAGTATCTCGACGACATCCTCGCCGCGCAGAACGCGGCCCACCGCCCCGTCGAGGCCCAGGATCACACGTCCGAGCCGTGGGGCGCGCCGCCCGCAGACGACGAGCCCGTCGACCCGTTCGTGTACGACGCACGCGACGCCGAGCCGGCCGAGACCCCCCGCGACGTCGCCCCTGCCGACGACCACGACACCGTGGTGATCGACCGCGCCGAGCGTGCCCGCGCCGACGACGAGACCGCGGTGATCCCCGACCCGGAGCCCGAGCCCGAGCCCGTGGCATCCGCCCCCGTGTCTTCCGAGCCGCGCCAGCCGCGCCTGCGTCGGCACGACCCGCGGCGGCCGCGCCTGTCGCTCATCCGTCGCATGGCCGTGCTCGGCGGTGCCGACAACGACGTGCTCGACGAGGTGCCCGAAGAGGTGCCGCGTTTCGTGCAGATGTTCCTCGTGCTCGCCGGAACCGCGCTGGTGTCGGCCCTGTCGATGATGTTCGCGCTGCTGACCGGGGTGCGCGTCAGCATCCTGCTCGCGATCCCCCTAGCCCTCATCTGGGGCCTCATCATCTTCAACCTCGACCGCTTCCTCACCTCGACGATGCGCTCGACGAAGAACATCTTCCGGCTGTTGGGCCTCGCCATGCCCCGCGTGATCATGGCCGCGCTCATCGGCATCGTGGTGGCGGAGCCGCTCGTGTTGCAGGTGTTCCAGAACGACATCGCGCGCGAGGTCAACGCGACCAACATCACCCAGGCACTGGGCGACCAGGACGCCGTGACCAGCGGCCCCGAGAAGCAGGCGCTCGACGCCGCCAGCGCGCAGGTGTCGGCCCTCGAGAACCAGGCCGCGACCGGCATCGTCACCGGGACCTCGTCGACCTCGGCAGAATCGGCCGCCGCGCAGCAGAGCGTCGACCAGCTCACCCAGCAGCTCGCCGCCCAGCAGACCGTGATCGATCAGGCCCGCGCGGTGTACCAGTGCGAGCTGACCGGCCAGGGCGCCGGCACCGTTCCCGGCTGCACGGGCGTCGCGGGCAACGGTGCGAGCTCCGACGCCGCCCAGGCCCAACTGCAGCAGGCGCAGTCGGCGTACGACGCGCTGTCGACGCAGCTCTCGCAGGCGCAGGCGACCCTCGCCACGGCGAACTCCGCCGGTGCCGAGGCCGCGGCTTCGTCGGCCGATGCCAACAAGCAGCAGGCCGAAGACCAGCTGCCCGCGGCTCGCGCGCAGTACGAATCCGCGCTCGCCGCATACAACCAGCGCGCGTCGTCGATCGCCGACGGAAACGCCGGCGCCGTCGGTCTGCTGAGCCAGATCACCGCTCTCGAGCGCCTGTCGGACCGCGAGCCGGTGCTCCGCTGGGCGCACTACCTGATCGCCGCACTGTTCTTCATGATCGAGCTGCTACCGGTGCTCGTGAAGGTGCTCACCGGATTCGGCGGACCCTCTCTGTACGAGAAGGCCGAGAAGATGCGCGGACAGATTGCCCTCGACCGTGTCTCGGCCCGCACGTTCCGCAAGCGCGCCGACATCATCGCCGACGAGGCGAACCGGGTGCCGGCCACCGTCGCCTGATGGTCGTGTGGAGCGCGGGGCTGCTGCTGTATCGGCTGACGCCGACGCCGCAGGTGTTCATCGCGCACATGGGCGGCCCGTTCTGGGCCAAGAAGGACGCCGGCGCCTGGTCGATCCCGAAGGGCGAGTTCGACCCCGAATCCGAGCGGGCTCTGGATGCCGCGCGCCGCGAGTTCCGCGAGGAGCTCGGCGTCGAGCCGCCCGAGGTCGAGTGGGCCGAGCTCGGCACCTTCGCGTCCTCGAGCGGCAAGAAGGTGGTCGTCTTCGTGGGCGACGGCGCCGGGTTCACGGCATCCGGAGACGATTTCACCTTCGGGGAGTTCGAGATGGCCTGGCCGCCTCGGTCGGGACGCACGGCCTCGTTCCCCGAGGTCGACCGCGCCGAGTGGATGGCTCCGGATGCCGCGCGCGAAGCACTCGTGAAGGGTCAACGCCCCGCGATCGACGCGCTCGAAGCCGCGCTGGCGGAGCTGCCCGGGTCGTAAAGCGCAGTCGCCCGCGCGCCCTGGTCCGGGCCTGCGGCGGGGGCTACGGCAGGTCGCGTGCAGAACTCCGGAGAAACGTCGACGGCCCCGGCGCCCACCCGCGGAATGGCGGGGGCGCCGGGGCCGTTCGCGTGCGGATCTCAGGAATTGTGCACGCGGAGCGAAGCGGATACCGGCCCGCGGTGCCGCGAGGAGGCGGCGCCGCGAGCCCGAGACGTCACGGGCGCAGCAGCACCTTGCCGACGCGGGGCGAGTCGCTCGCACGGGCGGCCTCGCGGGCGTCTTCGAGGCTGAAGGTCGCCGCGACCGGCAGGGTCAGCGTGCCGTCGGCGAGGTAGCGCGACAGCTCGCCGAACAGGGCGCCGCGGGTCTCGGCATCCATCGTCTTGCTGACGACGCTGCCCCAGAAGCCCTTCACGGTGGCCTGGCGGAAGATGATGTCGCCGGCGCCCAGCTCGAGCGTGCCGGCGCCCATCGACCCGAAGATCACGAGCGTGCCGTTCTCGCTCAGGAGCGACAGCACCTGACCGGCGGCGGGTCCGCCGACCGAGTCGACGCCCGCGACGATGCGCGCACCGTCGGCGAGGGCGAGGGCCGTGTCGCGCCAGTCGTCGGCGTCGGTCGACACGACGTTGTCGATGCCCTGCTCGGCGAGCTCGGCGACAGCGCTCTCGCGGCGCACGAGACCGATGACGTTGACGCCGCGCGCCGTGGCGATCTGCGCGACCATGCGGCCGACGGCGCCGTTGGCGGTGTTCTGCACGATCCAGTCGCCGGCCTTCAGGTCGAGCGAGTGCAGCAGGCTGATGGCGCTGAAGGGCATCGAGACGAGCTGCGACGCGACCTCGTCGGACAGGCCCTCGGCGACGGGGATGAGGCCCGCGGCGTTCGCGACGACCTGCTCGGCCCACACGCCGAAGGTGCCGCCGGTGGCGACGCGCTGGCCGACGGCCAGGTTCTCGACGCCCTCGCCGAGCTCTTCGATGACGCCGACGGCTTCGGTGCCGGCGCGGGCGGGCAGCTCGGGCTTGAAGCCGTAGGTGCCGCGGATGGTCCACAGGTCGTGGTTGTGGATGGGCGACAGCAGCACGCGCAGGCGCACCTCGCCGGGGCCGGGGGTCGGGGTCTCGACCTCTTCGACGCCGAGGACGTCGGCGGGCTCGCCGAACTCGTGGTGGATGACTGCGCGCATGGAATGCCTCCTGTGGTTATTCTGTAACGACTGGTCTAATATAGACCCGGAAGAGCGAGAACGAAACCGTGAGGACCCTGAGCCCGTCGAAGGGTCCGGTGGCTTCGACAGGCTCAGCCACCTTGATGGGGGAGAGAACATGGGACGGATGCCGAGCTTCGAGCGCTCCGCCGTCGTCGACGCCGCGCGCGACGTGTTCTGGCGCCGCGGCTACGCCGAGACCGGTATCGCGGAGCTCGAGCAGGCGACCGGGCTCACCCGGTCGAGCATCTACAACGCCTTCGGCAGCAAGCGCGGACTCTTCGACGCGGTGCTCGCGGCCTACCTCGACGATGTCGTGCGCATGCGCCTGCGCCCCCTGGGCGGGGGAGACCCCGGCGCGCTCGAGGCGTACATCGCCGAGATGCGCGAGGGCATCGAGCACGACACCCCCCGCGCCCGTCTCGGCTGCCTGCTGCTGAACGCCGGGTCGTCGTCGCTCGCCACCGACGACGCCGAGGTGCGCACCACGATCTCGTCCTACGCGGCCGAGATGCGCGGAGCCATCCGCGCCGCCGTGGCCGATCGTCGCCCCGATCTGACCCCGGATGCCGTGGACGCCCTGGCCGCGGTCTGCGCCTCTCTCGTCGTCGCGGGCCTCACCCTCGCCCGCGCCGACCGTGACGGAGCCCTGGCGACCCTGGCATCCGTCCCCACCACCCTGGAGTCGTGGGGCCGCGTCTGATCGCGGCGCTGCCGCGGGAGGGGCTCAGCCCAGTTTGACCGCGGTCCCGTAGGCGACGACCTCCTGGAAGTTCTGCGCCACCTCGCTCGTGTCGAAGCGCATGGCGATCACCGCGTCGGCGCCGACGGCCTGAGCCGCTTCGACGAGACGCTGCTTGGCCTCGTCGCGGCTCTCCTGCAGCTGCTGGGTCAGCCCCTGCAACTCACCGCCGAAGATCGACTTGAGGCCGGCGCCGAACTGCACGCCGATGTTGCGGGCGCGAACGGTGAGGCCGGTGACCTCTCCGTAGACTTCGACGATCTGACGGCCGGGGACATCGTTCATTGTCGTGACGAGCATGCGCACAGTGTGGCAGCGCGGGGCCCACGCGCACCAGGGTCGGGCGCGTCACCGGTCGGCGACGACCTCGCGGCGACGGATGCCGAGCACCGCCGCTCCGCCCGCGACGATCACGACGAGCGCCCAGGCGACGGCGCCGCGCGGATCGACCGTGTCGCCGCTGACCACGGGGACGGATGCCAGGGGGGAGGCCCGCACCACGGCATCCGGCAACCCGAGGAGTGGGCCGAAGAGCCCGACGATCGCGGCGATGCCGACGACCGCCCACCCGATGAGCACCGCGAGACGCGGCACGAAGACGAACGCGAGGGCCGCGATCACGGCGATCGCCGCTGCCGCGAGTGCTTGGCCGGCAGCGCTCACGGCGGCGTCGCGCAGCAGCGAGGTGTCGGCACCGGCGGTCGTGGCCAGGCCCGCGGCCGCGCCCAGGACGGCCGCACCGAGCACGCCGATGATCGCCGCGGCGCTGAGGGCGAGCCCCGCACCGAGCCAGCGCGAGCGACTCACGGCGGCGGCCAGGAGGGGTTCGGCGAGGCCGGCCGCCTCGTCTTGACGCAGGCGCGCGATCATCTGCACGCCCGCACAGGCGGCGAGGATCCCGGCGAGGGTGAAGAACACCTCCACCGCGCCCTGGGCGAGCGAGCCCTGCGCGGCGAGGGCCTGCAGCACGGCCTGGACCGAGGGGATCGTGTCGCCGATCTGCGCGATGACCGACGACAGACGCGTGGCGAGGAGCCCGACGACGAGGCCGCCCACCGTCCAGCCGATGACGGCACCGCGGCCCTCGCGCCACGCCAGACCGAGGGGGCCGGAGAGAAGGCGTCCCGCCGCCGCGGCGCCGCGCGGCGCGGGCAGGAGAGAAGCCCCCAGGTCGCGCGAGCGGTGCAGCGCGAACGCGACGAGAGCGCAGACCACCGTGAGTGCGAGCGAGAGCAGTAGCGGCCGGGCGTCGTCGGCGTCGAACGCCCGCACGTTCTCGGCCCAGCCGTAGGGCGAGATCCACGCGAGCGGAGCGCTCTGCATCCGCTGCAGGTCGGTGCTCGGCGTGCCCAGGGCGTTGCCGAGACCGCACACGAGCAGCCCGATCAGCACCGCCCACACCCCGATCGAGTTCGCGGCGCGCGAGGTGCGGGCCACCTGCGCCGCGACCAGCGCCACGGCGAGGAAGACGAGGCCGGTCGCGGTGACCGAGGCGCCCAGCATGATGCTGCCGAGAGCGGCGTACCCGAAGCCGACGAAGGCGAGGGCGACGAGCGCCCCGAGAACGACGTCGGCCAGGATGCCGTGCATCACCGTCGCGACGAAGGCGGCGGAGCGCCCGGCCGGGGTGGCCGCGACGAGCTCGGCGCGTCCCGCCTCCTCGTCGCCGCGGGTGTGGCGGACGGCGAGGAACGTGCTCATGAGCGCGGCCAGCAGCATGAGGAACGGCGCGATGAGGAAGGTCGCGAACGCCGCTTCGTCGCTGCCCGAGGGGAGGCCTCGGAAGAGCAGGATGACGGGGTTCGCGATCGCGGCGGCGAGCAGGCCCCGGCGATCCTCGACCGTGGGGAACTGCCCCCGCACCCCCGCCACGGCGGCGGCCGCGAGAGCCAGCGTGCCGAGGGTCCAGAGCGTCAGCTGCACGACATCGCGCCGAAAGCGGGCCCGCAGCAGCGGACCGAGCCCGTTCATTCGCCCTCGCCTCCCTCGACCCGCTCGCCGTAGCGGCGCAGGAAGAGCTCTTCGAGCGACGGCGGCTCGACCCGCAGGCCCGTGACACGGGCAGCGCCGAGGGCGGGGAGCACGGATGCCACGTCGTCGCTGTCGACGGTGAAGCGCACGCGTCCGTGCGCGCGCTCGACGTCGTGCGCGCCGGGCAGCGGCGGCAGGACCGCCCCGGTGTCGACGAACGACACCTGTGTGCGGGTGAGCTGGCGCAGATCGTCGAGCGTTCCGGTCTCGGCGACGCGCCCCGCCCGCACGAGGCTCACGCGATCGCACAGCTGCTCGACCTCGGACAGGATGTGGCTCGACAGCAGCACGGTGGTGCCGTGCTCGTGCACGCGGCGGAGTTCGCGCTGGAAGACGACCTCCATCAGCGGGTCGAGTCCGCTCGTGGGCTCGTCGAGCAGCAGCAGATCGGCCGGGCACGCGAAGGCGGCGACGAGCGCGACCTTCTGGCGGTTGCCCTTCGAGTAGGCGCGGCCCTTCGTGCGGGGGTCGAGGGCGAAGGCGTGCAGCAGGCGGTCGCGTTCGCGGCGGTAGGCGGACGACCGGCCGAATCCCCGCAGCCGTGCGAGGAGGTCGATCGTCTCGCCGCCCGAGAGGTTCGGCCACAGCGTCACGTCGCCGGGCACGGAGGCCAGGCGCGCGTGCAGGGTCGCGGCGTCATGCCAGGGGTCGGCCCCGAGCACCTCGGCGGTGCCGTCGTCGGCGCGCGAGAGGCCGAGGAGGATGCGGATCGTCGTCGACTTGCCCGCCCCGTTGGGGCCGAGGAAGCCGTGGATCTCGCCGGAGGCGACCTCGAGGTCGAGGTCGTCCAGAGCCACCGTGCGGCCGTAGCGCTTTCGCAGGCCCGCGGTGCGGATCGCGGTACTCATGACGCGGACGATACGCCGGGTGAAGTCCCCCTTCAAGGGGTGCTTCTGTATACGCAATCACCCCTTCTGTGGGTGGCGGGCCGATGGAACGGCGCGTAATGTATACACGACGGAGGTCACGATGAGAGCAGGCGAGCGCGCGTACGCGACCCTCCTCGACGAGATCCAATCGGGCACCCTCAGCCCCGGAATGGTGCTCGGCGAGGTGGAGCAGGCGACCCGCCTGGGCGTCAGCCGCACGCCGCTGCGCGAGGCCCTGCGCCGCTTGGCATCCGACGGTCTCGTCGTGCAGACTTCGCCGCGCGTGACGGTGGTCGCCGGCATCGACGTCGACGACATCCGCGCGCTCTTCGAGTTGCGCCGCGCCCTCGAGACCGAGGCGGCCCGCCTGGCCGCGGCGCGCGCCGAACGTCGCGTCTTCGCCGCGCTCGCGCGCGAGTTCGCCGACGTCGACACCGTCGACGCCGACTCGTACTACTCCCTCATCGCGCGCTTCGACGCGGCCATCGACAACGCCGTCGACAACGCCTACCTCTCGGGCGCGCTGCGCAGCGTCCGCACCCACCTCGTGCGCGTGCGCCGCATGGCCCGCGACAACCCCCAACGTCTCACCGCCTCGGCGGGCGAGCATGAACTGATCGCGCGAGCGATCGCCGCCGGCGAGCCCGACCTGGCCGCCCACGCCACGCACGTGCACCTGCACAACGCCGTGTCGACCATCCTCGAAGCCCTCACGGAGGAGCACTCATGACGATCACCCACCACGTGCGCGTGCACCGCAGCGACGAGAACCTCGCCCGCGAGGGTCAGCTCGCCTGGGCCCTAGCCCGCGTCGCCGTCGACCCCGTCGCCATCGACGACGACGTGACCGAGATGATCGTCAACCGTCTCATCGACAACGCCGCGGTCGCCGCGGCCTCTCTCACGCGTCAGCCCGTGAGCGCCGCGCGCCAGCAGGCGCTCGACCACGCCGTGTCGATCGGCGGAGCGGGCTCGACGGTCTTCGGATGCGCCCTCGAACGGCACTCGAGCCCCGAGTGGGCGGCCTGGGCCAACGGCGTGGCCGTGCGCGAGCTCGACTACCACGACACCTTCCTCGCCGCGGACTACTCGCACCCCGGCGACAACATCCCGCCCGTGCTGGCCGTCGCCCAGCACACCGGTCGCGACGGCGCCGCCCTCGTGCGGGCGCTCGCCACCGCCTACGAGATCCAGATCGACCTCGTGCGCGCCATCTCGCTGCACAAGCACAAGATCGACCACGTCGCCCACCTCGGTCCCGCGGCCGCGGCCGGCATCGGCACCCTGCTCGATCTCGACCAGGAGACGATCTACCAGGCCATCGGCCAGGCCCTCCACGTCACCACCGCCACGCGACAGTCGCGCAAGGGCGAGATCTCGACATGGAAGGCGCACGCCCCCGCCTTCGCCGGGAAGATGGCGATCGAGGCCGTCGACCGGGCGATGCGTGGCGAGACGAGCCCCTCGCCGATCTACGAAGGCGAAGACGGCGTGATCGCCTGGATGCTCGACGGCCCCGACGCCTCGTACGACGTGCCCCTGCCCGGCGAGGGCGAGAGCAAGCGCGGCATCCTCGACTCGTACACGAAGGAGCACTCCGCCGAGTACCAGGCGCAGGCCTGGATCGATCTCGCCCGCCGCCTCGGCACGGAGCGCCCGGAGCTGCGCGACCCCGCCAACGTGGAATCCGTCGTGCTGCACACCAGCCACCACACGCACTACGTGATCGGTTCGGGGGCGAACGACCCGCAGAAGTACGACCCGACCGCGTCGCGCGAGACGCTCGACCACTCGATCCCGTACATCTTCGCCGTGGCCCTGCAGGACGGCGCGTGGCACCACGTCGACTCGTACACCCCCGAGCGCGCGGGCCGTGCCGACACCGTCGAGCTGTGGCACAAGGTCACCACGGCCGAAGACGCCGAGTGGACGCGCCGCTACCACTCCGAAGACCCGAACGAGAAGGCCTTCGGCGGCCGCGTCGTCATCACGCTGACCGACGGCTCGACCGTCGAAGACGAGATCGCCGTCGCCGACGCTCACCCGCTCGGCGCGCGGCCGTTCGCTCGTGAGGACTACGTGCGCAAGTTCCGCCTGCTCGCCGAGCCCGTGCTGCAGCCCGACGAGATCGAGCGCTTCCTCGAGCTCGTGCAGCGCCTGCCCGAACTGACCCCGGCCGAGGTCATGCAGCTCTCGATCGTCGCCAAGCCCGGCGTGCTGGCTCTGGCGCCCGCGCCGAAGGGGCTGTTCTGATGCGCGGCGGCGGATGCGCCCCCGAGAAGCCCGAGCCGCCGGTGCGCGAGATCCACTCGATGAAGCGAGGTCGCTGATGCTCTACGCCCAGACCACCGCGCAGCAGAAGCGTCGCGCGCTGCGCGAGAAACTGGCATCCGGAGAACTGGTGCGGATGCCGGGAGCCTTCAACCCGCTGTCGGCTCGGCTCATCGAGCGCAAGGGCTTCGAGGGCGTCTACATCTCGGGCGCCGTCATCTCGGCCGACCTGGGCCTGCCCGACATCGGACTCACGACGCTCACCGAGGTCGCCGGTCGCGGACAGCAGATCGCGCGCATGACGGAGCTGCCGGCGATCATCGACGCCGACACCGGGTTCGGCGAGCCGATGAACGTCGCACGCACGATCCAGACGCTCGAAGACGCAGGGCTTGCGGGCACCCACATCGAAGACCAGGTCAACCCGAAGCGCTGCGGTCATCTCGACGGCAAGAGCGTGGTGGATGCCGACACGGCGATCAAGCGCATCCGCGCGGCCGTCGACGCCCGGCGCGACCCCGACTTCCTCATCATGGCCCGCACCGACGTGCGCGCCGTCGAGGGCCTCGATGCCGCGATCGACCGCGCGAAGGCCCTGGTCGACGCCGGCGCCGACGCGATCTTCCCCGAGGCGATGCGCGACCTCGGCGAGTTCGAGGCGATGCGCTCGGCGCTCGAGGTGCCGATCCTCGCGAACATGACGGAGTTCGGTAAGAGCGAGCTGTTCTCGACGCAGCAGCTGCGCGACGCCGGCGTGAACCTGGTCATCTGGCCCGTCTCGCTGCTGCGCCTCGCGATGGGCGAAGCCGGACGGGGCCTCGACGCCCTGGCATCCGAGGGGCACCTTCGCGACCAGCTCGGGCAGATGCAGCACCGCGCCGACCTCTACGACCTGATCGACTACGAGGGGTACACCCGCTTCGACGCCGACGTGTTCGACTTCACCGTCGAGCGCTGAGGCGGTGCGGGCCGGCGAGGTGACCATGTCCCGAAATGCGCGGACCATGTCCCAGAAGTGGTCGTCTGGACGGGGCTCAGACAGCCGAAATCGGGACATGGTCCGCTAGAGCCCCACACGAACACCGCACACGACTCAAGGGAGAGACGATGACCGACATCAAGAAGGGCCTCGCCGGGGTCACGGTCGACGAGACCGCCGTCAGCAAGGTGAACCCCGAGACCAACAGCCTGCTGTACCGCGGCTACCCCGTGCAGGAGCTCGCGGCGACGCAGTCGTTCGAGGCGGTGGCGTATCTGCTGTGGAACGGAGAGCTTCCGGATGCCGCGCAGCTCGCCGACCTCCGCCGCACCGAGCGTGAGCACCGGGCGTTGAGCGACGACGTCCGCGCCGCGATCGACCTGCTGCCGATCAGCGCCCACCCGATGGACGAGGTGCGCACCGCCGTCAGCGTCATCGGTGCGCGCGAGACGGCCGGGATCTCGAACGTGATGGATGCCGTGGGCACCCCCGAAGAGAACCTCGAGCGCAGCATCCACCTGTGGGCGCAGCTGCCCGCCGTGGTCGCATACGGCCAGCGCCGCCGCCGCGGTGAAGAGCTCATCGAACCGCGCGACGACCTGGACTACGCGGCGAACTTCCTCTGGATGACGTTCGGTGAGGCGATCTGCGGACGGTCGCAGGTGGCTGAGCCTGTCGAAGCCACCGGGGGCGCGTCGGTACCCGACCCTTCGACAGGCTCGGGGTCCTCGGGCGTGGGCTCAGGGTCCTCGGCATCCGCTGGTGTTCCGGACGAGGTCGTCGTCGACGCGTTCAACCGCTCGATGATCCTGTACGCCGAGCACTCCTTCAACGCCTCGACCTTCACCGCGCGCGTGATCGCGTCGACCCTCAGCGACCTGTACTCCGCCGTCGTCGGCGCGATCGGCGCCCTCAAAGGCCCCCTGCACGGCGGCGCGAACGAGGCCGTGCTGCACGTGTTCACCGAGATCGGCTCGGCCGAGAACGTCGGGTCGTGGCTCGACACCGCCCTCGCCGAGAAGCGCAAGATCATGGGCTTCGGCCACCGCGTCTACAAGCGCGGCGACTCGCGCGTGCCCACGATGAAGGCCGCCCTCGACACCCTGGTCGCGCACTACGACCGCCCCGACGTCGCCGCCCTGTACGACGCCCTCGAGTCGCAGTTCGTCGAGCGCAAGGGCATCTACCCCAACCTCGATTACCCCTCGGGCCCCGCGTACGACCTGATGGGCTTCGACACCCTGACTTTCACGCCGCTCTTCGTCGCGGCGCGCGTGACGGGCTGGACCGCGCACGTCCGCGAGCAGCAGGCCTCGAACGCGCTGATCCGCCCGCTGTCGGAGTACGTCGGCGCCGACGAGCGGCACATCGAGGGTTACGTTCCGGATGCCGACGACCTCGAGGCCCAGGAACGCCCCGAAGAAGCCGCGGGCTGATGTCGGCGCCAAAGATCGTTCTCGTCTCGGGAGCGCGCACGCCCATCGGGTCGTTCGGCGGTGCCCTGTCGGGCGTCGACGCGTACGAACTTGGTGCGGTCGCGGTTTCGGAGGCCCTGCGTCGCGCCGGAGTCGCGAAAGACGACGTCGACGAGGTCGTCATGGGTTGCATCGCCCAGAACGGCCCCGACGCCTACAACGCGCGCCGCGTCGCGCTCGCCGCAGGACTGCCCACGCGCGTGCCCGCCTTCACCGTGAACCGCCTCTGCGGCTCGGGCCTGCAAGCCATCTGGTCGGCGGCTCAAGAGCTGCGTTGGGGCGGCATCGACGTGGCCGTGGCCGGGGGCGACGAGAGCATGTCGCGCACGCCCTTCCTCGAGTACGGCGCGCGCGGCAACTCACGCCTCGGCGACCGGACCCTGCTCGACGGGACGCTCGCGATCCTCACCGACCCCTTCAGTGGCCGGCACATGGGAACGACGGCCGAGGTCGTGGCATCCCGGTACTCCGTCTCGCGCGAGGAGCAGGACGCCTTCGCCGTCGAGAGCCAGCGCCGGGCGGCGACGGATGCCGCGCGCGCGGCCTTCGCGGAAGAGATCGTGCCCGTGACCACCGGCGGCCGGAAGCCCGTCGAGGTTTCGGTCGACGAGCACCCGAGGCCGGGGACGACCAGGGAGGCCCTGGCTGGTTTGAGGCCCGCGTTCGAGAAGGACGGGTCGGTCACCGCCGGCAACTCCTCGGGCATCAACGACGGTGCTGCAGCGACCGTGCTGATGCGTGAGGACGACGCGCGCGAGCGCGGGCTGACCGGCCTTGCGACCCTCGAGGCCGTGACCACCGCGGGTGTCGACCCCGAGATCATGGGCTACGCCCCGGTCATCGCGCTGCAGCGCCTGTGGGAGCAGACGGGGCTCACCCCCGCCGACGTCGACGTGATCGAGCTGAACGAGGCGTTCGCTGCTCAGGCGGTCGCGGTGATCCGCGACGGCGGTCTCGACCCCGAGAAGGTGAATCCCTACGGCGGCGCGATCGCCCTCGGCCACCCCGTCGGCGCGACCGGCGCGATCCTCACCGTGCGCGCGGCCCTCGACCTGCAGCGCCGCGACCTCGAATACGCGGTCGTGACGATGTGCATCGGCGGCGGCCAGGCCCTCGCGGCGCTGTTGCGGCGGTACTGACGCGGGTCGCGTGCCCGCGCGCTCGCGCGTTCGCGCGTGAGGGGTCACAAACTGTCGCCTGGCCGCGCTCGAGGCGACAGAGAGTGACCCCTCACGCGCGGTGCGGGTTCGGCCCGTCCGCTCTCGCGCGTGAGGGGTCAGAAACTGTCGCCTGGCCGCGCTCGAGGCGACAGAGAGTGACCCCTCACGCGCGGTGCGGGTTCGGTCCGTCCGCTCTCGCGCGTGAGGGTCGGAAACTGTCGCCCAGCCGCGCTCCAGGCGACAGGGAGTGACCCTTCACGCGCGGTGCGGGTTCGGCCCGTCCGCTCTCGCGCGTGAGGGGTCACAAACTGTCGCCTGGCCGCGCTCGAGGCGACAGAGAGTGACCCCTCACGCGCGAGGCGCCGCATTCGGCAACTCACGCGAAGGGCGGCCGCCCCGGGATACTGGGCGCATGAGTGTGTTCCTTCTCGGCGGCGGCCGCGATGTCGCCGTCTGCGGGTCGTTGCTGCAGGCCTTCGTGAGCGAGGCTCGGGAGCGCGGCGCCGGCCGTGCCCCCGCGATCGCGTTGCTGCTCGTGCTCGAGGCCGACGACGACTCCTCGGTCGACCGGTTCCGCGAGGTGCTCGACGCGGCGGGCGCGGGATCCGACGAGATCCGCGTGCACGCGATCGTCGAGGGCGAGAGCTTCACGGATGCCGCGGTCGAGGCCGACGGCGTGTTCGTCGGCGGAGGCCTGACTCCGGCGTATTGCGACGCGTTCGGCGGCATCCGGGATCTGATCCGCGAACGGGTCGCGGGCGGCCTGCCGTACGCCGGGTTCTCGGCGGGCGCGGCCATCGCCGCCGGTCCGGCTCTCGTCGGCGGATACCGCGTCGGCGGGGTCGAGGTCGTGTCGGAGGATGCCGGCGAAGAGCTCGGCGAGGTCGCGGTGCGGCCGGGCCTCGGACTCCTCGACTTCGCGGTCGACGTGCACGCCGCACAGTGGGGCACCCTCTCGCGTCTCGTTTCCGCGGTCGATGCGGGCCTCGTCACCGACGGCGTGGCGATCGATGAGAACACGGCCCTGGTGGTCTCGGCGCAGGCGGCGCCGGCCGTGCGCGGCAGTGGACAGGTCTGGCGCGTCGAGTCGGCGGCATCCGGGGTGCAGGTGCAGGTGCTCCGCGCCTGAGGGGCGGCGCTCGCGTGAGGGGTCGAGAAGTGTCGCCTGGCGCGCTCCCAGGCGACACTTTCTGACCCCTCACGCGAACGGGAACGGCCCCCACCCCGCGAGGGTGAGGGCCGTTCCGCTGTCAGGCGTCAGACGGTGCGACGCTTGCGCAGCGCGAAGGCGAGACCGCCCGCGACCACGAGGAACCCACCCGCGAGGGCGATGCCCCAAGGGGCCTCGACGCCGGTGGTGGCGAGTCCGCCGCCGGGAGTGCCCGCCGGCTGACCGGGCTGGGCACCGGGCTGGCCGGGCTGGCCGGGCTGCATGCCGGGGTCGCCGGGCTGCTCGCCGGGCTGACCCGGCTCACCGGGCGTCGGCGTCTCACCCGTCGACAGCGTCGCGCGGCCGAGCGGGGCCGGGTCGACCACGGGGGTCGCCTCGAAGTACGCCAGGGTCGCGTCGAGGTCGATCTGACCCGTGTCGGTGCGGTCGGTGCCGGCGGCGAAGGTCGGGAAGCCGTCTCCGCCGTTGGCGAGGAACGAGTTCGTCACGACCGTGAACGTGTCGGTGTCGGTTATCGGCTGGCCCTGGTAGGCCATCGAGACTACCGAGCCGACGCGCGGGTTCGCGGCGTCCTGCACGTACTCGTAGGTGAAGCCGTCCGAGACGCCGAGGTGCAGCTTCGGGCGGTCGCCCTCGGCCTTCCACTGCTCGTTCAGGATCTCGCGGATCTGCTCACCCGTGAGGGTCACCGTCACCAGGGTGTTGGCGAAGGGCTGCACGAGAGCGGCCTCCTTGTCGGTGACCACCCCGTCATCGCCCTTCAGCAGGTCGGCGCGGAGGCCGCCCGGGTTCATCAGCGCGATCTGCGCCTTCGTGCCGGCGTAGGCGGGGTTCTGCGAGGTCGCCCACAGGTAGACGTCGGCGACCCAGTTGCCCATCGACGACTCGACGCCGCGGTCGGAGCCCGACGGGGTGCCGCCGCGCAGGATGTCGCCGCTGATCTCGCCGACCGGCTTCGCCCCGATCACGTCGGCCTGTGCGACGTACTCGGCCACCTGGGCCTCGATCGCGGCATCCGGAGCGAACGCGCCCGCGAGGGGGAACGTGGTGCCCGAGACGGATGCCAGGGAGTCGGTGCGCGTGTTCCAGCTCAGCGACAGCTGGCCCATGGCCTTGCCGTACTCCGAGGCCTGGATCACCGGGCGGGTGCGGTCGGTGCCGGCCACGGGCAGGTCGCAGGCGTAGGTCTGGTGCGTGTGCGCCGAGACGATCGCGTCGATCTCGGGCGAGGCGTTCACGGCCAGCTTGCCGAATCCGGCCTGGTCGGCGGAGATGGCGGCGCAGTCGTTCGAGGTAGCGGCGCCCGAGTGGGTGAGCAGCACGATGACGTCGGCGAGGTCGCCGGCCGTGATCTCGTCGGCCACGCGGTTCGCGGCCTCGAGCTGGTCGCCGAACTCGAGGTCGGCGATGCCGGCCGGGTCGACCATGGTCGCGGTGTCGGGGGTCACGGTGCCAATGAAGGCCACGCGCACGCCGTCGACGTCTTTGATCGCGTACTCGTCGAGGACGGGCTCCTTCGTGCCCTTCTTGTAGACGTTGGCGCCGAGGCCGAACTCGCCGCCGCCGTACTCGGGGAGCACGCGGTCGGTCAGGTCGGCGAAGCCGCGGTCGAACTCGTGGTTGCCGACGGCCGAGACGTCGAGGCCCGAGGCCTTCAGCGTGTCGATCGTGGGGGAGTCGTCCTGAATGAGCGAGGTGAAGGTCGACGCGCCGATGTTGTCGCCGGCCGAGACGAACAGCGTGTTCGGGTTCGCGGCTTCCTTCGCCTTCACGGCGCCGGCGATGACGGCAGCGCCGGCCTCGCCCTGCGATCCCGCCTCGAGGCGGCCGTGGAAGTCGTTGATCGTGAGGATGTCGATGTTCTTCACGTTCGGATTCTCGACGGAGAAGACCGTCGTGGTGCCCGAGACCTCGTTGCCGACGGCCACGAGCGGCCGGCCCGTGGGGGAGTTCTCGGCCGAGATGAACTCGACGCCCTCGGGACCGAGGTCGCCGGCTTTCGCCAGCAGCTCGCGGTCGGCGGTCTCGTCGCCCGTCAGCTGGTCTTCGACCGACACCGAGAAGTCGCGGTTGTTGACGTAGCCCGCGTACGTCGCGTCGGAGGGATCGGTGATGTCGTAGGTCATCACGCCGCCGACGCGCTCGAGGCCGATGAAGGCGTAGGTGCGTCCGTCGACCTGGCCGATGGCGAGGTTCTCGGGCTCGGGGCCCTTGTCGTCGCTGCGGCCCTCGAGGTTCGACTCGGAGTGGTTCGAGTTGAAGAACTCCGGGTTGGCGTCGTGCGTGATGCGCTCGAAGTCGGAGCCTGAGTCGAAGACCTGCTCGCCGTCGGTGGTCCACACCGAGAACCCGCGGCCGCCGAACGTGTACAGCTCGGAGTAGCAGGTGCCGTCGGCGTTCAGGCCCATGTCGGTGGCGACGTTGAGGCGGCCCAGGTCGGCGTCGTCTAGCGAACCCGCGAGCGGGCTGTCGGCGCAGACGGGGGCGAGGCCGTCGTCGCCGAGGTCTTTCACGCGAGCGGTGTCGGTGAAGTCGCCCCACTCGCGGCCGTCGCCCTCGTTGGCGGTGACGAGGTAGGTCTCGCCGTTCGCCTCGTAGGCCTGGATGCCGTCGGGCATGTACATGCCGAACAGCCCGGGGTAGCTCTTCTCGGTGTAGGTGGGGGCGTCCTCGGGGTCGCGGTCGCTCGCGTCGAGCGTCTGCACGCCGTAGTCCTTGAACCCCAGGGGGCGGATGCCGGTGACCTCGGCCGACGCGAGATCGACGACCGCGATGGCATTGGCTTCCTGCAACGCCACGTAGGCCGTGCCGCCGGCGATGGCGACGTATTCGGGCTCGAGGTTGCGGCTGACGCGGTTCTCGGCGAGCGGGGTGCTGCCCTGGTCGGGGGCGGCGACATCGGGGCCGAAGACGCGGACGGCGGGGTCGAGGGTCTTCGATCCGCCCTGCTCGAACGCGGCGAATCCGGCGGTGCGCACAGCGCTCTGGGCGGGCGCGGCCTTGGCGGTGGGGAGCGTGACGACGCCGACCGAACCCTCGGGGTCGACCGAGAAGTCGTCGGCGGGCTCAGCCTCGTTCGCCACCACGGCGTAGGTGCCGTCGTCGGAGATCGTCACCATGTCGGGCAGAGCGCCCACGGTGACCTCTCCGAGGATCGTCGGCTCCGCGGCATCCGCGTCGAAGAACACCAGGCGACCGGGCGCGGTCTTGTCGGCGTCTTCGAGCGCGATGACGCCGAGGCCGTCGGCGCGCACGGCGAGGGAGTTGGCCACGCCGGTGCCGGTGATCGAGTACAGCTTCGTCGGGGCCGCGGGGGTGCTGTTGTCGAGCACGTCGACGGCGCCGGCCTGCGCGTTCACGACGAACAGGCGGTTCTTGTAGGCGTGCACGATCTCGGCGGCCGATTGGTCGAACACTCCGGTCTCGTAGCTGCCGAGCGGACGCAGGCTCACCGCGCTGTCGGCGGGAGCATTGCGCACCGGGTCGGGAACGATGGCGGCGGATGCCGCGGTGGCACTCGATAGCGCGAGTGCGCACACGGCCGCGGTGGTCGCGCTGAACGCGACCGCACGGCGGAGGAAGGTCGAAGGCATGCTGTGTCCTCGGGTACGGGGAGAAGGCGATGCGCGGTGGGGCGGGAGCGCACCGATCCGCGACGGAAGGCGCGGACGGGGCGATCTTCGCGGGGCTCGGTGACCCTCCGGTGAACGAGGGGCGAACGGCGGCCTCGCAACCGCGCCGTGATGTCGGGGGCCGGGTCTACCCTGACCGCATGACGACAGCGAACGGGGCTCATGCCGACGAGCCGCACCGCCAAGGGCTCTCTCAGAGACTGAATTGGCTGCGCGCCGGGGTACTCGGCGCCAACGACGGCATCGTCTCGACGGCCGCGGTCGTGGTCGGTGTCGCGGGGGCCACGAGCGACACCGGTCCGGTGCTGATCGCGGGGCTCGCCGCCCTCGTCGGTGGTGCCGTCTCGATGGCACTCGGCGAGTACGTCTCGGTCTCGAGCCAGCGCGACAGCGAGCACGCCCTCATCCAGAAGGAGAAACGCGAGCTCGCCGACGATCCCGAGGCCGAGCTCGCCGAGCTCGTGGGCATGTACGAGGCCCAGGGCCTGTCGCGCGACACCGCGACGCGCGTGGCGAACGAGCTCACGGCATCCGACGCCCTCAAGGCCCACCTCTCGGTCGAGCTCAACATCGACGCCGAAGACGTCGTGAGCCCGTGGTCCGCGGCCTTCGCCTCGGCGGTCGCCTTCACGATCGGTGCCCTGCTGCCGCTCGCGACGATCCTGCTCGCGCCGGTCGAGATCCGCGTGCCGCTCACCTTTGTGGCGGTGCTCCTCGCGCTCGCGATCACGGGCTACGTCGCGGCGGTGCTCGGCGGAGCGCGGCGCGGGCGTGCGGTGCTGCGCACGGTGATCGGCGGGGCGCTCGCGCTCGCCGCGACCTACGCGGTCGGCGCCCTCTTCGGTGTCTCCGCGTCATAATCGGGACCTCTATCATTTAGTAGGACGTCCAGATATTCTGGCGGAAGCGACGACGCCGTCGCCTTCCGAAGGAGAGCCGCATGGACACCACCCCTGCTCCCGCGCTCGACGCCCCGTCGACCGGCACCCTGAGTTCCGACGAGCGCGACGCCATCCTCGACGCCGTGCGCGACTTCGCCGCGACCGAGATCGCCCCCCACACCCTCGACTGGGATGCCGAGAAGCATTTCCCCCGCGACGTGCTGCGCCGCGCGGGGGAGCTGGGTCTCGGCGGCGTCTACGTCAATGACGACGTGGGCGGCGCCGGGCTGTCGCGCGCCGACGCGGTGGCGATCTTCGAGGAGCTCGCCTACGGCGACCCCACGGTGACGGCCTACATCACGATCCACAACATGGTGGCCTGGATGATCGACACCTACGGCACCTCCGGCCAGCGCGAGCGGTGGTTGCCGTCGCTGGTGGCCATGGAAGACCTCGGCGCCTACTGCCTCACCGAGCCCGGCGCGGGGTCGGATGCCGCCGCGATCACCACCTCGGCGATCCGCCACGGCGACACCTACGTGCTGACGGGGGTCAAGCAGTTCATCTCGGGCGCCGGGGAGGCGTCGGTCTACGTCGTCATGGCCCGCACGGGGGAGCCGGGAGCGCGCGGCATCAGCGCCTTCATCGTGCCCGCCGACTCCGAGGGGCTGTCGTTCGGACCGAACGAGAAGAAGATGGGCTGGAACGCCCAGCCCACTCGCGCCGTGATCCTCGACGAGGTGCGCGTACCCGCCGAGAACCTGCTCGGCGGCGAGGGCCGCGGGTTCTCGATCGCGATGAACGCCCTCAACGGCGGCCGCCTCAACATCGCCACGTGCTCGATCGGCGGGGCGCGCTGGGCGCTCGACCGCGCGATCTCGTACGTGCACGAGCGCTTCACCTTCGGAGAGGCCCTCGCTGAGAAGCAGTCGGTCGTGTTCGCGGTGGCCGACATGGCGACCGAGCTCGAAGCCGCGCGACTGCTCGTGCGCGATGCGGCGACCGCGCTCGACGCGAAGACTCCGGATGCCGCGACCCGGTGCGCCATGGCGAAAAGGTTCGCGACCGACGTGGGCTTCCGCGTCGCCAACGAATCGCTGCAGCTGCACGGTGGTTACGGCTATCTGCAGGACTACGGCATCGAGAAAGTCGTCCGCGATCTGCGCGTGCACCAGATCCTCGAGGGGACCAACGAGATCATGCGCCTCATCGTCGGCCGCAGCGTCCTCGCGGCGTGAGGTGCCCTTTCTCTCGTTCGGGGCGGATTCCGTCGCGCGGGGCGTGAATTCCCCGCCCCGAACGACGGAACCCGCCCCGAACCGGGCCGACGCCGCCGCGAAAAGCGCTGCCGCCGACGCCGTGCGGCAAGACCCTCGATCGATGTCGGTGGGGCGTGCGAGCATTCGAGGGCGGTCGAGACCGCTGCGACCATCACTCGAGACGACGGGAGTCACCATGACCGAACCGGATGCCGGATACGAGACGATCCGCGTCGAGCAGCGGGGCCGCGTGGGGTGGATCTTCCTCGACCGTCCCGAGGCGCTGAACGCGCTGAACACGCAGTCGATGCGGGATGTCGTCGCGGCGGCCGAAGCCTTCGACGTCGACGAGGGCGTTGGGGCGATCGTGGTGACGGGCAGCGAGAAGGCCTTCGCCGCGGGCGCCGACATCAAAGAGATGGAGCAGAAGTCGGGTCTCGACATGATGCTCACCGACCACTTCGGCGCGTGGACGCGGTTCGCGGCCGTGCGCACCCCCGTGATCGCAGCGGTGTCGGGCTACGCCCTCGGCGGCGGATGCGAGCTCGCCCTCATGTGCGACGTGATCCTGGCCTCGGATCGCGCGAAGTTCGGTCAGCCCGAGGTGCAGCTGGGGGTCATCCCGGGAATGGGCGGCACGCAGCGTCTCGTGCGGGCGCTGGGGTACTACAAGGCGGCCGAGCTCGTGTTGACCGGCCGCATGATCGACGCCGCCGAGGCCGAGCGCGCGGGACTCGTCTCGCGCATCGTCCCGGCGGCCGAGCTGCTCGACGAGGCCGAGAAGGTCGCGCAGACGATCGCCGAGAAGCCGCTGCCCGCGCTGTACGCGGCGAAGGCGGCTCTCGACGTCGCGCTGGAGTCGACCCTCGCCGAGGGCGTGCGCTTCGAGCGACAGGCCTTCGCGGCCCTGTTCGACACGGCCGACCAGAAAGAGGGGATGGCGGCGTTCCGCGAGAAGCGCGCGCCGTCGTTCACGCACCGATGAGCGCTCAGAGCGGGTCGGGCACCGGGGCGGGGTCGGCGAAGTCGCCCGCACCCTTGCGGAAGCGCGCGATGATCCGCACGAGCGCCGTCGCGTCGTCGTCGTCGAGGCCGAGGTCGGCGAACACGGCGTTGAGCGCGTCGGTGGCCTCGCCGACTCGGCGTCGGCCGGCGTCGGTCAGTGCGAGTAACGCCGCGCGGCCGTCGGTCGGATGCGGCTCGCGCGTCACGTACCCGTCGCGCGCGAGGCGCTCGACCGTGTTGGTCACGCTCGTCGGGTGCACCTGCAGGCGCGCGATGGCGCTGGCCATCGGCATCCGCCCCTCGCGAGTGAAGGCGAGCAGCCGCAGCATCTCGAAGCGCGAGAACGACAGGTCGAAGGGCTTGAGCGCGCGGTCGATCGCCGCCATCAACAGCTGGTGCGCGCGGATCACCGAGGTCACCACGGTCATGCCGTCGGCGGCGTCGTCCCACCCGTGTACGAGCCACTGGCGCTTCGCCTCGGCGATGGGGTCGACAGGCAGTCGTCGCGTCATCGGTCCTCCTCGCGATTCACGGTACCGCTCGGGCGGGTCGGGTACGCGGCTCCCGGTCCCTTCGACGGGCTCAGGGACCTTGCTTTCGCGGTGGGGCCTGTCCGGAGTCTCGCGCCTGATCCCGGTCCCTTCGACAGGCTCAAGGACCTGGACTGCGCGGGTGGGTCTCCCTGAACCCCCGCGCGTGGTGCCGGTCCCTTCGACGGGCTCAGGGACCTGGCGTTCGCTCCCCGCACCCACACGTGGCCGCGATGCAGCGGCATCCGCCCTCTCTCCGAAGGAGCCCCGTCGATGAAGATCGTGGTCCTGATCAAAGAAGTGCCCGACACCTGGGGCGAGCGTCGGCTCGACCTCGAGACCGGGCTCACCGACCGCGCGGGATCCGCGGCCGTGCTCGACGAGATCGGCGAGCGGGCCGTCGAGGCCGCCCTCGCGTACGCCGATGCGCACGTGGGCACCGAGGTCGTCGTCGTGACGATGGCGCCCGCTTCGGCCACGGCGACCGTGCGCAAGGCCCTCGCGATGGGGGCGACCTCGGCCGTGCACGTGGTCGACGACAGCCTGCGCGGCGCCGACCTCGTGCTCACCGCCGAGGTGCTGGCCGCGGCGATCCGCCGCACCGGGTTCGACCTGGTGATCGCGGGCAACCTGTCGACCGACGGCGGAGGAGGTGTGCTGCCGGCGATGGTCGCCGAGCTGCTGGCAGTACCGCAGCTCACGGCCCTGTCGAGTCTCGAGGTGTCCGACGACGCCGTCTCCGGCGACCGCATCAGCGACGCGGGCACCATGCGGGTCTCGGCGGCGCTGCCGGCCGTCGTGTCGATCACCGAGGCGATGCCCGAGGGGCGGTTCACGACGTTCAAGGGGATCATGGCGGCCAAGAAGAAGCCGTACGAGACCGTGGATGCCGCCGAACTCGGCGTCGAGGTCGAGGATCCCGCGGTCGCGCGGTACATCATGCTGTCCGTCGCCGAGAGGCCGCCGCGCGCGTCCGGCACGAAGATCGTCGACGAGGGCGATGCGGGCGAGAAGCTCGCGGCCTTCCTCGTGGCCGAGGGGGTGGCGTGATGTCCTCCGCTCTCGTGCTGCTCGAGGTGCTGCCCGGCGGGGCGCTGGCCGCCTCCGCTCCCGGCCTGCTCGCCGCCGCCGCGACCGTCGGAGATCCCGTCGCTCTGGTCGCCTCGACCGCCGACTCCCTCGAGAAGGCGTCGTCCGAGGCGGCCGCGCTCGGCGCCACGCGCGTGCTCACGGCCGTCACCGACGCCGATGCCCTGACCGGTCCGGTCGTCGATGCGCTCGCCGCGGCGGTGGCGAAAGAGAGCCCCGACATCGTGCTCGCCTCGCATGCCGTGGAGTCGCGCGACGCGCTCGCGCGCCTGGCCGCGCGCCTGCGCATGCCCCTCGCGACCGACGTCGTGGGCGTGGGCCGCGACGAGCTCGGTGTCGTCGCCCATCACGCGGCCTTCGGCGGAGCCTTCACCGTCGACGGGGCACCCACCTTCGGGCCCCTCGCGGCGACGCTCCGCCCCGGATCCGTCGAAGAGCGTCTCGACGCGCGACCGCTCGTCGTCGAGAGCCTCGAGGCCGCGGCATCCGGAACCCCCCACGCCCGCGTCGAGGGCTTCGCCGAGACCGCTGTCGCCTCGTCGCGTCCCGAACTGCGCGGGGCCGCGGCGGTCGTCGCCGGCGGTCGCGGAGTGGGCTCGCGCGAAGACTTCGCCCTGGTCGAGCAACTCGCCGACGCCCTCGGTGCGGCCGTCGGGGCCTCGCGGGCCGCGGTCGACGCCGGATACGTGCCGGCTGCCGCTCAGGTCGGACAGACCGGCGTCACGGTGTCGCCGCGGCTCTACGTGGCGCTCGGCATCTCGGGGGCCATCCAGCACCGCGCGGGCATGCAGACCGCGCGCACGATCGTCGCGATCGACAAGAACCCGGAAGCCCCCATCTTCGAGATCGCCGACTTCGGTATCGTCGGAGATCTGTTCACCGTCGTCCCGCAGCTGCTCAGCGCGCTGAAGGCGCATAAAAAGTCCTCCCGAGAGTAGATGGCGTCCACACCCCGCACCCCGCGACGCGGGCTGCCGCGCACCCCCGGCGGGGAGCCCTGGCCGCCCGCGGCCTCGATCGCGCCCGGCGCGGGTGACGCCGACGGCGCGGACGCCGTGGATGCGGACCCGCGCCACGTATCGGGATCCGAGACGCCCGCGGATCCGCATCCGTTGCACGCATCCGGATCTGTGGCACCCGCTTCCGCGCCGGCCCCTTCTGCCTCGCCCGAGGCGGAGACGTCGCCCACCTCCGGCTCGCCCGCGGCCGAGGTGCATGCCACCCCTGCGCCAGCCGGGGCGGGCAGTGTGCGTCGCGGACTGCCGCGCGAGCCCGGCGGGGAGCCGTGGCCGCCGGCATCCGCCGTTCCGCCCATCGCGGCACGTCCTGGTGCCGACGCAGAATCGGAGAATCTCCCCGGGGTCGGATCGACCGAGCCCGCGCGCCCGGTCTCGGCGAGCGGATCCGGTTCGGGTGCGGATGCCGGGAACACGGCGCCCGTGACGGCGAGCGGATCCGGCGCCGAGGCCCCGACGGTGAGCGCTTCCGGTCCCGGATCGGATGCCGCGACCCTCGCGGGCGAGGAGGCGGCCGGCGTGCGTCGGGGACTCCCGCGCGAGCCCGGCGGGGAGCCCTGGCCGCCGGCATCCGTCGTTCCGCCCTCTGCCCCGCGCCCCGGCACCGCCTCAGAAGCAGAGGATCGCGGCGGGAGCGGAGAGCTCGAACCCGCGCGTCCGATCTCCGTGAGCGGATCCGATTCCGGTGCGGATGCCGAGACCCCGGCACCCGCGGCGGTGGGCGGGTCCGATGCGGGCGTGGACGCCGTGCCCGCGGCGACTTCCGACGAGAACACTCGCGCGACGGCGGCGTCCGCGACCCCCGCCCCGGCCGCGGATGCCCGACCGGCGACACCATCCCCGCGCCCGCCGCTCACCGTCCCGCGCACGGTCTGGCCGGGGGCCGCGGCTCGGAACCGCGCGACGACGCCGGCCCGCACGCAGAAGCGCCCCACGGCGGCCCCGACACGGGGGGGAGCAGGTGCCCGCCTCGCCGACTTCTCACCCGTGCAGCTGCTCGGCTCGACCGCCGTGCTCGGCGTCTTCGCGCTGGCACTCGTCGGCATCGCCGTGCTCGTCGCGCGCTTCGTGCTCGCGATCGGGCCCGGGCGCGAGTTCCTCGCGGCGTTCCCCGGCGAGTACCACCTGCCGAATTCGGCGCCGGTCGGGCTCCCGGCCTGGCTGAACTGGTCGCACTTCCTCAACAGCTTCTTCCTGCTGTTGATCATCCGCACCGGCTGGCAGGTGCGCCGCGAGAAGCGCCCGGCCGCGTTCTGGTCGCCGCGCAACAACAAGAAGCGGCGCATCAGCCTGGCGCTGTGGTTCCATCAGGCGCTCGACATCCTCTGGATCGCCAACGGCGTGATCTTCGTCGTGCTGCTGTTCGTCACCGGGCAGTGGATGCGGATCGTGCCGACCTCGTGGGAGGTCTTCCCCAACGCGCTGTCGGCCGCCCTGCAGTACGCCTCGCTCGACTGGCCGACCGAGAACGGGTGGGTGAACTACAACAGCCTGCAGCAGCTGTCGTACTTCGCGATCACGTTCGTCGCCGCGCCCCTCGCGATCATCAGCGGCGTGCGACTGTCGGGGGTGTGGCCGAAGAACGCCGAGAAGCTCAACAGGCTGTATCCGGTCGAGTGGGCGCGCACGGTGCACTTCCCGACGATGCTCTTCTTCGTCGCGTTCATCGTCGTGCACGTCGCCCTCGTGCTGGCCACCGGGGCGCTGCGAAACCTGAACCACATGTACGCCGCCCGGGGCTCGGAAGACCCCGCCGCGTATACGAGCGACCCGACCGGTCTGCTGATCTTCGCCGCCTCGCTCGTGGTGATGGCCGCGGCGTGGGTGGCGGCGCGGCCGGCGGTGCTGGTGCCCCTCGCGCGGTTGTTCGGCGAGGTCAAGCAGCGTTGAGCGCGCGCGGCGGGCCCCGCCGAGATGACCCGCGTTGCGCGGGATCACGTCACATCTCGAGTCATTTCGCCGAACGCGGGTGATCTCGTCGCCGCGCTCGCGGCCCTTGCCGTGACCACCACGGCGCGGGCGACACCGCGCCGGCACCCCGCCGACGCAGCGGAGGCGCGTCAGACGCGTCCGCGCGCTCGCAACCCCGCGGCGATGAGCTCGAGCCCCGAGGCGAAGTCGTCGTCGGCGAGCCCGCCCGCGGCACCCTCGCGAGCCCCTGCGCTGTCGTACTGCAGGCGCTGCTGCTCGTGCCACACGAAGCCGAGCACGTAGTGCAGCACGGTGGTGGCGACGCGGCGGGCGGTCTCGTCGTCGAACCCGCCGGCGAACACGGCCGCCGCGAGTCGGTCGTGCGCCAACGTCGAGCCGAGACCCATCGCCAGGGTGCTCGAGACCACTTCGGCTCCGTCGCGGTAGGCCAGGAGGGCCTCGCGCAGGGCGCGGGCTTCGGCCACGAGGTCGACGGAGGGTCCGGATGCCATGCGCCCGACGATCCGATCGGAGAGACCGGCGAGCAGCGTCTGCTTGTTCGGGAAGTGCCAGTACAGCGCACTCGGCTGCACCTCGAGAGCGGCGGCGAGTCGACGCATCGTGAGGTCGGGGAGTCCATGCTCGTCGAGGATCCGCAATGCGGTGAGGGCGACGTCGTCGGCGGAGTGTCCACGGGGAGCCATGGCGTGAGTATAGTGAACGCCGTTCACGTGAACACTGTTCAGGAAGGCTCCCCATGACTCGTACCCTCGACGCCACCGACCTCGCCCGCGTCGCCGTCTTCGCCGCTGTCATCGCCGTACTGGGCCTGCCCGGCAGCTTCCCGGTGTTCGGCGGCGTGCCGATCACGGCGCAGACCCTGGGCGTGATGCTCACCGGGGCCGTGCTCGGGCCGTGGCTCGGTGCGCTGTCGGTGACCGTGCTGCTGGCCCTCGTCGCCGTGGGGCTGCCGCTGCTCGCCGGAGGCCGCGGCGGGTTCGGCGTCTTCGTCGGGCCGACCGCCGGCTACGCGCTGGGGTGGATCCTGGGTGCCGCGGTCGTCGGTCTCATCGTGCACGCGGGCGGTCGTCGCCCGGTCGTCTGGCGCACCGCCCTGGCCATGATCGCCGGGGGAGTGCTGGTGATCTACGCGATCGGCATCCCGGTGCAGAGTCTCGTGACGCGCCTGCCACTCGGCGAGACGGCGCTGTCGAGCCTCGTCTTCGTGCCGGGAGATCTGCTCAAGGCCGCCGTCGCGACCGCTGTCGTGACGACCCTCGTGCGCGCCTACCCGCGCGGATTCCGCCGGACGTGGCGGGTCGCGACGCCCGATCGCGGTCGGGCCGGCGTCGCGGCGTGAGCACGATCCGCTGCGAGGGGCTGGGCGTCCGCCTCGGCGGGCGCGAGGTGCTACGCGAGGTGTCGCTCGACCTGTCGGCGCGCACGATCGCCCTGATCGGCGACAACGGCTCGGGCAAGTCGACGCTCGCCCGCGTGCTCGCGGGGCTCGTACGGCGCACGGGCGGAGACCTGCGCGTGCTCGGATGCGACCCCGATCACGATCCCGCCGCGCTCCGCTCGAAGGTCGCGCTGGTGCTCAGCAACCCCGACGCCCAGATCATGATGCCCACCGTCTCCGAAGACGTCGCGCTGTCGCTGCGCGCGGCACGTCTCCCGCGGGTCGAACGTGACGCTCGCGTCGAGGCGGCCCTCGCGCGCTTCGGACTCGACGGGCTGGGCGACCGCCCCGCTCATGATCTGTCGGGTGCCAGAAGCAGATGCTCGCCCTCTGCGGCGCCTTCGTGCGCGAGCCCGCGCTGGTGATCGCCGACGAGCCGACCGCGTTCCTCGACGGGCGCAACGCGCGCCGCGTCGCCGATCACCTGCTCGCCGTCACCGGGCACGCGCTCGTGCTCGTCACGCACGACCTCGCCCTGGCCCGACGCTGCGAGAGCGCGGTGCTGATCGCGGACGGTCGGGTCGCGGCATCCGGAATCTCGTCCGAGGTCGTCGACGCCTACGAGGGAGCGCTGGCGTGCTGAGCCTGTACGTCCCCGCGACGGGGTGGCTGCACCGGATGCCGGCGGGTCCGAAGCTCGCAATCCTCGCGCTGGTCGCCGTGGCGGTGGCGGCGCTGCCGTCGACGTGGGTCACGGTGATGGTGCTGTCGCTGCCGGTCGTGCTGTATGCCGGGAGCGGCATGGGGGTCGGTCGGGGCTTGCGCGTCCTGGCCGAGGCGGTGTGGGGCCTGCGTTGGGTCATCGTCGTCACGGCCGCCGGTCAGCTGATCTTCCTCGGCCCCGAACCCGCGGTGGCGAACACCAGTCGTGTCGGGGCAGCGCTGCTGATCGCGGGTCTCGTGCCGGTGAGCATGCCGGTCTCGTCGCTGCTCGACGCCCTCGAGCGGGGACTCGCTCCTCTCGCGCGGTTCGGCGTCGACCCGGGCCGCGCCGCGCTGCTGCTGACGCTGACGATCACCACGATCCCCGTGCTCGCGCGGCTCGCCGCCGAGGTGCGAGATGCCCAGCGGGCGCGGGGGCTGCGTCCGTCGCTGCGGCGTGGAGCGTTGCCGCTGCTGGTGTCGGCCCTGCGTCACGCCGATGACCTCGGCGAGGGCCTCGCGGCTCGCGGCATCCGCTGAGCTCCCCGGCCCAGGCGGCCCGACACGGGAGCATGTCCCACTTTCGGCTGCTTCGAGGGGTTCCAGCCAGCCAATACTGGGACACGGTCTGCGCATATCGGGACATGGCCCCGTCCGCTCGGCCCGCGGTGGGGAGGCGTTCGTGGCATCCGCTGAGCTCCCCGGCCCAGGCGGCCCGACACGGGAGCATGTCCCACTTCGGCTGCTTCGAGGGGCTCCAGCCAGCCAATACTGGGACACGGTCTGCGCATATCGGGACATGGCCCCGTCCGTCCGGCCCGCGGTGGGGAGGCGTTCGTGGCATCCGCTGAGCTCCCCGGCCCAGGCGGCCCGACACGGGAGTATGTCCCACTTTCGGCTGCCTCGAAGGGTTCCAGCCAGCCGATACTGGGACACGGTCTGCGCATATCGGGACATGACCCCGTCCGTCCGGCCCTCGGTGGCCAGGCGCCCCGCAGCCTGACGCGCGGCGTCAGCCCGACGCGCGAGGTCAGCCCGCGAGGCCAGCCGGCGCGCTCAGCCCGACGCGCTCAGCCCGCGGCGTCTCGTCCGGCGGCGAATCCCTCGGCGTACGCCTCGTCGGCGCCCTGGCGGAACATGTCGCGCACCGGATCGCGCACGATCGAGCGCGCACCGGGCAGGTCGAGGTCGCCCACGAGGTCGGCGCGCCCGCGCACGATCGCGACGGGGCGGCGAGCGGCCTTGCCCTTGACCAGGTCGGTGGCGGCGGCGATCTCGTCGGCGACGCACGGCAAAGTCACCACGAGGGGGCGGCCCTCGGCATCCGTCGTCCCGCGGAGGTCTTCGAACACGTGGACGCCGCCGGCGCCGATCGCGTGATCGGTCTGGCCCTCGCGCCACGCACGTCCGAGCGTGTCGGTGACGATCACGCCCACGTGCGCCCCGGTCGCCGCGCGCAGTCCGGTCGCGAGGGCGCGGGCCGAGGCGTCGGGGTCGACCGGCAGCAGCAGCACCGTGCCCTCGGGGGTGTTGCTCGCATCGACGCCGGCCGCGGCCGACACGATGCCGAGCGGGTTCTCGACGATGCGCGTCACGTGCCCGGTGGGGGAGGTGCGCGAGGCCACGAGGCGCACGGTCTCGCGCGTGATGGCGTCTTCCCGGTCGTCGGCGCGGATGATGCGCCCCTCGGCCTTCGACACGACCTTGCTGGTGACCACGACGATGTCGCCGTCGCGCAGGGGGTCGCCGACGGCATCGAGGATCACCTGGACAAGGTCATCGCCCGGGGTGATCTCGGGGATGCCGTCGAGGGCCCAGATCTGCAGCACGTCAGCGAACGAAGCGCACCTCGGTGAGCTCCTCACCGAGGAACGGCTCGGTGTGCGAGGCGCCGTCGAGCGTGAATCCGTTGCGCTGGTAGAACCGGTGCGCGCGCGGGTTGTCGTCGGCGACCCAGAGGTACAGGCCCTCGCCCTCTTCGACGGCGGCGTCGAACAGGCGCTGGCCGATCCCGGTGCCGTGGTAGGCGTCGAGCAGGTAGATGAAGTACAGCTCGCGCTCGCGCGGGGCGTCGTCATCGCGCGCGGGGCCGGAGCCCACGAACCCGACGATCTCGCCGTTCACGAGGGCGGCGTACATGCGGTAGTCCTCGCCCTGAGCGGCCCAGTGGGTCCAGAGCTCGGCCATGCGACGAGGCGACACGGCCTCGAGGGCGGCGGTGCTGATGAGGTGGTCGTAGGTCTCGTGCCAGCAGGTGGCGTGCACGCGGCCCAGGGCCTCGGCATCCACGTCGCGCACCGGACGGACGACGATGTCGGCTCGGATTTCCGCAGTCATGGCGCGACTCTACGCGCGGCATCCGTCCAGGGTGAAATCGACCGCCGGAGCCCGTCTCGTGCGGTACAAGCGGCACTTTGTCAGACGTGCGTGCCAGCATGACCGCCGTGTCGGAACGCCCCCGGTTGACCTCCGTCGAGGCGCGTCTCGACGCCCTCGCGAACCGTCTGCTCGCGACCGCTCCGGCCCTGGGTGCCCGAGCGCGTCTGGTCGAGTTCGCCGTCTTCGTGCTCAAGCAGGCGTGGGCGTGCGTGTTCGGCGCCGCGTTCCTGGCCGTGGTGCTCGCGGCGAAGCTCTGGTACCCGGATGACGCGCCGCTGGCGCGCAACGACGCCCTCACGATCGCGGCCGTCCTGATCCAGGTCGTCATGGTGCTCGGACGTCTCGAGACCCTGCGCGAGCTGCGCGTGATCGTCACGTTCCACGTCGTCGGGACGCTGATGGAACTCTTCAAGACCGACGTCGGGTCGTGGATGTACGCGGCCGACGGCGTGCTGCGCCTCGGCGGGGTGCGGCTGTACAGCGGGTTCATGTATGCGGCGGTCGGCAGCTATATGGTGCGCGTGTACCGCCTGTTCGACCTCCGCTTCACGCGTTACCCGCGCAGGTGGATCACGGCGGTCGTCGCCGTGGCGATCTACGCCAACTTCTTCACCCACCACTGGATCGTCGATCTGCGCTGGGTGCTGATCCTCGCCGTCGTCGTGTTGTGGGGTCGCACGATGATGCATTTCCGCTTCTTCCGCGGGCGGTTCCGGATGCCGATCCTCCTGGCCTTCGCGGGGGTGGCGGTGTTCATCTGGCTGGCCGAGAACATCGCGACTTACGCCGGAGCCTGGCTGTACCCGTCGCAGGTCGGGGAGTGGCATCCGGTCGACGTATCGAAGCTCTCGTCGTGGTTCCTGCTCATGATCGTGTCGGTCGTGCTCGTGACCTGGGTCTACCCGCCGCGGGAACCGCAGAGATCTGTACGGGGCGTGGACCGGGCACTTGTGGACTGAGCACAAGGCAATCGTCGATCCGTGGTCGGATCGCTACGCTCGCCCCTCGTGAACGTCCTCTGGCGCACCCTGCTGGTGCTCGCTCGTGCTCGCCGTCGCCTCCGTCGCGAAGGCCCCATCGACCCCAGCACGGTGACGCGCATGCGCATCCGCGTGCTGCCCACCGACATCGATCTGCTGCGCCACATGAACAACGGGCGCTACCTGTCGCTGTTCGACCTCGGGCGGTGGGACCTGCTGACGCGATCGGGACTCGTCGAGGCGATGACGAAGCAGGGCTGGTACGCCGTGGTCGCCGCTGAGACGATCACCTTCCGTCGCTCGCTCGAGCTCGGTCAGCGCTTCGACCTCGAGACGCGCATGATCGGCCACGACGACCGCGCGGTGTACCTCGAGCACCGCGCCCTCGTGCGCGGCGAGATCTACGCCCGCGCGATCATCCGGGCGCGGATCCTGCGCCGAACCGGTGGCACCGTGCCGCACGACGAGCTCTTCGCCGCCGTGGGTCGGCCCGAGGGTCTTCCTGACATCGAGTCGTGGGTGCACGACTGGGCCGCGGGCTCCGCCCTGCCGTCGACGAAGCGCCCGGCGCCCAGCGTCTGGGAGTGAGCCCGCGGCTCAGCGCCCGAAGCGGGCGTCGAGCCAGGCCACCTGCTTCATCCAGTGGCGGTAGCCGCCACCCTCGTGCCCGTTGTAGGCGTACTCCTCGAGGGCGGCGTCGTCGGATGCCAGGGCGTGGAAGGCCGCGAAGACGCCCGACGGCAGCACGATGTCGTCCATGAGGGCGACCGAGAACAGCGCGGGCGCGGTGATGCGCCGGGCGAGGATCGCGCCGTCGACGTACGACAGCGTGCGCAGCACGTCGGCCGCGGCGTCGCGGTGCACGGACAGGTAGCGCGTGATCTCGGTGAACGGTGCCGACGGCGTGCGCTGGATGGCGCTCGGGAAGTCCGACAGGAACGGCACGTCGGGCATGACGGCCGCCACCGCGTCGCCGGCCAGCGCTGCGGCGGCGATCGCGAGCCCGCCGCCCTGGCTGCCGCCGGTGACGGCGATGCGCGTGGGATCGACCCCGGCGAACGTGCGCACCTCGTCGACCAGGCGCACCGCGTCGGTGTATAGCCGGCGGTAGTAGTAGTCGTGCGGGTCGCGGATGCCGCGGGTCATGACGCCCGGGAAGGCGGCGGCCGATCCGTGCGGGTCGGGGGTCTCGCCCACGCTCCACGTCGAGCCCTGCCCGCGGGTGTCCATGATCACGTGCACGTAGCCGGCGGCGGCCCAGGCGGTCTTCTCGCCGGGCAGGCCGCGGCCCCCGCCGTAGCCGATGAACTCCACGACCGCGGGGAGAACCTCGTCGCCGTGCGGGCGCACGACCCAGCCGCGGATCTCGTTGCCCGCATAGCCCGTGAACGTCAGGTCCTGCACCCGCAGCGCGCGCAGCGGGCCGTCGACGTCGACCAGCGTGCTCGGTCGGGCGGCGGCGCGGGCCTCGGCGAGGGTCTCGTCCCAGAACGCGTCGAGGTCGTCGGGCGCGGTGAGCTCGGGGCGGTAGGCGCGCAGGAGCTCGAGGGGCATGTCGGTGAGGGTGTGAGCCATGGCGGATCCTTCGTCGGTGCGGGGACGGGACGACAGTAGCGAAGCCGTGCCGATCGCGGGCGGCCCGGGGTCGCGGAGCGTCACGCGGATGCCGTCTGCACGGTCGTTCCGCCGCCGCTCGGCGGGCCGCCGGGCCAGCGCGCGCGGCGTGCTTAGGCTGTCGATCATGAGCCCCGTCGACCCGCCCGCCACCGGTCCCGCGCTCTCGTCCGACCTCGCCTCGCGGGCCGCGACACGCGCAGCCGCCCTCGTGCCCCGCGCCGGGGCCACCGACCCCGCGACGGCGCGTTTCGTCGCCTCTGCGGTCGACGGCGTGCTGCGTCCCGAGAGCACGACGGCCGCCGCCTCCGCTCTGCACCGGCTCGCCGCCGACATCCCCGCCGAGCTGCCGTGGTTCGTGCGCGGAGCCGTGCACCTCGGCGGAGCCGTGGCCCCCGTGCTCCCCGCCCCGGCCGTTCCCCTCGCGCGCCGTGCGCTGCGCGACCTGCTCGCCGGCCTCGCCCTCGACGCGCGCCCCGAGCGTCTGGGTGCCGGCCTGGCGGGTCTCGCCGCCGACGGAACCTCGGTCGAGGTGCGCCTGGTCGGGCCCGCCGTGCTCGGTGAACAGTCCGCGCGGCGCCGGCTCGACGGCATCCGTTCGCTCGTGCAGCGCGACGACGTGAGCCGGGTGTCGCTGTCGGTCGCCGACGCCGTGGCGAACCCGTCGCCGTGGGCGTTCGACGCCGACGTCGAGCACGCGGCCGAACGGCTGCTGCCCTTGTTCCTCGATGCCGCCGCCGCCGACACGCACGTCACGCTCGTGGTCGAGGGGCGGAGCGACCTCGACCTCGCCGTCGCCGTGCTGACCCGCGTGCTCGAGGAGCCGCGCCTGAGCGGCCTGCGCGCGGGCATCCGCCTGCCGATCGCCGTGCCCGAGAGCCTCGCGGCCGTCGGCGAACTCGCCGCCTGGGCGCGCGTGCGCGTCAGCGCCGGGGGAGCGCCGCTCACCGTGCGGCTGAGCGACGCGGTGATCGAGACGACGGATGCCGTGGACGCCGCCCGCCACGGGTGGCTCGCCCCGGCCGTCACCGCCCGCGACGCCGTCGACGCCCAGCTGGTGCGCGCCCTGCGGGAAGCCCTGACCGACCGAGGCCGCGAGGGGCTCTCGCTCGAGATCGCCACCGTCGACCCCGAGCGCGCCGCGCTGGCGCTCGCCCTCGTCGACGAGGCCGGAGCGGACGCCCTTCTGGTACTGCCCGCAGCGGCATCGTGGGCTCCCGACGCCCCGCACGTGGTCGCCGTCGCCGCGGCCCACCCCGACGACCTCGACGACGTCGCCGCTCGCCTGGCCCGCGCGCACGTCGAGGCCGTCACCGCCGCGCCCGCCCTTCCCTCGGCGGTGCCCGCGGCCTCCCTCGCCGCGGACGGCGTCGACGAGATCGACCCGCCCGAGACGCGGGGTGTCGCTGCGCGCGCCCTTCGCGCGCTCGCCGCGGCCGCCGATCCGGCCCCGCCCGCCCGAGCGCCGCAGCGCGACCTCGCGGAGGAGCAGGCGATCCTGCGCGAACGCGCTGCCGACGACGCGGAAGAGGCCGGGCTGACGCAGGCGGTGCTCGGCATCGCCCGTGAGGCCGCGGCATCCGGGGACACCTCCGCCCTGGGCCCCGACGTGCAGCAGATGCTCTTCGGCGGGCAGGCCTTCGTCGACACCGCGGTGTTCTCGGCGCGCGAGAGCGCGGAGCTCGCCGGGGGAGCCCCCGGGTTCCGCAACGTCGCCGACACCGATCCGGGCGTCGCCGCCGATCGCGACTGGGCGCTCGCGGTGCTCGATCGCGTCGCCGGCTCCACCGCCGGAGACGCCACCGCCGCCGCCGGCCGCATCGACGACGAAGCCGGACTCGACGCCGTGATCGCCCGGGTCGCCGAGGCCGCCGAACAGTGGGGTGCGCTCGCCGCCGCGGAGCGCGCCGTCGTCATCGGCGGGGCCGCGCGCACGCTGGCACAGCGCCGAGCAGAACTGATCGAGGTGCTCGCCGCAGAGAGCGGTGCCCTCGTGGGCGAGGCCGACGCCGAGGTGAGCCAGGCGGTCGACGCCGCCGCCTACGCCGCGGCGACGGCGAAAGAACTCGACCGGGTGCCCGGCGCCGTCTTCGTGCCCGACCGCGTCACCGTCGTGGCTCCGCGCTGGAACTCCTCGGTCGGCCTCTGCGCCGCCGAGACCCTCGCCGCCCTCGTCGCAGGCTCCGGAGTGCTGCTGACGCCGTCGCCCCGCGCCCGCCGCGCCGGCGCGGTCGTGGCCGAAGCCCTGTGGGCCGCCGGGGTTCCCCGCGACCTGCTCGCCTTCGTCGACCTGAACGAAGACGCCTCGGGCCGGGCGCTCGTCGTGCACCCGGGCATCGACCGGGTGCTGCTCGCGGGAGCCCGCACGACCGCCGAGCGCTTCGCGACGTGGCGGCCCGACCTGCCGATGCAGGCGCTGACCGCCGGCCGCAACGCCACGATCGTCGCGCCCTCGGCCGACATCGACCAGGCCGTCGCCGACATCGTCGCGGGCGCCTTCACCCGTGCGGGGCAGGCGGCGACCGCGACCTCGCTGGTGATCCTCGTCGGAGCCGTCGCACGCTCGACGCGCTTCGCCGACCAGCTGCGCGACGCCGTGCTGTCGCTGCGGGTGGGGCCCGCCGACGACCCGCTGTCGGACGTCGGTCCGCTCGTCGAGGAGCCGAGTGGCGAGGTGCGCCGCGCGCTCACGGTGCTCGGCGACGGCGAGCACTGGCTCGTCGAGCCGCGCGAACTCGACCTCGGCCCCGAGACCGCCGGACGCTTCTGGTCGCCCGGCGTGCGCACGGGCGTGACCGCCGGATCGCACCTCACCCGCGCCGCCGTGGCCGCCCCGGTGCTCGGCGTGCTGCACGCGCCCACCGTCACCCGCGCGATCGAGCTGCAGAACGCGATCGGCTCGGGCTTCGTCGCCGGACTGCATACCCGCGACACCGCCGACCTCGAACTGTGGCTCGACACCGTCGAGGCGGCCGTGCTGCGCGTGAACCGACCGTCGACCGGTGCCGTCGTGCAGCGCGAGCCGATCGGCGGCTGGGGGGCGTCGACCGTCGGCGGTGGCGCGATGTCGGGCGGGCCCAACCGGCTCATGACCCTCGGTTCGTGGCGGCCCTCGTCGGGTGGGGCGGCGTCGTCGACCCTGCACCTGCGCGGGCTCGACAGCCGCATCACGGGCCTGATCGAAGCCGCGCAGCCCTCGCTGTCGTACGAGGCGTTCGACTGGCTGCGCCGCGGAGCGCTGAGCGACGCCGTCGCCTGGGACCGCGAGTACGGACGCGTGCGCGACGTCTCGCGCCTCGGCGTCGAGCGGAACCTCCGCCGCTACCGCCCGACCGACGTCGCGATCCGCGCCACGGCCGACGCCGCGTGGCAGGCCGTGCTGCGCGTGCTCGTGGCCGCGGTGCGATCGGGCTCGACCTACAGCCTGAGCACCCCGGTCGGGCTCCCTGCGGCGGTGCGGCACCTGCTCGGCGACAGCGGCGTGCCCGTGTCGGTCGAGAGCGACGAGGAGTGGCTGCAACGTCTGTCGGGTGTGGTTCCGGATGCCGCGGAGGGCGAGCCCCTCGAGAGCTTCCAGGCCGCGCCGCGCCCGTCGCGCGTGCGGCTGGTCGGCCCGGCGTCGACGATGGCGGCCGTGCGCTCCGCCGTCGCCGAGGCGGTGGGTCCCGACGTCTCATTGACCCTGTACACCGACGAGGTGACCACGGCGGGCCGCCTGGAGCTGCTGCCCTTCCTGCGCGAGCAGGCGGTCTCGATCGGGGCGTTCCGCTTCGGCCGCCCCGACCCGTGGAGCGCCGAGGTCATCTGAGGCGGCGCCTCCTGAACCCGACGGTTCGAGCGGGCGACGACATCCTCACCCCGCATCCCGTCGTGCTGCGGTGCGCTCGTTCTCGCGGGCTTCGCGCGAGTCTTCCCGGGTGTCCTGGGCGCTCGATCTGCCGGGTTCGGGCCCGCCCGGCGCGCGACGGCGCAGACCGAGCGGGCCCGGGCCGTTACTGAATGCCCTCACGCACGAGACGCCACTGCTGGCACGTGAGACCGTTGGCCGTCCATTGCTGGGCGATGGCGCCATCGGCCGTGGAACAGCCATCGATCTCGAGCATCTTTCCGCTGTTCGCATTCGCGAAGGTCCACCAGCCGTTGCTGGTCGAGGCGTTCCAGTTCTGCGTCGCGTTGCCGGTGGGGCCCCATTGCGCGGCGTCGACGCCGTCGCCGGTCGCCGCTCCCGGGATCTCGAGCAGTTTGCCGCTGTTCACATTCACGAGCTGCGTGGCGACTCCGGTGGGACGCAGTGCCCATCGTTGCGTGGCGTTCTCGGTCGGACCCCACTGGCCCACGGCCGCGCCGTCGGCGAGGGAAGCTGACGCGACCTCGAGGAGCTTCCCGCTGTTGCGGTTCACGACCTGGAACTGCGGGTCGAGCGCGCTCGAGCGCCACACGTGCAGCGTGTCGATCTCTGCGAAGCCCGTGGCCTTGGCGAACCGGACGGTGTTGACTCCGGCATTGAGGGTCACGGTCTTCTGCGCCCACGCGTAGCGACCCCAGTCGACGGTCGCGGGGTACGAGATCGCCGAACTGGTCCCGCCGTTGACGCTGACGCCATGGGTGGAGGTACTGCCACTGCCGTTGTCGTACCGGACGTTCAGCGTGTACGACCCCGCAGCGGGGACGCGGACGGTGAACTGCACCGAACTCCCCGCGTTGTTGATGTTGCCGACCTTGCGACCATTCGACGCCTGCACGTGCGTCACGATCGTCGCGTCCGTGATCGTCGCCTTCTCGGCCTCGTACTGCTGGGCATCGACCGGGATCGATCCGACGCGGATGTCATTGAGCCCGGTTGCGGTGTTCTCGACGTTGGTCGCCTGATAGAGCGTGCGTCCGTCGGCGCCGACGTCGAGGCCCTGGGCGAAGCCGCTGAAATTGCCCCCCTGCGTGTCGCTCGCGTCGTACGTGACGGGCATGGGGAGGCGCTCCCAGGCTCCAGCGCCGAGGTTGTAATTGACGTAAAGGTTCTGACCGCCGTCGATGGCGCCCGACGAGGTCAGCGACCACTTGGAGGCCACGATGACCATGCCCTTCGGGCCGCCGCCCGGCACCCACTTCACATATGGCGACGAGCCGATGCCGCGGCCGTCGGCGAGCCGGATCGGCGTGCCGATGCTGGTCGTGTCGCCCCAGTTGAGCCCATCTTGGGAGGTCTTGAAGTAGACCGGCGCAGTGTTCTGCGACTGGCTTGGGCGGTTCACGACCTCGAAAGTGGCGAGGTAACGCCCGTCAGGGAGCTTGGTGACGGTGATCATTCCGGGGCGGTCGCTGTGGTTCGGCGGTGCCGACACGTTGGACAACGCACCCCACGTCTGGCCGCCGTCAGTGGAACGACGATAGGACACAGCCTGGAGGACACCAGACGCCTTCTGTCGCTCGTCGGAGTAGTACGCGACGAGACCGCCGCCGCCGTCGATCGCGAAGGAGGGCTCCCAAACGGTGGTCGTCGTCGAGGAAGGGCTGGGGTCGTACACGGCGGGGCCGCCGGAGTCGATCATGCTCAGGAACGACCAGGTGACGCCTCGATCCGCGCTCTTGTAGACGACCAGTCGGCTGCTCGAGCGGTCCTCTGGCATGATCATGCCGGTCAGAAGGAGCGTTCCCGCGGGGAGCGGGCCGGATGCCTGGGGGAGCTCGTAGAGGAACGGTTGCGCGGTGCGCGTGTATCCGGGAAAGGTGCTGATCGGGTCGACATCGGCGATCTTCGTCCACGACGATCCTTCGTCGGTGCTTCGATAGATCGGATAGACCTGTCGCCCGTTCTGAAGGACGAGCTTGTCGAAGGTGACGAGTTGCGTGCCGTTGTTCGCCCCGTTGTTCTTCAGGACGACGATTTTCGCGTAGGTCGTGCCGGCGGGGGTGCCGCCCTCCGGATTGAAGGACGAACCTGCCGGGGGTGAGTAAACGACCGAGCCGTTGCCGGTCGTCACCGCCGAGGCCGGGCCTGCGGCGGCGATCCCGCCGACGGCGAGGACCGCGGCGGTCAGCACCGCGGCGAGAGGACGCGATCGTCGTCGCGCGGGGGAAGAAGGATGTGGCATGTTTCGTGCTCCTCTGGGTGGAGGCGGCTGCCGGTGCGCGCCCGCGTCGGCGCAGCGACCCGCTCGGTGCGGATGGAGTCTCGACCGCGCTACTACAACGTTGTAGAGACGGGACGACCGTAAATGGCGGCGAGCTTCGCCGTCGAGGCTCGCTTGTGCAACGTTGTAGAGTCTCGACCAGAACAAGGGGGATGCCATGACTGCGACGCTGCACGACGTGGCCCGCGCGGCCGGTGTGTCGATCAAGACGGTGTCGAACGTGATCAACAACTATCCGCACGTGCGCGTGACCACACGCGAGCGGGTGGAAGCGGCCATCCATGAGCTGCAATATCGCCCCAATCAGGCGGCGCGTAGCCTGCGCTCGGGTCGTGCTGACATGATCGGGCTCATCGTCCCCGACCTGCGCAACCCCTACTTCGCCGAGCTGGCCGACGACGTGATGCGGGCGGCGCGAGCGCGCGGTTTTTCGGTGCTCATCGAGCAATTCGACGCCGATCGCGAGAGCGAGCTCGCCGCACTGCGGGGCGCGCGCCGTCGGGGACTCGATGGCGTGCTGTACTCGGTGCTGTCGCTCGGCGAAGACGACGCGGAGCTGCTCGACGAGGTCGGCATGCCCATGGTGTTGCTGGGGGAGCGCATCTTCCACTCCGCCCACGACCACGTGACGATGCGCAACACCGAGGCGGCGCAGGCGGCGACCGCGCACCTGCTGCGGGGCGGCCGGAGCCGCATCGTGGCCCTGGGCTCGCACCCGGGCGAGGTCGTCGGCTCGGCCGGCCTGCGTCTGCGCGGGTATGAGGCGGCGATCGAGGCCGCAGGGTTGACCGTCGACCCCGCGCTCGTCGTGCCCGTGGACCGGTGGCATCGCATCGACGGCGCCGAGGCGATGCGCGCCGTGCTCGATGCCGGGCTCGCCTTCGACGGGGTCGTGGCCTTCAACGACTCGATCGCCTTGGGGGCGATGCGCGTGATGCTCGAGCGCGGAGTGACGATCCCCGACGACGTCGCGCTGATCGGCTTCGACGATCTGGACGAGACGCGGTACTCGCTGCCGGCTCTGACGACGATCGACCCCGGCCGTTCCGAGATCGCGCGGGTCGCGGTCGATCTGCTCGTGGACCGCATCGTCGGCGACGAGGGTGATGCGCCGCGGGAGATCCTTACCGAGTTCCGGCTGGTCGAGAGGGAATCGACGTCGCGCTGAGAACTCGCGCTTGACATCGCCCGACGGTCGGGTGATCATCCATTTACAACGTTTACCTCCATCGTTGTAAATCAGCTCGCACCAGCCTCGGCACCCGAGCCGAAACGACGACGCAGTCACATGAAAGGCATCGAAGATGATGAAGCGCGCACTCCCCGCCCTTGCGACGGCGGGGGCCGTCGCACTCCTGCTGGCAGGTTGCTCAGGCTCGTCCGCCCCCGCCTCCGACGGCCCCGCCGAGATCACGTTCTGGCACGGCTATACCGAAGCCGACGGCAAGGTCCTCGACCAGATCGTCGCCGACTTCAACGCCTCGCAGCAGAAGTACAAGATCACCACCGAGACCAAGACCTGGGCGGTCATCGACGACACCCTGTTGCCGGCGCTGAGCTCTAAAGAAGGCCCGCAGATCGTCGCCATGCCCGCCGAGCGCATGCCGGTCTACGCCGACCGCGGCGCCTTCGCCGATCTGAGCGATTTCTACGCCTCGTCCGACAGCAACACTGCCGACCTCGTTCCGCAGGCGGTCGACATGGTGAAGGTCGGCGGGACCCCGTATGGCGTTCCCACCGGTTTCGTTCCGCTGGCCATGTTCTACAACAAAGCCCTCTTCTCGGCCGCCGGGATCACGGAGGCCCCCCCGACGTGGGACGCCTGGGTCGCCGACGCCAAGAAGCTCACGGTCGACGAGAACGGCGACGGCACACCCGAGCAGTACGGCGTCGCGATCCCCGACCACGCGACCGTGGCGAACGGCCTGTGGCCGAGCCTTCTGCTCAGCGGTGGGGGTCAGATCGTCAACGACGACAAGGCGGTCATCGATTCGCCCGAAAACGCCAAGACCATTCAGTACTGGACGGACGCGATCACGAAGGACAAGATCTCTCCCACCGGGCTCGACGGAATCGCCGCCGACCAGTTGTTCAGCTCGGGCAAGGCCGCCATGCACGTGGGCGGCCCCTGGATGGCCTCGATCGCCAAGGACAACAACATCGACTACGGCATCGCTGCGATCCCGGCCGGTCCCGCCGAGCAGGCCGCCTCGGCGATCGGTGTTGCGATGGGGGTCACCGAGTCGGCTGACGACGCCCAACGTGCGGGAGCCGAGGCGTTCTTCTCCTACTTCTTCCAGAAGGACGTGGCGACGAAGTGGTCGCTGGCGTCGGGGTGGCCCCCGCTGCGCACCGACATCCCGCTCAGCGACGTCTCGTCCAACCCCGTCGTGGCCGCCCTCAGCGAGATCGCGCCCACGGGTCGGGCGCTGCTGCCGGGCGTGGTCAACAGCACCGACGTCATCTCCGACATCGACGAGCTCACCCAGAAGGCCGTCGCGGGCGGGAACGTCGACGAGCTGCTCTCGACGGCGCAGACGAAGATCCAGCAGGCCATCGAGTGACCAACGCACGGGAGGGGTGCCCGCGTCGCCCCTCCCGTGTCCTCACCTCCGCTTCTCGAACAGGACGACCATGACCACTCACGCCCCGAGCGCGCCGCCCCGTCGGCGCGGGGCCTACCGGCCGCCGGCCCCGATCGGCGGTCGCGGACCCCTCCGGCACAGCCCCCGCCGGCGTCTCACCGTCGTCGCCTTCCTGACCCCCGCGATCGTCATCCTCACGGTCTTCGTCGCGTGGCCGATGATCTCGGCGCTGCGACTGTCGTTCACGGATGCCAGCGGCTTCGGCCGCGAGAAGTTCGTCGGTCTCGAGAACTACGTTCGCGTGTTCACCGACGAGGACATCCTGCGGGCGATGGGCAACACCGCGCTGTACGCGCTGCTGTTCACCCCGATCGCGATCGCCCTCGCGCTGGGCTTCGCGCTTCTGCTGAACAACCCTCTGCTGCCGCTGCGGGGCGTCTTCCGCACCGCGCTCTTCACCCCGTTCATCGTTTCTCTCGCGGTGGCCGCCTTCGCCTGGTCGTACCTGCTCGACCCCCAGATCGGACTGCTGAACTACTGGCTCCGAGGTCTCGGCATCCAACTCGGCAATGTGCTGCAAGACCCGACCCTCGCCATGCCGGCCGTCGTGCTGGTGGCGGTGTGGAAGAGCTTCGGCTTCTACATGGTCATCTTCCTCGCCGGTCTGCAGGACATCCCGACGAGCCTCTACGAGGCCGCCCGCGTCGATGGAGCGAGCGCGGGGCAGCGCTTCCGCAGCATCACCTTCCCGATGCTCGGGAACACGATGGGCTTCGTCGTCATCGTCGCGCTCATCGCGGCTCTCCAAGCCTTCGACCAGATCTACGTGATGACCGGCGGTGGCCCCTACGGCAGCACGCAGACGATCGTCATGGAGATCTACCAGTCGGGCTTCCGCAAGCTCGAGCTCGGTTTCGCCTCCGCACTGTCCTACGTGCTCTTGCTCACCACTCTGGTGCTGAGCCTCACCCAGTTCCTCTTCTTCTCGCGTCGAGAGAAGGATGCCGCATGACCGCCCTCGCCCCCTCGCCCGCAGTCACGGCATCCGAAGCCCCCTCCCGGCGGGTCTCGCCGCAGCAACGTCGCCGCCGCCTGGTCTCCGCGCTGCTGCTGGTGGTGGTGGCCGCGTCGACGCTGGCCTTGATGCTGCCGATCCTGATCATCGTGTTCACGGCCTTCAAGCCCGTGGCGGAGGTGAACGCCTACCCGCCGACGTTGCTGCCGGGCGCCTGGACGCTCGACAACTTCACGCGCATCTTCACCGAGCTGCCGTTCGCGCGGCTCATCGCGAACAGCTTCGTCTTCGCCGGCGGGGTCACCGCCTTCGCGCTGGTGTTCGATTCGCTCGCCGCCTATGCGCTGGCGCGGCTCGACTTCCGCGGCAACAAGATCCTGCTCATCGCGATCATCGCGAGCCTCATGATCCCGTTCCAGGCGACGCTCATCCCCATCTACCAGCTCGTGTCCGACCTCGGATGGGTGAACTCCTATGCGGGACTCATCGCGCCGCGCGCAGCCGACGCCTTCGGCATCTTCTTCCTGCGTCAGTTCTTCCTGTCGCTGCCGCGCGATCTCGACAACGCCGCACGAATCGACGGCGCGGGCGAACTGCGGATCTTCGGCAGCATCGTGTTGCCCAACGCCGTCCCCGCGTTGCTGACCCTGGGCATCTTCACCTTCGTCAACAACTGGAACGACCTGCTCTGGCCGCTGGTGTTCACCACCGACGCCGAGATGGGGACGGTCACCTCAGGGCTGACACTGCTGACGGGCCCGGGCGGCATCATCCCCCAGGGGGTCATGATGGCCGGCTCGCTCATCGCGTTGCTGCCCCTGGCCATCCTGTTCCTGCTGATCCAGAGGCGTTTCGTCGAGAGCGTCGGAACGTCGGGACTGAAATGAGAGAGCGACGGATGCCGAGCACGCCCTGGTACCGCGATGGACGCCTGCACTTCGGAGCGGGGATCGAGAACACCTTCGTGCCGCAGGAACGGCCCGGGGAGCGCGCGATCGACGAGTACGCCCTCACCGAGCACTACGACCGGTGGAGCGACGACCTCGATCTGGCGGTCTCGGTGGACGCCGAGTTCCTCCGCTGGGGGATCCCCTGGCACGTGGTCTCTCCCGAGCCCGGCCGGTGGGACTGGTCGTGGACCGATCGGGTGCTCGACGGTTTCGCCGAACGGGGACTCCGCCCCATCGTCGACCTGCTGCACTACGGGACTCCCACCTGGGTCGAGGGAGAGTTCACCCACCCCGACTACCCACGGTTCGTCGCCGAGTACGCCCAGCGCGCGGCTGAGCGTTACCGCGATCTCGCCACCGACTACACCCCGGTCAACGAGCCGATGCTGCACGCCCTGTTCAGCGGCGAGTACGCCTACTGGCCGCCGTACCGCGCCGGCACACGGGGCCTGGTCGAGGTCTCGACGGCGATCGCACGCGGCTTCGTGCTCACTCAGAAGGCTGTCGCGGGGGTGCTCGGCGAGGCTGCGACTTTCGTGCACGTCGATGCATCGATGCGGTACGCGGGAGACATCGATGCGCCCGAGCACCGCGACACCGCTCACCGCTACGCGCACCAGGCCTTCCTCGTCGAAGACCTGGTCACCGGTCGCGTCGGCCAGGACCACCCGCTGCTGCCCGTCCTCCGCGACAACGGCATGGCCGACGAGACCCTCGCCTGGTTCGCCGAGAACGCCGTGCAGCCCGACGTCATGGGGGTGAACTACTACCCACGGCACTCCACAGAGCTGTTCGAGACCGGCGTGCACCACTCGGGCGGCTTCGCCGATCCGCGCCCGACGCGCGACGACGGTGTGGGCGGCCTCACCGAGATGCTGCGCACGTACGCCGCGCGCTACGGGGCTCCGGTGATGCTCGCCGAAACCTGCGTGACCGACGACGTCGAGACGCGGCTGGACTGGCTCGATGCCTCGGTCGCGGCCGTGGAGGGCCTTCGCTCCGACGGCGTCGACGTCGTCGGGTACACGTGGTGGCCCCTGTTCGACATGTACGAGTGGACCTACCGGCACAGCGACCTGCCGCGATCCGCACACCTTCTCACCATGGGTCTGCACGACCTCGTGGAGACCCCCGACGGGCTCGCGCGCCGCCGCAACCCCGTCGCCGACCGATTCGCCGCACACGCATCCCGAGGAGCACGATGACCACCGCCCGACTCACCGTCGACCCCCGCTTCCCGATCGGGGCCGTGCGCCGCCGCTTGTTCGGTGGGTTCGTCGAGCACCTCGGCCGCCACGTCTACGACGGCATCTACGAACCCGGTCATGCCGAAGCCGACGAGCAGGGGTTCCGCCGCGACGTGCTCGAGCTCGTCCGCGAGCTCGGCGTCTCGATGATCCGTTACCCCGGTGGCAACTTCGTCTCGGGTTTCCGCTGGGAGGACAGCGTCGGTCCGCGCGAGCAGCGCCCCCGCCGTCTCGACCTCGCGTGGCACTCGACGGAGACGAACGAGGTGGGCCTGCACGAGTTCGCCGACTGGCTCGACAAGGCGGGCAGCGAGCTCATGCTGGCCGTCAACCTCGGCACCCGCGGCGTTCTCGAGGCGCTCGACCTGCTCGAGTACAGCAACGTTCCCGCCGGCACTGCGCTGTCGCAGCAGCGCATCGACAACGGCCGCGCCGAGCCGTTCGACGTGCGTGTCTGGTGCCTCGGCAATGAGATGGACGGACCGTGGCAGCTCGGCCACCGCTCCGCCGACGACTACGGCAAGCTCGCGGCGCAGACCGCCAAGGGCATGCGGCAGATGGACCCCTCGATCGAACTCGTCGTGTGCGGGTCGTCGGGGGCCGCGATGCCCACGTTCGGCGAGTGGGAGCGCGAGGTGCTCACCCACACCTACGACGACGTCGACATGATCTCGTGCCACGCCTACTACCAGGAGCACGACGGCGACATCGACTCGTTCCTCGCCTCGGCCGTCGACATGGACCGCTTCATCGAGGCGGTGGTCGCGACGGCCGACCACGTCGGAGCCGTTCGCGGGAGCGACAAGAAGATCGACATCTCGTTCGACGAGTGGAACATCTGGTACCAGACCCGTTTTCACGACGTCGATCAGCTCTCCGGGATCGACAACTGGCCGGTCGCCCCGCGTCTGCTCGAAGACGTGTACTCGGCGGTGGACGCCGTCGTGTTCGGCAGCCTCCTGATCTCGCTGCTCACGCACGCCGACCGCGTGGCATCCGCCTCTCTCGCCCAGCTGGTCAACGTGATCGCGCCGATCATGACCGAACCGGGCGGGCCCGCGTGGCGGCAGACGACGTTCTTCCCCTTCGCGATCACATCGCGCCTCGCGCAGGGCGACGCGGTTCGTCTGCGGGTCGAGGCGCCCACGATCGACACGGCGAAGCACGGCACGGTGTCGGCGGTGGATGCCGTGGCGACGCATGACGCCGAGACGGGCGCGAGCGCGATCTTCCTCGTGCATCGTGGTCGCGGCGACGCGGTCGAGCTCGCGATCGACGTCAGCGGCCTGGGCGAGGTCGAGGTCACGGAGGCCCACGTGCTGCACGACGACGACCCCTACGCCCGCAACACGCTCGACGACCCCGAGCGGGTGGGACCGTCGACGCTCGAGACGCGCCTCGCCGACGGCATCCTGCACGTCACGCTCCCGCCCATCGCGTGGGCGGCATTGGCGCTGCGCCGCGTCGGCTGACGCCCCGCACGCAGCGACGCCCGTCGCCCGCACACATCCCGACGGGATCTGCGGGCGACGGGCGTCGTGGCGAGGAGCGGCCTCGCGTCAGACCAGCTGCGCGCGGCGCGCGGAGAGCTGGTCGAAGCTCGCGAACGACTCCGCGATGGGGCTGCCGGTGAAGTGGCCGACCCAACCGTCGTCGTCGTGGAAGAAGCGCACGCTGACGTAGTGGGGCGAGGTGCCCATGTCGAACCAGTGCGTGGTGTTGGCCGGCACCGAGATGAGGTCGCCCGCCTCGCAGTACACCGCGTGCACCTTTTCGTTCGCGTGCAGGTAGAACACGCCCGCGCCCTTCGCGAAGTAACGGTCCTCGTCGTCGTCGTGCTTGTGCTCCGACAGGAACTTCTCGCGGAACGGCGTCTTGACCTCGTCGTAGTCCGCCTGCGCGGGGTCGAGGGCGACGACGTCGACGAGGGTGTAGCCCTCGCGCTGCTTCACCTCGTCGATCTCGCCCTGGTACAGCGCGAGCACCTCGTCCTGCGAGGCGCCCGGGGCGACGTCTTTGACCTCCCAGCGCGAGAAGCGCGCACCGAGACCGGCGAGCGCCTCGCGGATCTCGGCCTCATCGGTGGTCTCGAGCACGGGTGTGCTCGGGTCGGTCTCTTTCCAGACGGTCAGGAGCGTCACGGCTCCTCCTCTCGACGCGATATGAGCGGAATGACTCGATTGTGTCGCCGATCCGCACCGAATGCCCACTCCCGAGGCGCGATCCGCCCCGTCGGTGTAACAAAGTGCAACCTCGACTAACCGGCCGATCGCGCCTGCTGCTTGACTGCTCGACGGCCGCCCGGACCCGCCCGCGACGCGCCCCCACCCCCGCTCCCTCGACGAAGGGGACCCCGTGTCCATTCGATCCCACCGCTGGGCGACGCTCGTCGCGACCGCCGGCATCGCCGCTCTCGCCCTGACCGGCTGCGCGCAGCAGAACACCTCGGCCCCGGCGGCATCCGCTGCCCCCGTGCAGAAGCTCGCCGACCTGCCCGCGCCCTTCGACGGGGCGCCGCTGAAGGTCGCGCTCGTGCAGCAGTCGGGCGCCGGCGACTACTTCACCGCGTGGACCGCCGGCGCCAAGGCGCAGGCGACCGCCGCCAACATCGACCTGACCGTCTTCGACGCGCGCAACGACAACGCCAAGCAGGCCTCCGACCTCGAGCAGGCGATCGCCTCGAAGCCCGACGCGATCATCGTCGACCATGGTCAGACGGACACGATCGAACCGGGAGTGCACGAAGCGGTGGATGCCGGCATCCCGGTCATCATCTACGACCTCGCCCTGAAGGACACCGGTGGCGTCATCGTGACCTCGCAGTCCGACGCGTCGATGGCGCAGGGCGTGCTCGACCAGATGATCGCCGACGTGGGCGACGGCGCGAAGGTGGGCCTGGCGAGCACCGACGGCTTCGCCCCGCTGGAGCGCCGCAAGAAGGTGTGGGACGAGGTCGTCTCGGAGCACGGTCTCGACCAGCTCTTCTTCACCGGCAAGGTCACCGAGTCGACCGCGACCGACAACATCCCGCTCATCGATGCGGCGCTGAAGTCGAATCCCGGCGTGCAGGCGATCTTCGCCCCCTACGACGAGATCACCAAGGGCGTCGTGCAGGCGGTGCAGCAGAACAACCTGCAGGACAAGGTGAAGGTCTACGGCATCGACATCTCGAACGCCGACATCGAGGTCATGACCGCCGACGGCAGCCCCTGGGTCGCCACGAGCGCGACCGACCCCTCCGCCGTGGGTGCGGCCGTCGTGCGCGCCCTCGCGCTGAAGCTCGCCGGTCAGCTCGACGAGACGAGCGTGCAGTTCCCCGCCGTCACGATCACCCGCGACTTCCTGCTCGAGAAGGACATCACCAACGTCGCGCAGCTGCGCGAGGCCGAGCCGTCGCTGCTGCTGGGCGACACCGTGGTGGCCGACTGGCTGCCCGCGGTCTCGGGATGACCGAAGCCCTCCACGACGCCGCTCGGACGCACGACACCTCGGTCGTGCGCCTGAGCGGCGTCGGCGTGCGCTTCGGCACCAATCAGGTGCTGCGCGGCGTCTCGCTCGCCCTCCAGCCCGGCAGCATCACGGCGCTGCTCGGCACGAACGGGGCGGGCAAATCCACCCTCATCGGCGCCGTCTCGGGAGCGAACGCGGGGTACACGGGCGACATCGCCGTCGGGGGAGAGGTGCTGCGGCTCTCGTCTCCCGCGCGCGCTCGCCGCGCCGGCATCGAGACGGTGCACCAGCGCATCGCCGACGGCATCGTTCCGGGACTGAGCGTCGCCGACAACCTCGCGCTCACCGACCTCGCCACCGGCGGGCACCGTCTCGTGCGTCGGGCCGAGGCGGAGCGGATCGCCCGGGCGGCCCTCGAACGCCTGGGGCTGTCGTGGTCGGATGAGGTCTTGAGGGCGGATGCCGCCCGCTTGGGCACCTCCGACGCCCAGCTGCTCGTGCTCGCCCGCGCCCTGCGCTCGACTCCGCGACTGCTCATCCTCGACGAGCCCACCTCGGCGCTCACCGCCGCCGAGGCCGACCGCCTGTTCGCAGTGCTGCGGACGCTGCGCGACGAGGGCCTGTCGATCCTGTTCGTCAGTCATCGCTTCGGTGAGATCGAGCGTCTCGCCGACCGCATCGTGGTGCTGCGCGACGGCCGGCTCGAACTCGACGCCGCGCGGCCCTTCGACTGGCACGCGGCGCTGGAGGCCATGCTCGGCGTCCCCACCGAACTGCAGCAGCACATCACCGAGCCGCTCCCCGCGACCGGCGAGGTGCTCGCGGTCGAGGGAGTCGCTCTGCTCCCCGGCAGCGACCCGCTCAGCCTCTCGGTCGCGGGAGGCCAGGTCACCGGCATCCTGGGCCTGCTCGGAGCGGGCAAGACCGAACTCGCCGAGGTCATCGCGGGGGTGCGTCCCGCGAGCGGCGCGCGCCTCGTGCTCGACGGAGAGGCCTACCGACCGACCTCGCCCGCGGCCGCGATCGCCGCCGGCGTGGTGCTCGTGCCCGAGGACCGGCAGCGCCAGGGCATCCAGCCCGGCTGGTCGATCGCGCACACGGTCGGCCTGCCCGTGCTGCGCGCCCTGTCGCGCGCGGGCGTCATGGCCACGCGCCGCGAGCACGCCGCCGCCGACGAGGTGATCGATGCCTACGGGGTGGTCGCGCCCTCGGTCGACGCGCGCGTCGACGACCTGTCGGGCGGCAACCAGCAGAAGGTCGTCGTCGGCCGGTGGTTGCGCACCGGTCCGCGGGTCGCCGTGCTCGACGAGCCGTTCCGCGGCGTCGACATCGGCGCGCGCCGCCGCATCGGCGACGCCGCCCGCGCGCGGGCCGCCGAGGGCGCCGCCGTCGTCGTGCTCTCGAGCGACGTCGATGAAGTGCTCGACGTCGCCGACCGCATCGTCGTGCTCGTCTCGGGACGCATCGTGCTCGACACCCCCGCCGGAACCCTCGACCGCGCGCGCATCGTCGCCGCCCTGCTCGACGACCCCGGCCACCGGAAGGAAATCGCATGACCAGCGTGTCCACCGCCGCCCCCGTGCGCGCGGGCCTCGGCTCCCGCGCGATCGACGCCGTCGCCAAGTGGGGCTTCGTCGCCGTCACGGTGCTTCTCATCGTGTTCTTCGCCCTCACCGAGCCGGCGTTCGCGACCCCCGAGAACGTGTTCGGGATGCTGAAGTACATCGCCCCGATCGGCATCGCGGGTCTCGGGGTGACCCTGGCGATGACCGTGGGCGGCCTCGACCTCTCGGTCGGCGCCAACGCCGGGTTCGCCGTGTCGATCGCCGCGTGGACCCTCGTCATCGCCGGTCAGGTCGGCGGGATCGCCGTGGGCGTCGTGCTCGTCTCGGGAGCGCTTATCGGCGCGGTCAACGCCGCGCTGATCGTGTTCGCGCGCATCCCCGACCTGCTCGCGACCCTCGCCACGATGTTCACCGTCGTGGGGCTCAAGCTCATCATCGTCGACGGCAAATCGATCTCGTCGCAGATGACCCTCGACGACGGCACCACCGCTCCGGGCAGGTTCACGCCCGACTTCCTGTGGTTCGACCGCGGCGCGATCGGCCCGGTCTCGGTGCCCGTGCTGCTGTTCCTCGGCCTCACGATCGTGCTGTGGTTCGTGCTCGACCGCACGCGGTGGGGCCGCGCGCTCGCCGCGGTGGGCTCGAACCCCGAGGCCGCCCGGCTCGCCGGCATCCGGGTCCGTGCCTATCGCGCCGCGGCCTACATCGGCTGCGGCATCCTGGCCTCGATCGCCGGTCTCGTGCTGGCCGCCCGCATCGGTCAGGGCGACGTCTCGGCCGGCAACAGCCTGCTGCTCGACGCCGTGGCCGTCTCGCTCGTGGGGGTGTCGGTGCTCGGTATCGGTCGCCCCAACGCGTGGGGCACGGCCCTCGGCGCGGTGCTGATCGCCGTGATGGTCACGGGGTTCTCGATGATGGGGCTGCCGTACTACATCCAAGACTTCGGCAAGGGAGTCGTGCTGCTGGTCGCCCTGCTGTTCAGCTTCACGTTCCGCCGTCGCAAGACCACCATCGTCGCCGGGAGCACCACCGCATCATGACCCTCGTCACCGATCAGCTGACCAGCGGCACCGTCGCCGCCTACCTCGCCGCCCGCCCGCACCTCGCGGGGCCGGTCGATCCGGCATCCATCGTCTCGGTCGACGAGGTCGGCGACGGCAACCTGAACCTCGTCTTCATCGTGAAGGATGCCGCCGGCAACGGCGTGGTCGTCAAGCAGTCGCTACCGCACGTGCGCGTCGACCCGACCTGGCCGCTCACCCGCGAGCGCGCGGCCCGCGAAGCCGTCGTGCTCGGCGCGCACGAGCGCATCGACCCCGCGCACGTGCCCGGGTTCTACGGCTTCGACGCCGAGAACCTCGCCCTCTCGATCGAAGACCTCAGCGACCACTCCGTGTGGCGCGGAGAGCTCAATGCCGGTCGCCTGCACCCCTATGCCGCGGCGCACCTCGGCGAGTACGTGGGCGCCGTCGGCTTCGCCACCAGCGTCTTCGGCACGCCGGGGCCCGAGCGACGTCGTCGCATCGCCGAGGCGACCAACCCCGAGCTCAGCGAGATCACCGAAGACCTCGTCTTCACCGAGCCCTACGTCGACCACGAGCACAACGGCTGGCTCGACGCGAACGCCGACGACGTGCGCGAGCTGCGCGCCGATCGCGCGTTCGTGCGCGAGATGGGCCTGGCCAAGCAGCGCTTCCAGGAGAGCACGCAGAGCCTCATGCACGGCGACCTTCACACCGGGTCGGTGTTCGTGCGGGCCGAGGGCGAGTCGGTGCGGGCGTTCGACTCCGAGTTCGGCACCTACGGCCCGACCGGCTTCGACCTGGGTGCCGTGTGGGCGAACCTCGTGATCGCCGCCGCCCGCGCCCACGTGCTCGGCCGCACCGCCGACGCCGAGACCCTGCTGCGCCTGCCCGTGCAGCTGGTCGACGCGTTCGAGGCGGAGTTCCGCCGGCGCTGGCCCGACCGGGTCGACCCGCGCGTATACGGCGACGAGGTGCTCGACCACACGCTCGCGCAGGTGCGGTCGGATGCCGCGGTGTACGGCGCCGCGAAGGCCGTGCGCCGCATCGTGGGGTTTTCGAAGGTCGCCGACATCCTCACGCTGCCCGCGCCCGAGCAGGCGGAGGCCGCCCGGCTCGTGCTGCTCGCCGCGCGCCGACTCGGCACCGCGCGGTTGGACGACAGTGACCCGCGCACGCTCACCGCGCTGACGGTGGAGCTGCTGGGCTGAGGCGGGGTCGCGGACCGGCGCTCAGCGCGTGGCGACGGCGAAGCGCAGCAGCCACTCCGCGATCTCGAGGTGGCGGCGGGCCGCGGCGACGTCGACGCCCCAGGCGTACATGCCGTGGCTCGCGACGATGAGCGCGGGCACCTCGGGCACCTCGGTCGTCGCGGGTACGTAGACCTCGTCGAAGCGAGCGGCCTCGACACGCATGTCCTGATCGTTCGCGATCACCGGAACCGTGACGGTCTGGCCGTGCGCGAGGTGTCCGATGCCCTTGAGCATCTCCATGTCGTGGATCTCGACGCCCTCGGGCCAACGGTGACCGGCGACCACGGCATCGAACGCGTGTACGTGGAACACCGCGCCCGCGCCCGTGCGCGCGGCGATGTGGGCGTGCAGGCCCGCCTCGGCCGACGGTGGCCGGACATCGCCCGGGTCGAGCGCCTTGCCCGCCGCGTCGATGAGCACGACGTCTCGCTCGGTGAGCTCCGACTTGTCGAGGCCCGAGGCGGTGACGGCGAGCACGAGGGGGTCGCGGTCGACGACGACCGAGAGGTTGCCCGAGGTGCCGCGCATCCAGCCGTAGCCCGAGAAGCGCGAAGCCTCGGCCGCGAGGGCGGCTCCGGCGGCGCGCACCCGGTCGGGGTCGGGGAGCGTCATCGCGCGAGCTCGATCTCGTCGAACGAGGCGACCGTCTCGGTGCCGAAGGCGGATCCTGCCCACGGCTCGCCGGCGCGGTCGAGGGCGACGACCTGCCACCCGGCGGCGCGCGCGGCGGTGACCTCGTCGGGGTGGTCGGTGAGGAAGAGCGCGCGCTCGGGGGCGACGCCCAGGGCAGCGGAGATCCGCTCGTACGAGGCCGCCTCCTTCTTGGGGCCGGCGCTGACGGTGTCGAAGAAGTCCTCGACCAGCACGGTGAGATCGCCCTGGGGTGCGTGACGGAACCACGGCACCTGCGAGGCGATCGAGCCCGACGAGTACACGGCCAGGCGCACGCCGTCTTCGTGCCAGGCGCGCAGGCGCGGGGGGACGTCGTCGAAGAACTGCGAGTGGATCTCGCCCGCGGCGAAGCCCTCGGCCCAGATGATGCCCTGCAGCGTCTTGAGCGGGGTGGATTTGACGTCGGATGCCATGAGCCCGCGCAGCGCTTCTGCGATCTCGGCGTCGGTGGCGTCGGCATCCAGCCCCGTCTCGGCGATCGCGTCGGCCCGCGCCGCGCGCACGGTGTCGTCGTCGCGGCCCAGCACCTCGTCGAGGCGGGGGCGCGCGTAGTCGTAGAGGTCGCCGAGGATGAACCCTGCGGCGCTGGTGGTGCCCTCGATGTCGAGCACGACGACGTCGGCGGAGATGCGGGTCATTCGGAGGCCTCTTCGGTGGGGGTGATCGGGATGGGGCGGAAGGCGATGGTGTCGGGCTGAGCGGTCGCGGCGAAGGGCGCGGGCTCGTCGACGGCGCGGCGACGCACCACGGCCGGGGGCGGAACCGGCGCGTCGGGGTCGACTTCGAAGTGCTCGCCGACGCGAGCCGGCTCGAAGGTCCCGCGACTGGTGGCGATGCGGGTGACCAGACGCGGGGGAGTGACGTCGAACGCGGGGTACCAGGCGTCGGTCACGAGGGGGCTCGCCGTGCGCTGCCCGAGCACCTCGAGCACCTCGCGCGGGTCGCGGTCTTCGATGACGATGTCGGCGCCGCTCGGAGCACCGGGATCGGGTGCCTCGACCATCGCGAAGTAGGGGACGCCGAAGGCCGCCGCCGCGGCGGCGTGGGCGAGGGTGCCGACCTTGTTGACCACCGAGCCGTCGAGGGCGACGCGGTCGGCGGCGGTGACGACGGCGTCGATCGGGCCCGAGCCGACGCCCCGCGGCGAGGCGAGGGCGGCGGCGGCCATTCCGTCGGTGATGAGCGTGACCTTCTGGCCCAGTTCGCGCAGCGAGTGCGCCGTCAGGCGGGCGCCCTGGAGGTACGGGCGGGTCTCGGTGGCGATCCACTCGATCTCGCGTCCCGCCTCGCGGGCGGCGGCGACGAGTCCGAACAGGTAGGCGTCGGCCCAGCAGTGGGTGAGGATGCGCGGCGACTCGGGCAGCAGCGACAGCGTCGCGCGGCCCAGGCGCAGGCTCGCCTCGCGGTAGTCGCGGTCGACGGCGGCCGCGGTGTCGAGGGTGGCGGCGACCAGGGCGGCGGTGTCGTCGGTGTCGCGCCCCGCGGCGAGGATGCGGGCCACGGCGTCGCGCGGGTGGGCGTTCGTCGGCCGCGCCGTCGCGAGGGCCCGACCGGCGCGGCCGAGGGCCGTGCGCGCTTCGCCCACCGGCAGCTCGCGCGCCTGCAGGGCGGCCAGGGCCATGCCCGCGGTCGCGGCGTACAGCGGCCCCGAGCTCTGCGTCACCATGTCGCGGATGGCGGCGGCGACCTCGTCGGGCGTCGCGGCATCCACCCACTCCAGCCGGGAGGGGAAGACGCGCCGATCGAGGATCCGGACGACCCCCGCGGCCTCGTCGAGGACGACGGAATGTTCGAGGGTGGCAGACATCGCCGCCATCCTCCCACGGGGCGGTGCGGCGCATGCGGTGCATGACGCCGTGCGACGGCCGCCGGGCCGAGCCGCCGCGTCGCTCGCGCCCCTCCGCGCGCGCGTGCGAGAATGACACCGGCGTGCTCGGACCGACCTTTCCCCGCACGGCGCCTCATGAAGCTGGTGAGCGCCGCCGGGTTCGAAGGGCCACCGAGCCCCAGGACAGCGTCCGCCGCACCTTTCCTCCGAGGAGCAGAGATGTCCGCTACCCCCACCGCCACGCCCACATCGAACGTGGCCTCCGCGACGGCGACCGAGCGGGTGCAGCAGCACCGCCGGTACCTCATGTGCCGCCCCTCGCACTTCACGGTGAGCTACAGCATCAACCCGTGGATGGAGCCCTCGCGGCCCACCGACACCGACCTCGCGGTGAAGCAGTGGCAGGCGCTCTACGACACCTACGTCGCGCTCGGCCACGAGATCGAGCTCATCGACCCGCTCGAGGGCCTGCCCGACATGGTCTACACGGCCAACGGCGGCTTCGTGATCGACGGCATCGCGTACGGCCCGAAGTTCCGCTTCCGCGAGCGCGCCGCCGAGGCGCCCGCGTTCATCGACTGGTTCGCGGCGAACGGCTTTGAGGTCGCCGAGCCCGTCGAGGTCAACGAGGGCGAGGGCGACTTCCTGCTCGTGGGCGACACGATCCTCGCCGGCACGGGCTTCCGCTCGACCGGAGACAGCCACCGCGAGGTCGGCGAGGTGTTCTCGCGCGAGGTCGTGTCGCTGACGCTGACCGACCCGCGGTTCTACCACCTCGACACCGCGATCTCGGTGCTCGACCCCGTCGAAGGCCCCGGTGGAGTGGAGAAGGCCAACATCGCGTACCTCCCCACCGCGTTCGACGAGAAGAGCCAGGCGATCCTGCGCGAGCGCTACCCCGATGCCATCCGGGTGTCGGATGCCGACGGCGCGGTCTTCGGCCTCAACTCGGCCAGCGACGGCAAGAACGTCATCATCTCGCCGCGCGCCGTCGGCTTCGAGGCGCAGCTGCGTGAGCGCGGCTACACCCCCGTCATGGTCGACCTCTCCGAGCTGCTGCTCGGCGGCGGCGGCATCAAGTGCTGCACGCTCGAACTGCGGGGCGGATCGCGATGAGCACCACCGTCGACGACCTCGGCGCACGTCTCATCGCCGAGGAGGGCGCGCACCTCGCCCACAACTACCACCCGCTGCCGGTCGTCGTCTCGCGCGCCGAGGGCGTGTGGGTCACCGACGTCGAGGGCAAGCGGTACCTCGACCTGCTCTCGGCCTATTCCGCGCTGAACTTCGGCCACGGTCACCCGGCAATCCTGGCCGCCGCCCGCGAGCAGCTCGAACGCCTCACGCTCACCAGCCGCGCGTACCACAACGACCGTCTCGGTCCCTTCGCCACGGCGCTCGCGCAGCTCTGCGGCAAAGACACCGTGCTGCCGATGAACACGGGTGCCGAGGCCGTCGAGACCGGCATCAAGGTCGCGCGCGCCTGGGGCTATCGCACCAAGGGCATCGCTCCGGATGCCGCGACCATCATCGTCGCGAACGGCAATTTCCACGGCCGCACCACCACGATCGTCGGCTTCAGCGACGACCCGACCGCGCACGACGACTTCGGTCCGTACGCGCCGGGCTTCGTGCACGTGCCGTACGGAGACGCGGATGCCATCGCTGCGGCGATCGACGAGAACACCGCCGCGGTGCTGATCGAGCCCATCCAGGGCGAGGCGGGCGTCGTGATCCCGCCCGAGGGGTTCCTGCAGCGCGTGCGTGCGATCTGCTCCGAGAACAACGTGCTGTTCATCGCCGACGAGATCCAGTCGGGCCTCGGCCGCGTCGGTGAGACCTTCGCGTGCGACCGCGAGGGCGTCGTGCCCGACGTGTACCTGCTCGGCAAGGCGCTGGGCGGCGGCATCCTGCCCGTGTCGGCCGTCGTCGCGAACGACGACGTGCTCGGCGTCATCCACGCGGGCGAGCACGGCTCGACCTTCGGCGGAAACCCGCTGGCTGCGGCCGTGGGTCTGCGGGTCGTCGAGATGCTGGCATCCGGAGAATTCCAGACCCGCGCGAAGGCGCTGGGCGCTCACCTCGAGGCGTCTCTGCAGACGCTCGTCGGTCACGGCGTCACGGCCGTGCGCATCGCGGGCCTGTGGGCCGGCGTCGACATCGACCCGTCGTACGGCACCGGCCGTGAGATCGCCGAGAAGCTGCTCACCCGCGGCGTGCTCGTGAAAGACACGCACGGTCAGACGATCCGCATCGCCCCGCCGCTGACGATCCGCGCGACCGAGCTCGACTGGGCCGTCGAGCAGATCCGGCACGTGCTCGCGGGCTGAGCGCGATTCCCCGCGTGAGGGGTCGATTCCTGTCGCCTCCGGACGCCGCAGGCGACCGAAGATGACCCCTCACGCGAGGCCGGCTCAGGCCACCGATACCGTGCGCTGATCCCAGCCGGTCGCGCCGTCGGGTGCGGGGGCGGCCGTGTCGGAGGTCTGCGTCTCGCCGGTGGCCGACACCGCGCGGCAGCGGATGATGTGCGAGCCGCTCGCGGCGTTCCACGGCAGGCTCCACTGCACCCACGTGTCGGCCGAGATCGCGGTCGCGAGCGTCGCCTTCTGCCACGGTCCGTCGTCGACCTGCACCTCGACGCCCGAGACGCCGACATGGGTCTGCCACGCGACTCCGGCGATGACGGTCTCGCCCGCCGCGACCTGCGCGCCCGAACGCGGCACGTCGATGCGCGATTGCAGCTTCACGGGTCCGCGCTCCGACCAGCCGCGCGAGGTCCAGTAGCCTTCGGCGCGGTCGAAGCGGGTGACCTCGAGCTCGCTCACCCATTTGGTCGCCGAGACGTAGCCGTACAGACCGGGCACCACCAGGCGCACCGGGAAGCCGTGCTCGATCGGCAGCGGTTCGCCGTTCATGCCGATCGCGAGTAGCGCGTCTCGGTCGTCGGTGAGGGCCTCCAGCGGGCTGGATGCCGTGAACCCGTCGACCGATCGCGAGAGCACCATGTCGGCCTCGGCCGTCGGCTTGGCTCGAGCGAGAATGTCGCGGATCGGAACGCCGAGCCAGCGCGCGGTGCCGATGAGCGATCCGCCCACCTCGTTGGAGACGCACACGAGAGTCGCGACGGTCTCCTTCTGCGGGAGGGCGATCAGGTCGTCCCACCGCAGCACGACCTCCTGTTCGACGAGGCCGTGCACGCGCAGGGTCCAGGTGGCGGGGTCGACCTGGGGCACGATCAGGGCGGTGTCGATGCGGTAGAAATCGGCCGAGGGCGTGATGACCGGCGAGAGCCCGTCGATTCCGAGGTCGGCCGCGGCAGGGACGGTCGTCGTGGCGGCGGGCGCGGGCAGGCGCAGCGCGGCGCGCACCGCGCTGACGGCCCGGGCGCCCCCGCTCAGCGCGAACGACCCGGCGGTGGCCATCACCCCGGCCAGCACGGCCACACCCGAGAGGGCGAGAACACCCCGGCGGGTGACGCCGTCGTCGTCAGCGGATGCCGCGGACGCGCGCCCGCGACGCAGGCGGGCGATCAGCACCCCGGCCACCAGAGCGGCGGCCGCCCCCGCGATCAGCGACGGCACGGGGGAGAGGGTGCCGGCATCCGCCCGCGTGAACGACACGATCGCCCCGACCACCCCGACGGCGACCAGGATCACCCGTCCCCACGGTGCCTTGCGTCGTTCGACGACTCCGGCGATCCCCGCGACGACGAGCAGCAGCACAGCGATGCCCACCAGCAGGGCGGCCTTGTCGCCCGTGCCGAAGAGGTCGATGGCCAGGTTCTTCGCCCACGCGGGGGCGAGGTCGATCATGCCGCCGCCGATGACGGCGAACGGGCTCGCAGTGGGCGCGACGATCGCCGCGGCGAGCTCTCCGAGGCCGGCGCCGAGCACGGTGGCCGCGATCGAGGCGACGATGGCCGGCAGATAGCGGCGGCGGGAAGATGCGGGGGTCACTCCGGGAGCCTATGGACCGCCGGAGCCCCCGGCGCCGGGCGCGCGAGATTCACAGCCAACCGGAACCGTCAGGCCCAGGCATCTACCACCCCCGCGAGGGGGAGCGACGCGTCCCACACGCGATCGGCCTCGGCGAGATCGCGCAGCGGCGGGTAGAGGGCATGGGTGCCGGGGGCGCCGCCCACGTGACCGAAGCCGGTCGGACCGTAGAGCACGTCGCTGCGCGGTGAGGCGGTCGTCGCCGCGGCCAGGGCGGGGAGCGCGGCGGTCTCGACCGTGCCGAGCAGCAGGCCGCGCGCAGAGAGCCAGCGCACCACGCGCACCCCGGTGGTGTCTTCGTCGCGTCCGAGCTCGGGGCGGGCCGCGAGCAGGTTGGTCGGGGCGATACCCGGGTGCGAGACCACGCTGCGCACGCCCCATCCCTCGCGCCTCGACCGCTCGTCGAGCGCACGGGCGAACAGCCCGAGCGCGATCTTCGAGCGGCCGTAGGCGCGCGCGCCGTCGTACGAGCGCTCGCTGTCGAGGTCGTCGAAGGCGAGGCGACCGCTGCGCGCCGCGACGCTCACCTGCGACACGATGCGCGCGTTCCCGGCCCTCAGCAGCGGCCAGAGGTGCCCGACGAGAGCGACGTGACCGAGGTGGTTCGTGCCGAACTGCAGCTCGTGCCCCTCGGCCGTGACCTGGCGCGAGGGCGGGGTCATCACGCCGGCGTTGTTGATCAGCACGTGCACCGGCGCGCCCTCGGCCCGCAGTGCGTCGCCGAAGGCGGAGACGGATGCCAGCGATGACAGGTCGAGGTCGTGCACCGCGACCCGCGCGGAGGGGGTCTTCTCGCGCAGCCGCGCGGCGACGCCCTCGCCCTTGGCGCGGTTGCGTACGGGCAGCACGAGCTCGGCGCCGGCGGCGACGAGGCGCTCCGCCATCACCACGCCCATGCCGTCGCTCCCGCCGGTGAGCACGACACGACGGCCGGTGAGGTCGGGGAGGGTGATGTCGATGTCGCTGCGGGCCATGTCGGTCTCCTTGGTCGGTGTGTCCCCCAGCGTCGCGCGATCGACGCCGCAAAGACAGGGCCTGTCGATCCGAGGCTGCCCGGGTCGCGGCATCCGCTCAGAGGGGGATCGGCGCGTCCTGGCACCGCACGGGAGCGCCGGGTAGACAGGAGGTCGAGGGGGACACCGTGATCGATCGAGTCGCACTGGCGCATTTTCTGCGCACCCGCCGCGAGGCGCTGCAACCCGAAGACGTCGGACTGCCGCGCGGAGCGCGTCGGCGCACCCGAGGGCTGCGCCGCGAGGAGGCGGCCGCGCTCAGCCACATGTCGGTCGACTACTACGCCCGGCTCGAGCGCGAGCGCGGACCGCAGCCGTCGGAGCAGATGCTCGCCTCCATCGCCCAGGGTCTGCACCTCTCGCGCGCCGAACGCGACCACCTGTTCCGCCTCGCGGGGCACGTGCCCGCCGATCGCGGCACCGGGGGCGAGCACATCAGCCCCGGGCTGCTGCGCGTGCTCGACCGCCTCGACGACACCCCGGCCGAGGTCATCACCGAGCTCGGCGAGACCCTGCGGCAGTCGCGCCTGGGCGTGGCGCTCACCGGCGACGCCTCCCTGCGCCGTGGTGCGCACCGCAGCCTCGGCTACCGGTGGTTCGCCGATCCGGCCTCGCGTGCGCTGTACGACCCGCGCGACCACGCGTTTCTGAGCCGGCTGTTCGCCGCGGGGCTCCGCGAGCTCGTGGGGCGCCGAGGACCGGGCTCATACGCGGCCGAGCTCGCCGACGACCTGCGCGGGCGCAGTGCCGAGTTCCGCGAGCTGTGGGACCGGCACGAGGTGGGCCTGCGCCCCGTCGAGACCAAGCGTTTCGTGCACCCGAGCGTGGGCACGATCGAGGTGCACTGCCAGAGTCTCGTCGACCCCGAGACGGCGCACTCGCTGCTCGTCTACACCGCGGCCCCGGGCACCGAGAGCGCCGAGAAGCTGCGGCTGTTGGCGGTGCTCGGGCCGTCGGTACCGGCGTGAGGGGCCCGGCAGGGGCGGGCGGCGCGGTGGGGCGCTGAGACGGCATCCCGCTGACAAGTGGGTTGCAGCCTGACACGGGTTCGTCAGCGAGATGCCGTCTCGGCGCCCGCGGCCTGTCACGGCACCGCGGTTGAGCCGCGAACTCACCGGACGAACGCGGCGCGTGTCAAGCATCTAGGTGACGCGCCGTGGTGCCGCCGATGCTCGGGAGGTGACCGACGGTTCCCCCCTCCCGTTCCCCCTGCTCTTCTCCTCCGACTCTCTCGACGACGCCGCGATTGACGGCGTCCGAGGGGTGCTGCGCGCGGCGGATGCCACGCCCTCCCTCGGCCGCGACATCGCGGCGACGCTCGCCTGGGCGGGCGGAGTCCGCCTGCCGACGACGCTCGCGGCCCGGTGGGAGCTGCTCGCCTCGGTCGCGGCGCGCGATGTGGCCGCCGCCCGCGTGCTCGAGCCGCACCTCGACGCGCTGTCGATCCTCGACGAAGCGGCATCCGCCGGTCTCGAGATCGCCGTGGATCTGGATGCCACGTGGGGGGTCTTCGCCGCGGAAGGCGCGGGCATGCGCCTCGAGGCGCGGAACGACGGCGGCACCTGGACGCTGCACGGCACGAAGCCGTGGTGCTCGCTGGCCGCCCACCTCTCGCACGCGCTGGTCACGGCCTGGGTCGACGACGACCGCCGACAACTCTTCGCCCTCGACCTGCGCGACCCCGCGGTCACCGCGCGGCCCGGGCCCTGGCATGCCCGCGGGCTCGCGCAGGTCGTCAGCGCGCCGATCGACGTCGACGGCGCCGTCGCCGTGCCGGTCGGCGACCCCGGGTGGTACCTGCGGCGCCCCGGCTTCGCGCACGGCGGCGTCGGTGTCGCCGCGTGCTGGTGGGGCGGGGCCGTTCCGCTGCGCGAGGCATTGCGCGACGCCGCGCGGTCCGAGAGGGCGGATCAGGTGGCCGCGATGCACCTCGGTCGCGCCGACGTCGCGCTGTGGGCGGCGCGGGCCGCCCTCGTCGAGACGGCGGGCGTCCTCGCGGCGGGCGGCTCGGCGGAGCAGGGCCTGCGCGCAGCCCGCGCGCGCACCGTCGTGGCCGACGCGGTCGAGACGGTGATCGCGAGCTCCGCACACGCCCTGGGTCCGCTGCCCCTCACCGCCGACGAGGCGCACGCCCGACGCGTGGCCGACCTCCAGGTGTACGTGCGGCAGCATCATGCGGATCGCGACCTCGCCCGCATCGGCGCCGACGTCGCGGCGGGAGACGGCGCATGGTGAGCTTCGATCACCGCGACCCGGGCACCGACGAGTCGGTCTGGGCGACCGCGCTCGACGCGCGCGACCTACCGCCTCTCGACCTCGACGTCGACCGGGTGATCGTCGTGGCCGCGCACCCCGACGACGAGAGCCTCGGAGCCGCCGGTCTGCTCGCGAGTGCGACGGCCCGCGGCATCCGCGTCGAGATCGTGATCGTGACCGACGGGGAGGGCTCGCACCCCGACTCGCCGACCCACAGCCCCGCCACCCTCGGCCTCCTGCGCCGGCGAGAGGTCGCCGTGGCGGTCGAGGCGGTGGGGGTCGCGGGCGCGCCGCGGTTCCTCGGCCTGCCCGACGGGGGCACCGACGCGCACCGCGACGGCATCGCCGCGGCCCTGCACGACGAGCTCGACCGCGCCGGCGACGACCGCGTGCTGGTGCTGTCGCCCTGGCGCGGAGACGGCCACCGAGACCACCGGGTCGTGGGCGAGGTCGTCGAAGAGGTCTCTGCGCAGCGGGGTGTGCGTTCGCGCGCCTTCCCGATCTGGCTGTGGCACTGGGGGAGTCCCGACGACGTGCCCTGGGCCCGGGCCGAGCGCCTCGCCCTCGACGACGCGGCGCGGGAGGCCAAGGCCCGCGCCCTGCGCGCGCACGAGAGCCAGCTGTCGGCCCTGTCGGCCGCGCCCGGTGACGAACCGATGATCCACGCGCGCATGCACGTCCACTTCACCCGCGACGAGGAGGTCTTCTTCGCGCCGGAACCCGCCGCCGCGAGCGTCGGCCCCGAGTACTTCGACGGCATGTACGCCCGCCACGACGACCCCTGGGGCTTTGACTCGCGCTGGTACGAGCAGCGCAAGCGGGCGGTGCTGCTCGCGGCCCTGCCCCGGCGGCGGTACCGCGCGGTGTTCGAGGCGGGGTGCTCGACCGGCGCGCTGACGGGGGAGCTCGCCGACCGCGGCGACCGGGTGCTGGCCGTCGACCTGTCGACGGCAGCTCTGGAGCGGGCAGCGCGCCGACTCGAGGGGCGGGCGAACGTCGAGCTGCGCGTCGCCTCGCTCCCCGCCGAATGGCCCGACGGGGCGTTCGACCTCGTCGTGCTGTCGGAGGTGGCCTACTACTGGAACGACGCCGACCTCGCGGCCGGGCTCCACGCGGCGGCGGCCGCGCTCGAGCCCCAGGGTCATCTGGTCGCGTGCCACTGGCGGCATCCGGTCGCCGAATACCCGCGCTCCGGCGACAGCGTGCACGCCGCGCTCGCCGCGGTGCCGACCCTGGTGCGCCTCGTGCGACACGAGGAAGACGACTTCGTGCTCGAGGTCTACGGACGCTCCGGGGCCCGGTCGGTGGCCGTCGAGGCGGGACTCGTGCCGTGAGGGCCGTGGTGGTGGCGATCCCCGCGCACGACGAGGAGGCGCTGATTGGGCGGTGCCTCGCGACGGTCACCCGCGCGGTCGCCCATGCCCGCGAACGCGAGCCCGATCTCGACGCGCGAATCGTCGTCGTGCTCGACGCGTGCACCGACACCACCGCGGTGCAGGTGCGCCGGTGGGCGGTCGAGGCGGTAGAGATCTCGTCGCGGGTGGTCGGCACCGCTCGCCGCGTCGGCGTGGCTCACGGTCTCGCCGCGCTCGATGCGGATCCCGAACGCACGTGGATCGCGATGACGGATGCCGACTCCACGGTGCCCCGCGAGTGGCTCACCCACCAGCTCGACCTCATGGACGCCGGTGTCGACGTCGTGCTGGGCACCGTGCGTCCCGACTTCGCCGACCTCAGCGATCGCCACGCGGCGTACTGGCGTGCCACCCACCCTCGCGGTCGTCCGGCGGGGAACGTCCACGGCGCGAACCTCGGCATCCGGGCCCGCACGTACCTCGAGGTCGGCGGCATCCGCGATCTCGCCCTGCACGAAGACGTCGCCCTCGTCGACGCCGCGCGGGCGGTCGGCGCGCGGGTGCGGGCGAGCGACGAGCACGAGGTCGAGACCTCGGGGCGCTTCACCGGACGCACGCCCGCCGGATACGCCGCGTTCCTACGTCGCGTGCACGCATGGATCGACGCGCCCCCGCTCACCGCGGAGGGTGCCTAGGGCTGCACGCCGGGCTCGTCAACCACCTCACGCCCGTCGGCGCCGCGAGCGCAGACTGACTGTCCCCCGGAACGAAAGGCACGACCATGAAGGCACTGACCTGGCAGGGCAAGCGCAACGTGAGCGTCGAGGAGGTCCCCGACCCGCAGATCCTCGAACCGACCGACGCGATCGTGAAGATCACCTCGACGGCGATCTGCGGCTCCGACCTGCACCTCTACGAACTGTTCGGGCCCTTCATCGACAAGGGCGACGTGCTCGGCCACGAGCCCATGGGCGTCGTCGTCGAGATCGGCTCGGCCGTGACGACCCTCGCCGTCGGCGACCGCATCGTCGTCCCCTTCAACATCTCGTGCGGACACTGCTTCATGTGCCGCCGCGGCCTGCAGTCGCAGTGCGAGACGACGCAGGTGCGCGAGTACGGCAGCGGCGCCGCCCTGTTCGGCTACACCAAGCTTTACGGCCAGGTCCCGGGCGGCCAGGCCGAGTACCTGCGTGTGCCGTTCGCCGACTACAACCACATCCGCGTCGGCGACGACCTGCCCGACGACCGCTACCTCTTCCTCAGCGACATCGTGCCCACCGCCTGGCAGGGCGTGCAGTACGCGAACGTGCCCGAGGGGGGAACGCTCGCCGTGATGGGCCTCGGCCCGGTCGGGCAGTTCGCGGCGCGCATCGGCGTGCACCTCGGCTACCGCGTGCTCGCGATCGAGCCCGAAGCCGAGCGTCGCGCCATGGCAGAGCGGCACGGGGTGCTCACGTACGACCTCACCGACACGGTGGTCGACGAGCTCCTCGACCTCACGGAGGGTCGTGGGGCGGATGCCGTGGTCGACGCCGTCGGCATGGAGGCGCACGGAAACGGCGGGATCAAGCTGGCGCAGAGCGCCGTGGGCCTGCTGCCCGACCCGATCGCGCAGAAGCTCATGGACAAGGCCGGACTCGACCGTCTCGCCGCCGTCTACGCCTCGATCGACCTCGTACGCCGCGGCGGCACCGTCTCGCTCAGCGGTGTCTACGCGGGTGAGGCCGACGTGCTGCCCATGAAGACGATGTTCGACAAGCAGCTGAACCTGCGCATGGGCCAGTGCAACGTCAAGCGCTGGATCGACGATCTGCTCCCGCTCGTCGAAGACCCCGCCGATCCGCTCGGGGTCATGGACCTGGTCACGCACCACGCCCCGCTCGAAGACGCCCCCGGCCTGTACGAGACCTTCCAGAAGAAGGAAGACGGCTGCATCAAGGTCGTGCTGCGCCCCGGCACCTGAGCCGCGCGGCCCGTGCGCTCGGCGCGGCCCGTGCGCCGTGCGGCCCGTGCGCCGTGCGGCTGGGCCGCCGAGACTGCAACTCGCTGACAACGTGGTTGCAGGCTGACGCCGGATTGTCAGCGAGATGCAGTCTCGGCACCCTCGCGGCCCCCAGCGGGGCTCGGACATGCGCGACGCGTCGGACCCGGCGCCGCCGCGGCGGGTGGGAAACGTGTCCGCAACACGTCGCTGGGTAAGGTCGACGCATGGGTGACCTGTTCGATGGTTACGGCTCCACGCTGGCGCCGCGCAAGACCGCATCCGGCATCCCGGCGTTCGACGAGATGTTCGGCGTTCCGGCGAGTCCCGGAGAAGCCGCCCCCTCGCGCGAGGCGTACCGGGAGCTGTACCAAGCGCTCGCTCAGATGACGCAGGAAGAACTGCGCGGGCGCACCGAATCGCTCGCGAGCTCGTACCTCGCGCAGGGCGTGACCTTCGACTTCGCGGGGGAGGAACGGCCGTTCCCCCTCGACGCTGTGCCCCGGGTCATCGCGTACGACGAATGGTCGCGCATCGAGGCCGGCGTCAAGCAGCGCGTGCGCGCGCTCGAGGCGTTCCTCGACGACGCCTACGGCAATCAGCACTGCGTGCGCGACGGCATCCTGCCCGCGGGCCTCATCTCGTCGTCGCAGTACTTCTACCGTCAGGCCGCCGGCATCCGCAGCGCCAACGGCGTGCGCATCCAGGTGTCGGGCATCGACCTCATCCGCGACGAGCACGGCGAGATGCGTGTGCTCGAAGACAACGTGCGCGTGCCCTCGGGCGTCTCGTACGTCATCTCGAACCGCCGCGTCATGGCGCAGACGCTGCCCGAGTTGTTCGTCTCGATGCGCGTGCGCCCCGTCGGCGACTACCCCAACAAGTTGCTCGCCGCCCTGCGCGCTTCGGCCCCGCCCGGGATCGACGACCCGAACATCGTCGTGCTCACGCCGGGTGTCTACAACTCCGCCTACTTCGAGCACACGCTGCTCGCGCGCCTGATGGGCGTCGAGCTCGTCGAGGGGCGCGACCTGCTCAGCGTCGGCGGCAAGGTGTTCATGCGCACCACCCGCGGCCCGCAGCGCGTCGACGTGATCTACCGCCGCGTCGACGACGACTTCCTCGACCCGCTGCAGTTCCGCGCCGACTCGATGCTCGGGGCTCCCGGCCTCATGCTCGCCGCGCGCCTGGGCAACGTCACCATCGCCAACGCGGTGGGCAACGGCGTCGCCGACGACAAGCTGCTCTACACGTACGTGCCCGATCTGATCCGGTACTACCTCGCCGAGGAGCCGATCCTGAAGAACGTCGACACCTGGCGGCTCGAAGACCCGGGCGCTCTCGAAGAGGTGCTCGACCGCCTGCCCGAGCTGGTCGTGAAGCCGGTCGACGGCTCGGGCGGCAAGGGGCTTGTGGTGGGTCCCGACGCGTCTCCCGCCGAGCTCGACGCCCTGCGCACGCGGCTGAAGGCCGACCCCCGCGGCTGGATCGCCCAGCCCGTGGTCATGCTCTCGACCATCCCGACGCTCGTCGAAGACGGGATGCGCCCGCGTCACGCCGACCTGCGTCCCTTCGCGGTCAACGACGGCGACGACATCTGGGTGCTGCCGGGGGGTCTGACCCGCGTGGCTCTTCCGGAGGGCCAGCTCGTGGTCAACTCCAGCCAGGGCGGCGGCTCGAAGGACACGTGGATCGTCGGCGGCTCGGCTCCCTCGCACGTCGAGTACGGCCAGGGCAACGGCGTCTCGGGTCTCGTCGCCGACCAGGCCGCGGTCACCGAGGCGATCCCGATCATCTACGACGGTCAGCCGGCGCCGGCCACGGCACCGCGCGATCTGCACCCCGACCGCGACCAGCAGGAGCAGCAGCAGCAGGCGGATGCCGGCGTGCAGCACGGTCCGCAGGCCGAACAGCAGCAGCAGGCGCGCGAGCAGGGCGAGGAGGTGCCGGGATGCTGAGCCGCATTGCCGACCCTTCGACAAGCTCAGGGCCCCTCGACAGGCTCAGGGACCGAAAGGGGTGCTCATGCTGAGCCGTATCGCAGAGAGCCTGTTCTGGATCGGCCGTTACATCGAGCGCAGCGACGGCACCGCCCGCATCCTCGACGTGCACCTGCAGCTTCTGCTGGAGGACCCGTGGATCGATGAGGACACCGCGTGTCGATCGCTGCTGAGCGTGATGGGCTCGGCCCTGCCCGAGAATCTCGAGGCCGTGCGTCGCGACGACGTGCTCGCCCGTCTCGCCGTCGACCGCATGAACCCCTCGAGCATCGCGTACTCGCTCACCGCCGCGCGTGAGAACGCCCGCCGCGCGCGCGAGATCGTCTCGACGGAGCTGTGGGAGATCCTCAACACCACGAACGCGCGGATGCCGCGACGCCTGCAGACCGACAAGGTGCACGAGTTCTTCCAGTGGACCCGTGAACGCGCGGCGCTCGCGATCGGCATCGTCGACTCCTCGACCAACCGCGACGAGGCCTGGCAGTTCTTCACGCTCGGTCGCAGCATCGAGCGCACCGACATGACCGCGCGCCTGCTCGCGACCCGCTCGCTGACCGAGGTGTCGGGGCCGTCGTGGACGACGATCCTCCGCTCGTGCGGGGCGTACGAGGCGTACCTCCGCACCTATCGCGGCATGCCGAGTGCCCGCAACGCCGCGGAGTTCCTGCTGCTCGACCGCCTCTTCCCGCGCTCGATCATCTACTCGATCCAGCGGGCCGAAGACTGCATGAGCGCTATCGACCCGCGCGCCGACCGCGTCGGTCACTCCAACACGGTGCTGCGCGCCCTCGGGCAGATCCGCAACGATCTGGAGTACCGCCCGATCAGCGACATCCTCGCCGAGCTCCCCGAGCACATGCAGCGCGTGCAGACGGTCACGCGCGAGGCGTCGGAGGCGATCCGTTCGCGCTTCTTCCCCACGCAGGCCGAGCCGTCGTGGATCGGGGAGATCTCATGACGGATGCCATGGCCGTCGGCACACTGAGCACTTCGAGGGGTCGGGGATGAAACGCCTGCGCATCGAGCACCAGACCGGGTTCGTCTACCCGGGCGACGTCGTCGCGTCGTACAACGAGGCGCGCATGCTGCCGCACTCGACCGACAGTCAGTTCGTGCTGAGCTCGTCGCTCGACATCGAGCCCTCGACCTCGGTCAACCAGTACGTCGACTACTTCGGCACGCGCGTTGCGGCGTTCGACGTGCTGTCGCCGCACTCGTCGCTGACGATCACGGCGCGCTCGCTCATCGAGGTGCGCCCGCGACCGATCGAGCACGCCGACATCACCTGGGAGCAGCTGGCCGCCGAGGCGGGGCGGTCGATCTCGACGGTCGAGCAGTTGACGCAGACGCGACGCACCATGCCGCACCCCGAGGTGGCCGAGCTCGCCCGTTCGATCGCGGCGCAGCACGATCGCCCGGGTCCCGCCGCCCACGCGATCGCCGAGGCGATCGGCGACGCGATCGACTACATGCAGGGCGTCACGGGCGTGACCTCCACGGCCATCGACGCGTGGGAGGCCCGCAAGGGCGTGTGTCAGGACATCGCGCACATCGCGATCGGTGCGCTGCGCGAGGTCGGCATCCCGGCGCGCTACGTGTCGGGGTATCTGCACCCGAAGCCCTCCGCCGAGGTGGGCGAAGCCGTCACCGGCGAGTCGCACGCGTGGGTGGAGTGGTTCGCGGGCGACTGGCAGGGCTTCGACCCGACGAACAACATCGAGATCGGCGATCGCCACGTGCTCGTCGGCCGCGGTCGCGACTACAACGACGTGCCGCCGCTGCGCGGGGTGTACGCAGGCCCCGGCAAGAGCAACCTCAAGGTGAAGGTCACGATCACGCGCGAGACCTGAGCTCAGGCCCCGGCGGCGCGGGTGAGCCTGCGCTCCACGTCGCGGTGCAGGTCGACCAGCGATCGCGTCTGTCCCTGGTCGTGCAAGCGCGCCCACTCGTCGAGGGTGGTGCGCATCTCGAGCCCCGCGATCCCCAACGCCGTGCGGACGTCGAAATCGACGAGGCCGATGCGCTCGGCGAGCTCGGGAACGAAGCGGTCGGCCGAGGTGACCTCGCGGCGCACGGCGGCGCCGAGAAGCGAGGGCTCGTGGGCGATGAGGCGGCGCACCCGCAGGTAGCGCTCGCGCGCCTGCGCGTCGGCGTCGAGAAGCTCCAACTCGCGGGCGAACACCCCGCGAAGCGCTGAGAGGAGTGCGCGGATGTCGTCGCCCACGTCGGCGACCCCGGACAGAGCGTCGGCGAAGCGCCCGTCGTCGATGAACACCGCGTCTTCCTTGGTGCCCGCGAGCCGGAAGAACGTGCGGGGTGAGACCCCGGCGCGCGCGGCGATCTCGTCGACCGTGGTGCCGTGCACGCCCTTGGCTTCGAAGAGGTCGAGGGCGGCGGCGCAGATCTCGATCGACGTCTCGCGGCGTCGGCGGTCGCGGAGTGCCTCGACGGGTGCATCCGGGGCGGTCATATCCGATACAGTAGTCGATGTCTAGTTGGCAGTGACTGCCAACATGGCCCCACCTGCTCAGATTGGTCGTCCTATGGTCTCCACCGGAACAGTCCCCACCGCCGCCCCGTCGTCACGGCCTGCCACGCGCCCCGGGGCGGTCATCGCCCTGCTCGTGGTCGCCGCCTTCGTCGTGATCCTCAACGAGACGATCATGGGCGTCGCCCTGCCCGAGCTCATGCGCGAGCTCGACATCGCCGCCGCCACCGCGCAGTGGCTCACCACCGCGTTCCTGCTGACGATGGCCGTCGTCATCCCCACCACCGGCTTCCTGATCCAGCGCTTCCCGCTGCGCGGACTGTTCTTCGCCGCGATGGGGCTGTTCACCGTCGGCACGCTCATCGCCGCCGTCGCCCCGGGCTTCGGCGTGCTGCTGATCGGGCGCATCGTGCAGGCCTCGGGCACCGCGATCATGATCCCGCTGCTGTTCACCACGGTGCTGAACGTGGTCCCGGCGAACCGCCGCGGACGCATGATGGGACTCATCTCCATCGTCATCTCGGTGGCGCCCGCCGTCGGTCCGACCGTATCGGGCCTGATCCTGTCGGTCTTCCCCTGGCGGGCGATGTTCATCGTGATGATCCCGATCGCCCTCGTCGCGATCGCCCTGGGTGCCCGCTGGGTGCAGAACCTCACCGAGACGCGTCGCGTGAGCCTCGACGTCCTGTCGGTCGTGCTGTCGGCGCTCGCCTTCGGCGGTCTCATCTTCGGGCTCTCGAGCATCGGCGAGGCGGCCGGCGGGCACGCGCTCGTGCCGGTGTGGATCCCGCTCGTCGTCGGCGCGGTCGCCCTGGGCGCCTTCGTCGTGCGGCAGGTGCGCCTGGGCTCGACCGAGCGCGTACTGCTGAACCTCGGGGTGTTCCGGCACTCGAGCTTCACCGTCGCGGTGATCCTCGTCGTCGTGGCGATGACGACCTTGTTCGGCGTGCTCATCCTGCTGCCGCTCTACCTGCAGAACGTGCTGGGACTCGGCACCCTCCCCACCGGGCTCATGCTCCTGCCGGGTGGTCTGCTGATGGGTCTCATGGCCCCCCTCGTCGGCAACCTGTTCGACCGCTTCGGGGCGCGCCCGCTGGTGCTCCCGGGCGCCGTCGTCGCCAGCGTCGCCCTCTGGGGCTTCGCCACGCTCTCGCCGACGACGCCCATCGGGTTCGTCATCGCGGTGCACTGCGTGCTGAGTCTGGGCCTGGCGTTCATGTTCACGCCGCTCATGACCTCCGCCCTCGGATCCCTCCCGCCGGCGCTGTACCCGCACGGCTCCGCGATCGTCTCGACCGTCCAGCAACTCGCGGGGGCGATCGGCACCGCGGTGTTCGTGACGCTCATGACGGTCGGGGCCGCGGGAGCGGTGGCGAACGAGGGCGCGTCGATGGTGGATGCCACGGCCTCCGGCATCCACACCGCCTTCTTCGTCGCGGCGTGCCTGTCACTCGCGGTGATCGTGCTCGCGGCGTTCGTGCGGACCGCGAAGCAGGTCAACGGCGCCGAGGGGATGCCGGCCCACTGACGTTCGACCGGTGGGTGCCGCACGCGGTGCCCGCCGGTCTTTCCCTCAGATCGGCACCCTGAATCGTTTCAAAACAAGGGCTCTCGTCGATGCTCAGCCGCTCGTCGACGCCCGCGCGACGAGCTGCGGCGAGAAGACCGTCTGACGCGTCGGGCGGTCGGGGTCGAGGGCTTCGTCGAGCAGGATCCTCATGGCAGTACCGCCGATGAGGGCGCTCGGCTGACGGACGGATGTCAGGGGCACGGCGGCCGCCGCGGCGAACGAGATGTCGTCGAAACCCACGACCGCGATCTCGTGCGGCACGAGCATGCGACCGTCGACGACCAGGCTCTGCAGCAGGCCGAGGGCGAGCAGGTCGTTCGCGGCGAACACCGCGTCGGGGCGATCGCGACGCTCTCGCTCGAGCAGTCGGCGCCCCGCCGACACGCCCTCGTCCACGGTCATCGCGTGGGTGGGGACCACTTCGAGCGTGCCGGCGTGCTCGCTGTTGTCGACCGCGCTGCGCGCGCCGGCGAGGCGGTCGGTGACCTGGCGGATGTCGAACCCTCCGCCGACGAAGGCGATGCGTCGACGTCCGCGCTCGAGCAGGTGCTCGGCGGCGAGGCGCCCCCCGGCGACGCTGTCGACCGACACCGACGAGACCGACCCGTCGCCCGAGAACCTGTCGATGAGCACCGACGGGATGCCGCGGGCGCGGAGGCGCTTCAACCTCGCGGTGACGTCGCCGAACGGGGCGATCAGCAGACCGCGCACCATCTGCTGCTCGAACAGGTCGATGTACAGCGACTCGCGCGCGGCGTCCTCGTCGCTGTTGCCGTGCAGAAGGGCGAGTCCCCGGCTGGTGGCCTCGTTCTCGGCACCGGCGACGACGTCGGCGAAGAAGGGGTTGCGCCCGTCGAGGGCGACGAAACCGACCGTCGTGCTGACGCCGGCGCGAAGCTGTCGGGCGGCGTCGTTGCGCACGTATCCGAGGGTTTCGATCGCGGAGTTCACGCGCTCCACGGATGCCGCGGACACGGCATCCGGTCTGTTCAGCACGTTCGACACCGTGCCCACCGAGACTCCGGCGAGGGTCGCGACGTCGCGGATGCTCACCGTCACAGTGGCTCCTCTCGTCACGATCCGGTCTCGACACGATCCTGACTTGACCGCGTCGTCGGCCTCACCCTACAGTGACTGGCATCCGATCTGAAACGATTCAGATTCCGCCGGGCAACCGGCTCCACCCTCAACGAGGAGGCAGCATGGCTGACGCGACGGCCGCGACACCCGCCACGCCCGATCACGCCCTCGAACTCCGGCGCGTGATGAAGTCGTTCGGCCCGGTGGTCGCCCTCCGTTCGGGGAGCCTCGTGCTCGGCCGCGGCTCGATCCACGCGCTGATCGGCGAGAACGGCGCGGGAAAGTCCACGCTCGTCAAGATCATCGCGGGCCTGTACCGCCGCGATGACGGCGACTTCCTGCTCGACGGCGAGAGCGTCGACTTCGCCAGCACGGCGCAGTCCAAGGCCGCGGGCATCGCCGTCATCTACCAGGAGCCCACCCTCTTCCCCGACCTGTCGGTGACCGAGAACATCTTCATGGGGCGTCAGCCCACCGGTCGTCTCGGACGCATCGACCGTGCGGCCATGCGCGAGGAGGCGACGCAGATCTTCCAGCGTCTCGGCGTCGCGCTCGACCCCGATCGGGTCACCGAGGGCCTGTCGATCGCCGACCAGCAGATCATCGAGATCGCCAAGGCCATCTCGCTCGACGCCCGCGTGCTGATCATGGACGAGCCGACCGCGGCGCTCAGCGGCGTCGAGGTGGAGCGTCTGTTCGCGGTGGCACGGAGCCTGCGCGACGAGGGCCGTGCGCTGCTGTTCATCTCGCACCGCTTCGACGAAGTCTTCGCCCTGTGCGACACCGTCACCGTGATGCGCGACGGCGCCTACGTGCACACCACGCCGCTGGCCGACACCACCGTCGACGATCTCGTGCGGCAGATGGTCGGCCGCGACGTCACCGAACTGTTCCCCAAGCTCCCCTCGACGCCCGGAGACGTGGTGCTCGAGGTCGAAGGCCTCACGCGCAAGGGCGTGTTCCGCGACGTGTCGTTCTCGCTCCGCGCGGGCGAGATCGTCGGCCTGGCCGGACTCGTCGGGGCGGGACGCAGCGAGGTCGCCCGCGCGATCTTCGGTGTCGACCCCTACGAGACGGGCACCGTTCGGCTGAACGGGGCCGCGCTGCCGAAGGGCGACGTGCGCCGGGCGACCGCGCGCGGTCTCGCCCTCGTCCCCGAAGACCGGCGCAAGCAGGGACTCGTGCTCGACGAGGGCGTCTCGCGCAACATCACCCTCGCCATCCGCTCCAAGCTCTCGCGCTGGGGCCTGTTGCGCTCGGCCGACGAGAACCGCGCCGCGCGCGAATGGGCGAGCCGCCTCGAGGTCAAGACGGCGGCGCTCGACGCCACGACCGGCACCCTCAGCGGCGGCAACCAGCAGAAGGTCGTCATCGGCAAGTGGCTGGCCACCGAGCCCAAGGTGCTCATCGTCGATGAGCCCACCCGAGGCATCGACGTGGGAACGAAGTCCGAGGTGCACCGTCTGCTGTCGGAGCTCGCCCAGCAGGGTCTCGCGATCCTCATGATCTCGAGCGAGCTGCCCGAGGTTCTCGGCATGGCCGACCGCGTGCTCGTCATGCGTGAGGGCCGGCTCACCGGAGAGTTCGCACGAGCGGATGCCACTCCCGAGGCCGTCATGTACGCCGCGACCGCCGAAGCGGGGGCGTCGTTGTGATCGCCGCACGCCCGCTGTCCACCCCGACCACCCCTGAAGCGGAGGGCTCCCGATGAGCACCGCCACCCCCGTTCGCCCGGGCACCAGCCCCGCCGCGAAGCTCGTCTCGCACGTCGCCACGGCGCGCGAGAGCGGCATCGTGCTCGCCCTGGTGCTGATCATCGTCGTCGCGACGCTGAACAACCCGACGTTCCTGTTCTCGTCCGACGGCTTCCGCGATCTGCTGCTCACGCCATCGCTGTTGCTGCTGGTCGCCGTGGGACAGGCGATCGTCATCATCACGCGCAACGTCGACCTCTCGGTCGGTTCGGTCGTCGGGCTGACGGCCTATCTGACCGGGCGCCTGTTCATCGACGTGCCGGGTCTTCCCCTCGTCGTCGTCTTCATCGCCGGCATCGTGGTGGGCGGCATCCTCGGCTTCGTCAACGGTGCCCTCGTCGCCTACGCCAAGGTGCCCGCCCTCGTCATCACGCTCGGCACCATGTACATCTACCGCGGTATCAACGTCGCGTGGGCCGGCAGCAACCGCGTCAACGCCTCCGACCTGCCCGGCAGCTTCCGCGACCTCGGCACGGGCCAGGTGCTCGGCATCCCGCTGCTGACGATCCTGGCCGTCGTCGTGCTCATCGCGGCCGCCTGGTATCTGCGCAACCTCCGCAGCGGACGAGAGCTCTACGCGATCGGCTCCGACCCGGCCGCGGCCCACCTCTACGGCCTCAAGGTCAACCGCCGCATCATCGGCGCCTTCGTCACGAGCGGCGCCCTCGCGGGCCTGGCCGGCGTGCTGTACGCCGCCCGTTACGGCACCGTCGCCTCGAACGCCGGCTTCGGCTGGGAGCTGCAGGCGATCGGTGCGGCCGTCATCGGCGGCGTCGCCATCTCGGGCGGCGTCGGCACGGTCTGGGGCGCGGCCATCGGCGCCTACCTGCTGCTGACCATCAACCGCGCCCTGCCGATCCTCGGCATCGACGACTTCTGGCAGCGGGCGGTGGTCGGTGCGCTCATCCTCGGCGCCATCGTGCTCGACCGCGTGCTGGCCGTCCGCCAGTCGCGCAAGCTCACCGCAGAGAGGGAGACGGGTCGATGACCTCCACCACCGTCGACGAACGCGCCCGCACCTACCGGGCGCACGCCAGACCGTTCTGGCGCCGTGCCGTGCTCACGCGCGAGGCTGCGATCATCGGCATCCTGGTGCTCGTCATCGTCGTGTCGCTGGCGACCGTCCGCAACTTCGACAGCCCCCTGACGGTCACCTACCTGCTGCGCGACATCGCGCCGATCCTGCTGATCGCGCTGCCGATGACGCTCATCATCATCACCGAGGAGATCGACCTCTCGGTCGCGAGCATCGTGGGCCTCTCGAGTGTCACGGTCGGCGTGCTGACCCAGGCGGGGTGGCCCTTCGAACTCGCCGGTCTCGCGGCGATCGTGGTCGGCGTCGTCGCGGGGGCCGTGAACGGCTTCCTCATCACCGTCGTCGGCCTGCCCTCGCTCGCCGTCACCATCGGTACGCTCGCGCTCTTCCGCGGCATCGCGGTCGGTCTGCTCGGCACCGAGGCCGTCACCGAGTTCCCCGAGACCTGGACGGATCTGGCGAAGGCCAACATCCCCGGCACCCCGCTTCCGCTTATCATGATCCCGTTCGCGGTGCTGGCGATCGTCTTCGCGGTGCTGCTGCACCTCACACCCTTCGGGCGCTCGCTGTACGCGATCGGCCTGAACAAAGAGGCGGCGCAGTTCTCGGGCATCGACGTCGGCCGCACCAAGTTCGTGCTCTTCGTGATGAGCGGAGCGATGTCGGGCTTCGCGGGCGTGTACTTCACGTTGCTCTACAGCAACGCCCGCGGTGAGAACGCGATGGGCATGGAGCTCCAGGTGATCGCCGCCGTGCTGCTGGGCGGAGTGTCGATCTTCGGTGGCCGCGGCGCCCTGCACGGCGTCATCGCGGGCGTTCTACTGATCGGCACGCTCGGCAGCGCGCTCCGTCTCGCCGGAGTCACGAGCGACATCATCAACGTCATCACCGGGCTGCTGCTCGTGCTCTCGGTGGTGTCCGCCAGCCTTCTCGCCTGGCTGCAGAGCCGTCGCGCCGCCGCAGCAGGCAAGAGGAAGAACGCGCGCTCCGTCGCCCCGACGGCATCCGTCTGACCTGCATCCCACCGTCTGTCCAACGAAAGGAAACAACGATGTTCGCATTCACACGCAAGACCCGCGTCGGCACCGCAGCCGCCGCCCTGGCCCTGGCGGTCACGCTCGTCGCCACCGGCTGCTCCGGCGGCAGTGCCGGAGGAAACGCCGGCGACGGCGGCGGCGACGGCGGCAACCTCGCCATCACCTTCCTGCCCAAGAACCTGGGCAACCCCTACTTCGAGACCTCGAACAAGGGCGGTGAAGAAGCCATCACCGAGTTCGGCGGCACCTTCGAGCAGGTCGGCCCGAGCGAGGCGACCCCGACCTCGCAGGTGCAGTACATCCAGACCGCGGCCCAGCAGGGAGTGGGCGGCCTGGTCATCTCGGCCAACGACCCGTCGGCCATCTGCGACGCGCTCGACGAGGCGCGCAGCGCCGGGGTGAAGGTCGTCACCTTCGACTCCGACACCGACGCCAAGTGCCGCGACCTCTTCGTCAACCAGGCGAGCGCCGAGGGCATCGCCAAGGCGCAGGTCGATCTGATCGCGGAGCAGATCGGCGACTCCGGTCAGGTCGCGATCCTTTCGGCGGCGGCCAACGCCACCAACCAGAACGCCTGGATCGAGCTCATGAAGAGCGACCTCACCGCGAACCACCCGAACATCGAGCTCGTCGACACCGTCTACGGCGATGACGACGACCAGACGTCGTTCGACCGCACCGCGGCACTGCTCCAGACGTACCCGAACCTCAAGGGCATCATCTCGCCGACCACGGTCGGTATCACGGCGGCGGCGCGTTACCTGTCGACCTCCGGCTTCAAGGGCAAGGTGGCGCTCACCGGTCTCGGCACCCCGAACCAGCTGCGCGAGTACGTGCAGGACGGCACGATGACGTCGTTCGCGCTGTGGAACCCGGCCGACCTCGGCTACCTGAGCGCCTACGCCACCAAGGCCCTCATCGACGGCACCATCACCGGCAAGGAAGGCGACTCGTTCGAGGCCGGCAAGCTCGGCACCTTCGAGGTCGGGGCGGACGCCACCGTGCTGCTCGGCGACCCGTTCGTCTTCACCAAGGAGAACATCGGCGACTTCGACTTCTGATCGATCGCCACAGAAAGGCCCCGACCGTCACTGAGACGGTCGGGGCCTCGCGCGTGTGCCTCAGCGGTTCACGAACCCCATGTGCTGCGCGTTGTAGCGGTCGCCGTGCACACCGATGCGGCGGGCGAGACCGTCGAGGTCGGCCTTCTCGTCGGCGGAGAGGGCCACCTCGGTCGACCCCGCGTTCTCGACGATCCGCTCCGTGCGCCGGGTGCCGGGGATGGGGACGATGCGCGGACCCTGGGCGAGCAGCCAGGCGAGTGCGATCTGCCCCGGTGTGCAGCCCATGCGCTCGGCGAGCTCGCGCACGTGCGCGACGAGCGCCTGGTTCGCGGCGAGATTGTCGGCCTCGAAGCGGGGGACGCGCGTGCGGATGTCGCCCTCGCCGAAGCTGGTCGAGGCGTCGACGGTGCCGGTGAGGAAGCCTTTGCCGAGGGGGCTGAAGGGCACGAACCCGATACCGAGCTCCGCGAGGGTGGGCAAGATCTCCGCCTCGGGATCGCGGGTCCACAGCGAGTACTCGCTCTGCAGTGCCGTCACGGGGAAGGTCGCGTGGGCGGCGCGGACGGTGGCCGCCGACGCCTCCGAGAGCCCGAAGTGGCGCACCTTGCCCGCGGCGACGAGCTCGCCCACGGTTCCCGCCACGTCTTCGATCGGCACGTCGGGGTCGACGCGGTGCTGGTAGAAGAGGTCGATCACGTCGGTCCGCAGGCGCTTCAGCGACGCGTCGGCGACGCGGCGGATCTGCTCGGGTCGACTGTCGAGTCCGGCCATCGCGCCGTCACGGATGTCCCACCCGAACTTGGTCGCGATGACGACCTGGTCGCGGAGGGGCTCGAGCGCCTCGCCGACCAGTTCCTCGTTGTCGTACGGGCCGTAGACCTCCGCGGTGTCGAAGAAGGTGACTCCCGCATCGAGGGCCGAGCGCAGCACGGCGATCATGTCCTGGCGGTCGCCCGGGTTCGGGCCGTACGACTGCGACATCCCCATGCAGCCGAGCCCGACCGCCGACACCTCGAGCCCCTGTCCCAACATCCGTGTGTGCATCGCGTCATTCCTCTCGCGCCGCCGCCGCGGCATCCTGTCGAAACCGGGAACGCATGCGCCCCGGCGGAGTCGTGTCGGGGTCGACGGTACGCTCCGGCCGTGCGCGGAGGGAGGGTCTGTCCCGACACCCCTGAGGAGGGCGGACCGCGGGGGGAGCCCTGCGCAGGGGGCGCGCGACGCGAGCGGAGGCGATTCGGGCGGCGGAGGATGCGCGGACTGCGCGGGATCCCCGAAACCCTCCGGCCCCTCGCAGGAGGAGCCAGGCCCGACGGTTGGGATGGGTCAGCCGCTCGAGGCCCGCACCACGAGCTCGGGGCGGAAGCGCACCTGCCGCTCGGCCGGGTCGAGCTCACCGTCGAGCTGGCGCAGCAGCAGGTCGACGGCCGTGGCGCCCAGCTCTTCGGCGGGCTGGCGGATGGAGGTGAGGGGCACCACCGTGGCCGCGGCGAAGTCGATGTCGTCGTAGCCGACGAGCGCGATGTCGTCGGGAACGCGGATGCCGCCGAGCATCGTCAGCGCCTGCAGCAGGCCGACGGCGAGCAGGTCGTTGGCGGCGAAGACCGCGTCGGGGCGATCGTCGCGCTCGCGCAGCGCCTCGCCGGCGGCGCGGCCGGCCAGCACCGTCATCGCATCGGTCTCGATGACCTCGAGGCTCGCCCCGTCGACCTCGGCGACGGCGCGGCGCGCACCCTCGAGGCGGTCGGCCACCTGACGGGTGGTCAAGGGGCCGGCGACCACAGCGATGCGGCGGCGCCCCTGGGCCAGCAGGTGGGCGACGGCCAGGTGGCCGCCCTCGACGTCGTCGACCGAGACCGTGCACGCGGCATCCGACTCGGTCTGCTCGTCCACCAGCACGAGCGGAACGCCCGCGCTCGAGAGGTGCTGCACGACGTCGCCCTCGGGAACGGCCGGGGTGAGCAGGACCCCCACGACGCGCTGCTCGCGGAACTGGTCGAGGTAGAGGCGCTCGTGGTCGGCGTCGCCTCCGCTGGAGCCGAGCAGCACGACGTAGCCGTCTTCGGCGGCGCGGGCCTCGGCGCCGCGGGCGACGGCGGCGAAGAAGGGGTTGCCGACGTCGAGAACGATGAGGGCGATGCTGCGGCTGCGCCCGGCGCGCAGTTGGCGCGCGGCGTCGTTGCGTACGTAGCCGAGCTCGTCGATCGCCGCGCGCACCCGTTCGACCGCGGCGGGCGAGACCGTCTCGCGTCCGTTGAGCACGTTCGACACGGTGCCCACCGAGACGCCGGCGTGGGCTGCGACGTCTTTGATCTTGACCGCCATCGACGACCGTGCCTTTCCCGCGAGTTCTGGTCGACGATATCGCAGGCGCCCGGAGGCACTTCGAGGAGGGGCGCGGTACGACCTGGTGTTGCGTCGCGGGCACAGTCGTTCTATGCTGCAATGAAACGATTCATTCTCGAGGAAGAGAAGCTCCACCAGATGACCGCCCACCTCACCCGCGTCTGCTTCGAGCTGCGCGTGCGGCCCGAGCTCGTCGACGACTACGTCGCCCGCCACACCCCGGTGCGCGCCGAGATGCTCGCCGAGATCGCCGCCGCCGGCCGCCGCAACTACTCGCTGTTCCTCGGCGAGGAGGGGCGCCTGATCGGCTACTACGAGACCGACGACGACGCCGCCGCCCAGGCCTACCTCGCCGCCTCGCCCATCGCCGCCGCGTGGGAGGCGGAGATGGCCCCCTACTTCGTCGGCCTCGCCGGTCGTCCCGACCAGGCGGCCACACCGCTCACCGAGGTCTTCCACCTCGCCGACCAGCTCGCAGACGCGGGAAGGACCCTGTCATGACCACCCTCAGCCCCCAGATCCTCGACGCCCTCGCGGCGCAGGCCATCGAACTGCCCTCGTGGGCGTTCGGCAACTCCGGCACCCGGTTCCGCGTCTTCCCCACCGCGGGCACCCCGCGCGACCCCTTCGAGAAGATCGCGGATGCCGCCGAGGTGAACCGCCTCACCGCTCTCGCCCCCACCGTCGCCCTGCACATCCCCTGGGATCTCGTCGACGACTACTCGGCCCTGCGCCGGCACGCCGAAGACCTGGGCGTGAAGCTGGGCACCGTCAACTCGAACACTTTCCAGGACGAGGACTACAAGTTCGGCGCCCTCACCCACCACGACGAGCGCATCCGGCGCAAGGCCATCGACCACCACCTCGAGTGCATCGACGTGATGGATGCCACGGGCTCGCGCGACCTGAAGATCTGGCTCGCCGAGGGCTCCAACTACCCCGGCCAGAACGACATGCGCGGCCGCCAGGACCGCCTGCAGGACTCGCTGCAGCAGATCTACGCGCGCCTCGGCGACGACCAGCGCCTCGTGCTGGAGTACAAGTTCTTCGAGCCGTCGTTCTATCACACCGATGTCCCCGACTGGGGCACCTCGTACGCGCAGGTGGCCTCGCTCGGAGAGAAGGCGATGGTGTGCCTCGACACGGGCCACCACGCGCCCGGCACCAACATCGAGTTCATCGTCATGCAGCTGCTGCGTCTCGGAAAGCTCGGCTCGTTCGACTTCAACTCGCGCTTCTACGCCGACGACGACCTCATCGTGGGCGCGGCCGACCCGTTCCAGCTGTTCCGCATCCTCGTCGAGGTCGTGCGCGGCGGAGGCCTGAACAACCCCGACGTGGCGTTCATGCTCGACCAGTGCCACAACATCGAGGACAAGATCCCGGGCCAGATCCGCTCGGTGCTGAACGTGCAGGAGATGACCGCCCGTGCCCTGCTGCTCGACCGTGACGCCCTCACCGCGGCGCAGCAGGCGAACGACGTGCTCGGTGCCAACGCGGTGATGATGGACGCCTTCTACACCGACGTGCGACCGGCCCTCGCCGAGTGGCGCGAGTCGCGCGGCCTTCCCGCCGACCCGATGGCCGCCTTCGCGGCATCCGGACACCTGCCCCGCATCGCCGACGAGCGCGTCGGCGGGACGCAAGCCGGCTGGGGCGCCTGAGCGCTCACCCTTTCGTCGCACGCATTCGCGCGACGACCCGATCACCGGGGCGGCGGACCCTGAATCACCGTCGCCCCGGTTCCCTCTCCCGTCGCTCTCACCCGTGAGGAACGTCATGACCAGCTCCACCGCCGCCGACCTCGTCGCGCGCAGCAACCGCCTCGGCTCCGACCCGAAGGTCACCAACTACGCCGGCGGCAACACCTCCGCCAAGGGCACCGACATCGATCCCGTCACCGGGCAGCCGGTCGAGCTGCTGTGGGTCAAGGGCTCGGGCGGCGACCTGGGCACCCTCACCGAGAAGGGCCTGGCGGTGCTGCGCCTCGACCGCATGCGCGCGCTGGTGGATGTGTATCCCGGCATCGAGCGCGAAGACGAGATGGTCGCCGCCTTCGACTACTGCCTGCACGGCAAGGGCGGGGCCGCCCCCTCGATCGACACCGCGATGCACGGTCTGGTGGATGCCGCGCACGTCGACCACCTGCACCCCGACGCCGGCATCGCGATCGCCACCGCCGCCGACGGCGAGAAGCTCACGACCGAGATCTTCGGCGACAAGGTCGTGTGGGTGCCGTGGCGCCGCCCCGGCTTCCAGCTGGGCCTCGACATCGCCGCGATCAAGGAGCGGAACCCGCAGGCGATCGGCACGATCCTCGGCGGTCACGGCATCACCGCGTGGGGTGACACCTCCGAAGAGGCCGAGCGCAACAGCCTGTGGATCATCGACACCGCGCAGGCCTACATCGACGAGCACGGCGCGGCCGAGCCTTTCGGCGGCGTGCGCGCGGGCTTCGAGGCCCTCCCCGAGACCGAGCGTCGCGCGAAGGCGGCGGCGCTGGCCCCGACCATCCGCGGGCTCGCCTCGAGCGACAAGCCGATGGTGGGCCACTACACCGACTCCGCGGCGGTGCTCGACTTCCTGGCATCCGAGAAGGCCCCCGCCCTCGCCGCCCTCGGCACGAGCTGCCCCGACCACTTCCTGCGCACCAAGGTCAAGCCGCTGATCCTCGACCTGCCCGCCGACGCCTCGATCGACGACGCGATCGCCCGCCTGCAGGAGCTGCACGTCGCCTACCGCGAGGACTACCAGGCGTACTACGACGCGCATGCCGACGCTGACAGCCCCGCCATCCGCGGCGCCGACCCGCTCATCGTGCTCGTGCCGGGCGTGGGCATGTTCTCGTACGGCGCCAACAAGCAGACCGCGCGCGTGGCGGGTGAGTTCTACGTCAACGCCATCAACGTCATGCGCGGAGCCGAGGCGCTGTCGACGTACTCTCCGATCTCGGATGCCGAGAAGTTCCGCATCGAGTACTGGGCGCTGGAGGAGGCCAAGCTCCAGCGGATGCCGAAGCCCAAGACGCACCAGGGCCGCATCGCGTTCGTCACGGGCGCGGCATCCGGAATCGGCAAGGCCATCGCGACCCGCCTCGCCGCCGAGGGCGCGTGCGTCGTCGTCGCCGACCTCGACCTCGAGAAGGCGCAGGCCGCCGCGGCCGAGCTGGGCGGAACCGACGTTGCGATCGGCGTCGCCGCGAACGTCGCGGATGCCGAGGGCGTGCAGGCCGCGATCGATGCGACGCTGCTCGCGTTCGGCGGCATCGACCTCGTCGTCAACAACGCGGGGCTCTCGCTGTCGAAGCCGCTGCTGGAAACCACCGAGAAGGACTGGGACCTGCAGCATGACGTCATGGCGAAGGGCTCGTTCCTCGTGGCGAAGGCAGCCGCGAAGGCCCTCATCGAGCAGAAGATGGGCGGCGACGTCATCTACATCTCGTCGAAGAACTCGGTGTTCGCCGGGCCCAACAACATCGCCTACTCGGCGACGAAGGCCGACCAGGCCCACCAGGTGCGCCTGCTCGCGGTCGAGCTGGGCGAGCACGGCGTGCGCGTGAACGGCATCAACCCCGACGGCGTCGTGCGCGGCTCGGGCATCTTCGCCGCGGGCTGGGGCGCCAACCGCGCCGCCACCTACGGCGTCGATGAGAAGGACCTCGGGCAGTTCTACGCCAACCGCACGATCCTCAAGCGCGAGGTCGTGCCCGAGAACGTCGCCGACGCGGTGTACGTGCTCACCGGTCCCGAGCTCTCGCGCACGACGGGCCTGCACATCCCCGTCGACTCGGGTGTCGCTGCGGCGTTCCTGCGATGAGCGACGCCGGCTCGGGTGCCTCGCGGGCGCAGCCGTCGCCCGCGGCCGGCGTTGGCGCTGCCGGGCCCGTCCGCGCCGTCGCTGCCGTCGACCTCGGCGCCACGAGCGGTCGCGTGATGATCGGCCGCGTCGGCGAGGGAGTGCTCGAGCTCGAGCAGGTCGCGCGCTTCGCGAACGGACCCGTCGAGCGAGAGGACGGCTGGCACTGGGACATCGAGGCACTCTGGGGTCACGTGCGCGCGGGCCTGGCCGAGGCGCTGCGCCGCGAACCCGCGATCGAGAGCGTCGGCATCGACTCGTGGGCCGTCGACTACGGTCTGCTCCGCGACGGCGAACTCGTCGCGGAGCCGTTCCACTACCGCGACGAGCGCACCGCGCGCGGGGTGGATGCCGTGCACGCGGTCGTTCCGTTCGAGGAGCTCTACCGCCGCAACGGCCTGCAGTTCCTGCCCTTCAACACGGTGTACCAGTACGCCGCTGAGGCACAGCTCGCCGCGGCCGAGTCGAGCCTGCTGATCCCCGACCTCGTCGCCGAGCGTCTGACCGGCCGCCGCGTCGCCGAGCGCACCAACGCCTCGACGACGGGCCTGCTCGACGTGCACACGGGGGAGTGGGACACCGAGCTCGCCGCGATGCTGGGCATCCCGGCATCCGTGCTGCCCCCGCTCGTCGACCCCGGCGAGACCGTGGGCCTGGCCTCCGACCTCGGCGGGCTGCCGGTGGTCGCCGTCGGCTCGCACGACACCGCCTCGGCCGTGGCCGCGGTGCCGATGTCGTCGCCGAACGCGGCCTACATCTCGTGCGGCACGTGGGGTCTGGTGGGCCTGGAGCTCGAGGCGCCGATCGTCACGGATGCCGCACGCGCGGCCAACTTCACCAACGAGGGCGGTGTCGACGGGCGCATCCGCTTCCTCCACAACGTGACCGGTCTGTGGCTGCTGAGCGAGACGGTGCGGGCGTGGTCGGAGGCCGACGGCGCCCCCGTCGACCTCGGTCGGCTGCTGGCTGCGGCGGGCTCCGTCTCGGTGCCGGCGCGGCTGTTCGACGCCGACGACCCCTCGCTCGCCGCTCCCGGCGACATGCCGACGCGCATCGCGGCGCTGCTCGGGCGCGACGCCCCCGGTCGCTCGGAGCGCCCGATGTTCGCGCGCATCATCGTCGAGAGCATCGCGCAGGCGTTCGCCACGACCCTGCGTGAGGCGGCGGCCCTCGCGGACCGCGAGTTCGACGTCGTGCACCTCGTCGGCGGCGGAGCGCTCAACGCCCTGCTGTGCCAGGCGACGGCCGACCGGTCGGGGGTGCCCGTGCTGGCGGGTCCCGTCGAGGCGACGGCGCTGGGCAACGTGCTCGTGCAGGCGCGGGCGCTCGGGGCTTTCGGTCCGCACGCCTCGCTGGCCGACCTCCGGGCGCGAGTGGCCGCGGCCTTTCCTCTGCGGCGCTACGAGCCGCGTTCCTGAAACCCCTTCCCGCCTCGTCGGAGCGGGCGTACGATGTGGTCAGACCACATGAAAGAGAGATCCCCCATGGTTCAGCGTCAGCTGCCGAAGGTCGGCGAGCTCCTCGAGCTCATGCAGTTCAAGAAGCCCGAGCTCGACGCGCGCAAGCGTCGCCTCGACGCCGCGCTCACGATCGCGGACCTCCGCACGATCGCCAAGCGCCGCACGCCCAAGGCGGCATTCGACTACACCGACGGCGCCGCCGAGGGCGAGCTGTCGCTCGACCGCGCCCGCCGCGCCTTCGAAGACGTGGAGTTCCACCCCGACATCCTGCGCCCCGCCGCCGACGTCGACACCTCGTGCCAGATCCTCGGCGGACCCTCCGCCCTGCCCTTCGGCATCGCGCCCACCGGCTTCACGCGTCTCATGCAGACCGAGGGTGAGACGGCCGGAGCCTCCGCGGCCGCGGCCGCCGGCATCCCGTTCACGCTCTCGACCCTGGGCACCACCTCGATCGAGGGCGTGAAGGCGGCCAACCCGGTCGGCCGCAACTGGTTCCAGCTGTACGTCATGAAAGACCGCTCGATCTCGTACGGTCTCGTCGAGCGCGCGGCGAAGGCCGGCTTCGACACCCTGCAGTTCACCGTCGACACTCCCATCGCCGGCGCCCGCCTGCGCGACAAGCGCAACGGTTTCTCGATCCCGCCGCAGCTGACGGTCGGCACGATCGTCAACGCGATCCCACGCCCCTGGTGGTGGATCGACTTCCTCACCACCCCCAAGCTCGAGTTCGCCTCGCTCAGCACCACCGGCGGCACCGTCGGCGAGCTGCTGAACGCCGCGATGGACCCCACGATCAGCTACGACGACCTCGACGTGATCCGCGGCATGTGGCCCGGCAAGATCGTCGTCAAGGGCGTGCAGAACGTGACGGATGCCGCGCGCCTGGTCGACCTCGGCGTCGACGGCATCGTGCTGTCCAACCACGGCGGCCGCCAGCTCGACCGCGCGCCCATCCCCTTCCACCTGCTGCCGAAGGTCGTGCGCGAGGTGGGCAAAGACGCCACGGTCATGGTCGACACCGGCATCATGAACGGCGCCGACATCGTGGCATCCATCGCCCTCGGCGCGAAGTTCACCCTCATCGGCCGCGCGTACCTGTACGGCCTCATGGCCGGCGGGCGTCAGGGCGTCGACCGCACGATCGCGATCCTGCGCAGCGAGATCGAGCGCACCATGACCCTGCTGGGCGTCTCGTCGCTCGACGAGCTCGAGCCCCGCCACGTCACGCAGCTGACGCGACTGGTGCCCGTGGCCGACCAGGCGGTGGACGCGCGGGTGTGACGCGCGCTGCACAACCTTCGGGATTCGCGCAACCTCAGGGGTTCGCGCAACCTTCGGGATTCGCGCAACCTCGGGGATTCGCGCATCCTCAGCCCGGTGGGGGTGTGTGCGGCTGAGGTTGTGCAGATCGCGGAGGGTGTGCGGGTGCGGCCGGGGTGCCGGGCGCGGATCCTCAGGGATTCGCGCAACTTCAGCCCGGTGGGGGCGTGTGCGGCTGAGGTTGTGCAGATCGCGGAGGGTGTGCGGGTGTGGCCGGGGTGCCGGGGCGCAGATCCTCAGGGATCCGCACAATCTCAGGGATTCGCGCATCCTCAGCCCCGTGGGGGCGTGTCCGGCTGAGGTTGTGCAGATCGCGGAGGGTGTGCGCGGGTGTGGCCGGGGTGCCGGGGCGCGGATCCTCAGGGATCCGCACAATCTCAGGGATTCGCGCCACCTCAGGGATTCGCGCAACCTCAGGGGTTCGCGCAACCTCAGTGATCCGCGCATCCTCAGCCCGGTCGGGGCGTGTGCGGCTGAGGTTGTGCAGATCGCGGAGGGTGTGCGCGGGCGGCCGGGGTGCCGGGGCGCGGATCCTCAGGGATTCGCGCAACCTCAGCCCGATCGGGGCGTGTGCGGCTGAGGTTGTGCAGATCTCGGAGGGTGTGCGGGTGTGGCCGGGGTGCCGGTCGCGCAATCTCAGGGATTCGTGCAACCTCAGGAATTCGCGCAACCTCAGGGGTTCGCGCAACCTCAGTGATCCGCGCATCCTCAGCCCCGTGGGGGCGTGTCCGGCTGAGGTTGTGCAGATCGCGGAGCGTGTGCGGGTGTGGCCGGGGTGCCGGTCGCGCAACCTCAGGGATTCGCGCAACCTCAGGGGTTCGCGCAACCTCAGCGATCCGCGCATCCTCAGCCCGATCGGGGCGTGTGCGGCTGAGGTTGTGCAGATCGCGGAGGGTGTGCGCGGGCGGCCGGGCTCGAGTGCGGCGGAGGCAGCGCGAAGCCGGTCAGCCCGCGTCGTCCCGAGCGCGCCGCCGTGCCCACGCGCCGTGCAGGCGCAGCAGTTGCGGGACCACCACGTAGACGGCCAGCGGCACCACGACGAGGGTCAGCACGAAAGTGCGCAGCACCGGATGCCAGCCCCCGGCGAACGGCTCGAGGGCGAGCGACCCGAGGGTCACGAGCGGGAAGATCGCGCACCAGGTCAACAGCGCGCGGATGTGGATGCTGGGCGGGGGAGCGCCGGTCATCGTCGCAGGCTACCGAAGACGCGATGCAGGAACGCGACGGCGGGGTCCATGACGGTCGCGCTGTCGTCGAGCCCCGACCAGATGTGTCCGGCGCCCGGCACGAGCTGGAGCTGCACGTCGACGCCCGTCTCGCGCAGCGCGGCGGCGAAGCGCTCGCTGTGCCGGTGCGGAATGGCGTGATCGTCGAGACCGTGGGCCAGCAGGAACGGCGGCGCCCCCGCGTGCGCGCGATGCAGCGGAGAGGCCGCGCGGGTGGCATCCGGATCGTCCGTCGGCTCGACGCCCAGGAGGCGGGCCTCGCGACTCGGGGGCCCGACCGGGGTCGGGGCGGGCGGCACATCGGCGAGGTCGCTCGGCCCGTACCAGTCGATGGCCGCGCGGATCGCGGTGTCGGGGTCGAGCGCGAGCAGGGCGGCGAGCTGCCCGCCGGCCGATTCTCCCCACACCGCGATCGCGTTCGCGTCGAGGTCGTACGCTGACGCCTCTGCGATCACCCACTGCAGCGCCGCGCGCACGTCGTCGAGAGGCGCGGGGAACACCGCCTCGCCCGAGAGGCGGTAGTCGACCGAGGCGACGGCCCAGCCCTCGGCGACGAGGCGTCCGAAGGTCTCGTCGGCGGGGAAGAAGCAGAAGGTGCGCCTGCTGCCGACCATCCATCCGCCGCCGTGCACGAACAGCACCACGGGGAACGGCCCGGGCCCCGCGGGGCTGTGCAGGTCGAGCGTCAGCGGGCGGTGGCCCGGGATCGTCGAAAAGACGAGGTCGCGGTCGAGGCGGGGGGTTCCGGATGCCACGGGCTCAGTCGAACAGCTCGTACCCGGCGACGAAGTTGACGTCGTGCCGTGCCCCCTCAGCCGCCATGACCGCGAAGTCGGGGATGTGGACCTCGGCGGGCTCGGGGATGCCCGCGGTGTCGGTGGGGCGTCCGACGGCGCGGAAGAAGTCGCTGAAGCCGCCCGAGGTCACCCCGAACACCTTGCCGGTGCGCTCGATGCGGTACGAGTGGATCGTGTTCTTGGGCACGTAGCCGAAGTCGCCGGCCTCGAGGATGCGGGTCTCGCGGTGTCCGTTCTGGTCGTCGACCCAGAGCCGGATCGCACCCTCGAGCACGAAGAACGTCTCGTGCGTCAGGGCGTGGAAGTGCGCGGGCACGGGCTGGCCGGGGCGCCCTTCGGTGAGGAACGAGTCGAATTCGCGATCGGTCTGTGCCGCGGTCGCCAGCAGGGTGAAGAGCTGGTCGAACATGACGAGCTTGTCGCCCTCGGCCGCACCGAGGAAGTACGGGGCGGGCTGGGTGGGAAGGGCGCTGAGCGACATGGGGTACCTCCGGGTACGGCGTTGGACCCCTCCACTCTGCGCGTCGCGAAGCCCGTACTCCAGTACGACCTGGCGAAGGTGCGTGTGGCAACGCCTAACGTCAAGGCCGAGCACGCTCCGGCCGCAGCGGCGTCGCCGGCCAGCTCGTCAGGCCGGATCGTGCGCGAACGACGCGGCGGTCGCAGCGGCTTCGGCCGGCGTCCACTGGCACGAGAAGCGGTGGGTGCCGGTGGCCACGTCGAACGCTGCCGACCCGTCGGGGAGCCGGATCTCGGCGGTGCTCGAGGCGGGGACCGTCACCTCGAGGGCGAACGCTCCGTCGTCGAGGGTCCACGACACCGCCGCCCGGCCGTAGGGGGTGTCGTGGTGCGCGCGCACCCACGTCAGCTCGGGGGTGGGGCACGGCGCGACCGTCAGCCGCCGATAGCCGGGGCTCGCGGGGGCCAACCCGGCGACGCGGCGATGCAGGAAGTCGGCGACGGCCCCGAAGGCGTAGTGGTTGAACGAGGTCATGTCGCCGGGATTGATCGACCCGTCGGGGAGCATCGAGTTCCAGCGCTCCCAGATCGTCGTGGCCCCCATCGTCACCGCGTACAGCCACGACGGGCATTCCCGCTGCAGCAGCAGCTTCCACGCGGTGGCCTCCTGCGCGGTGTCGACCAGGGCGTCGCACACGAGCGGGGTCCCGAGGAAGCCAGAGCCGATGTGGAACCCGTCGGTGGCCACCTGCGCGGCGAGCAGTTCGCCGGCGTGCACGCGCTGGTCGGGCGAGAGCAGATCGAAGCGGATGCCGAGGGCGTACGCCGTCTGCGAGGGGAACGCCGCGCGGCCCGAGGGCGTGACGTACTCCGTGCGGTACCGCTCGGCCGCGCGATCGGCGAGGGTGCCATAGCGGAGTTCGGCGTCGGCGTCGCCGCGCAGCCCGGCCGCATCGCGCGCGATCTGGGCGGACCGCGCGAGGTACGCGGTGGCCACCGCCTGCCAGGGCAGTCGCGCCGCCCACGGCGCATCGTCGGGGGCCGCGGCATCCAGCCAGTCTCCGAACGAGAACCCGCCGCTCGCGAAGTCGAGGTCGGCGCCCGCGCGCCGGGCGAAGGCGTCGACCCACGCGGTCATCGAGGTCCACTGGGCGTCGAGGATCCCCTCGTCGCCGTAGCGCTCGTGCAGCACCCGGGGCACGACCGTCGCCGCGTCTCCCCATCCCGCCTCGGCGCCGAGCGGGGGCAGGTGCGGGTCGATGTCGGCCCACGGGATGTAGACCGGAACGTTGCCGTCGGCGTGCTGGTCGGCCGCGAGGTCGGTGAGCCACCCGGTGAGCATGCCGGCGGTGTCGTACAGGAACGAGGCGGCGGGGGCGAAGACCTGCAGGTCGCCCGTCCAGCCCAGGCGCTCATCACGCTGCGGGCAGTCGGTGGGCACGTCGACGAAGTTGCCGCGCATGCCCCACACGACGTTCTCGTGCAGGCGGTCGAGGAGGGGGTCGGATGCCGCGAACTCTCCGACCCGCCGCAGGTCGGTGTGGATGACGACGGCCTCCAGGTCATCGGGGGTGAGCTCTCCCGGCCAGCCCGACACCTCGGCGTAGCGGAAGCCGTGGATCGTGAACGCCGGCTCCCACTCGCGGGCCGCGCCCGCGCTGACGAACTCGTCGGTGGCCTTGGCCCTTCGCAGCGGTCGCACCCCGAGCTCGCCGTCCTCGAGCACCTCGGCGTGCCGCAGGCGCACCGTCGTTCCGGCGGGAGCCGCGGGCACGCGCACCCGCAGGCGACCGACGAGGTTCTGGCCGAAATCGACGATCGTCGCACCGCTCGGCGTGGTCGAGATCGTGACCGGCCGGATCACGTCGGTGCGCACCACAGGCGGGCCGGTCGGGGCGACGAGCGTGCGCGTGTCGAGGTCGACGAGCTCGACGGGGCGCCAGTCCTCGGCTCGCGGGCCGGGGGAGTCCCATTCGGCGATCTCACGACGGGCGTCGAAGCTCTCGCCCATGTACAGATCGGCTCGGGTGACCGGCCCGGCGGCCCACCGCCACGACTCGTCGGAGCCCATGACGCGGAACGTCCCGTCGGCGTGCTCGGTCTCGAGCTGCACGAGGGCGGCGGTGCGCGAGCCGTAGACGTCGCGCATTCCCGCGAAGCCGAGGAACCCGCGCCACCACCCGTCGGCCAGGTGCACGCCGATCACGTTGTCGCCGGCGGCGAGCAGGTCGGTGACGTCCCAGGTGCGGTAGCGCAGGCGGCGGTGGTAGCTCGTCCATCCCGGGTGGAGCACGTCGTCACCCACCGGTCGGCCGTTGACGCTCAGGGTCATGACGCCGTGGGCCGTGGCCCGCAGCCGTGCCCGGACGACGGGGGAGTCCAGCTGCACCTCGCCCCGCAGCAGGAGAGCGGGTTCGCCGTCGTCGCCGGGCTCGCCGACGATCGGCGCGACCGCGCGGGCGACCCAGAGGTCGGGATCGAGCAGGCCCGTCTCCAGCGCGGTCGGCTCGCTCCAGTCGGAGGGGTCTCCGTCGCTACCCCACACGCGCACGCGCACCCGGGCGCGCGCACGGCTCTCGAGCGGTTCCCACGGCCAGGCGACCAGCACCGACTCGATCGACTCGACCCGGCCCGTCGACACGGCATCCGGATCGTCGCCGAGAACGAGCTCGAGCTCGTACGCCCGCTGGGTCCAGCCCGCCTCGTCGGTGTCGGTGACCCACGACAGGCGGGCGCGGCTCTCGCCGATTCCGAGGGGCAGGCGGTGGTGCTCGATGGTCACCGGGCGCACGCGAACGCTCATGTCGCTCCTTCGCGAGAGGGGGGAGAGGGGGTCAGATCGGATCGACGAGGAAGCCGTTGATGGTGCGACGGCTCTCTTCGACGAAGTCGATGTCGAGGCCGCTGAGCCACAGCAGCTGCGCTCCTTCGACGGACGCCATGGCCGACAGCGCGGCGCGGCGGGGGTCGACGCCCGGGCGCAGACCGCCCTCGTCGCCGACCGCGCGGAAGGCGGCCTCGACGGCGTCGGCAATCCGCAGGAAGCGCTGCGCGAAGTAGTCGTGGGCGGGGTGCGCGGGATCGACGGCCTCGGCCGCGAGCATCGAGTACAACTGCACGACGCCGCGCTGCCCCACCTGCTGGCGGGAGATCTCGAGCAGCTCGCTGAGGAACCCTCGGCCGTCGAGGCCTTCGAGCTCGAGCTCGGCGCTGCGATCGCGCTGTTCGAGGACGGCGCGCAGCAGGGCGATCTTGCCGCCCGCGAAATGGTGGAGGACGGCCGTCTGCGTGACGCCGACGGCGGCGGCGATCTCGTTCACCGAGCTGGCGCTGTACCCGGATCGGGAGAACACCTGGAAGGCGGCGTCGAGGATCTGCGCCTGCCGTTCCGCGCTCTTGCGGTAGGGGCCCCGTGGTCCGGACATGGAGTCACCGTAACAGTTTTCGCCGAAAATATTGCACGCTTCATATTTTCGGTGTTACCGTCCTCGCATCCCGACTCACCCGGGTGATCGATGACGACACCGGACACCCGTCCACGGCAAAGGAGCCACGAAATGACCCTCTCCGCAGAACCGCCCGCCACCTCGACCGGCACCCCCGAGCCCGTCCGCCGCGACGAGCCCACCCCCACCGAGGCATTCCGCCGCGAAGCGTCGCCGCGCCGCGGTTTCGTGTTCTTCCTCGTGCTCGCCGCCGTGGGCGCGGGTGCCGCGCAGATGTCGGCGGCCCTGCTCACGCTGACGCTCAAGGCCACCGCGCTCGACGCCGCCGCGGCGACGACGATCATCTCCGTCTCGAGCGCGATCGCCGGCATCCTGACCCTCGTCGCCCTCCCGGTGCTCGGTGCGCTCAGCGATCGTTCGCGCTCACGCTTCGGGCGCCGCCGCCCCTTCCTCCTCCTCGCGATGGCGGCCTTCCTCACCGGAGGCGCACTCCTGGTCGCGGCCCCCAACGTGCCGCTGTTCGTCGTCGCGCATCTGCTCATCACGCTCGGCTTCGTCACGACCGGTGTCGTCACCACGGCGCTCATCGCCGACCAGCTTCCGCGCGATCGTCGCGGACCCGCCTCGGCCTTCGTGAGCCTGAGCACCGCGATGGGCGCTCTCGTCGGCATCGGCATCTCGCAGCCTTTCGGCGCCGAGCTCGTCCCCCTCATCGGCCTGCCCACGGTCTTCGCCGTCATCGCGGTCGGTCTGCTGTTCGTGGTGCTGCGCGACCCGCGGTTCGACCAGCCGCGCGAGCGCTTCGACCTCAAGGGCCTCGTCGGCGTCTTCTGGGTGAATCCCGTGCGCCACCCCCGCTTCGCCGCCGTGTTCGCCAGCCGCATGCTCGTGTTCTCGGGCGTCGCCGCTCTCAACGGCTACCAGGCGATCTACCTGCTGCAGCGCGTGCAGCTGCAGCCGGCCGACCTCGGCGGCGCGATCCTGCTCACGGTCATCGTCAACGTCGGCATCTCGCTGCTGGTCGCTCCCGCGATCGGCAAGCTCAGCGACCGCCTCGACCGCCGGAAGCCCTTCATCATCGCGGCCGCGATCATCCTCGGCATCGGCCTGGTCGTGGCATCCACCGCCACCGACTTCGGCTTCTACCTCGTGGCCTGCGGCATCGTCGCCCTCGGCCAGGGCGTCTACTTCGCCGTCGAGCTCGCGCTCGCCACCCGCCTGGTGCCTGACATCGACAACCCGGCCAAGGATCTCGCGATCATCAAGATCGCCGACAACCTCCCCGTCACGATCGTCGCGGCCGTCGCCCCGGTGCTCCTGGCGATCGGTGCGGGTCCCGCCGGCCCGAACTTCGCCGCGCTGTTCATCGCCGGAGCCGTCTCCGCCGTCCTGGGCGGACTGGTCATCCTCTTCATCAAGGGAGCACGCTGATATGACGAACGATTTCCTCTGGGGTGTCGCCATCGCCGGTCACCAGAACGAGGGCGACAACGTCCACAGCGACATCTGGGCGCTCGAGAACACGACGCCGACGATTTTCCGCGAGCGCAGCGGCATCGCCAACGCCCACCTGACCCGCTGGGAGGACGACCTCGACCTCGTCGCCTCGCTGGGCATGAACGCCTTCCGCTTCTCGGTCGAGTGGGCGCGCATCGAGCCCGCGCGGGGCCAGGTCGTCACCGGGGCGCTCGACCACTACGAGCGCGTGATCGACGGTGCCTGGGCGCGCGGCCTCGCGCCGGTCGTGACCTTCACCCACTTCGCCTCGCCGCAGTGGTTCGCCGCGGCCGGGTCGTGGTTGGCTCCGGATGCCGATCGGCTCTTCGCCGAGCAGTGCGCGCGGGTCATGCGCCGCTTCGGCGACCGCATCCACACCGCGGTGACGATCAACGAACCCAACCTCGAGCAGCTGTTGCAGGCGGGGCACAAGCTTCCGCCGCAGGTGGAGGTGCTCAAACGCGAGATGCTCGCGGCCGCCGCGCGCGATGCCGGCACGCCGGAGTACTTCGCCTCGAACGTCATCCCGGCCGACCGGCAGGACGACTTCCAGGCCGCGCTCACCCGCGCGCACCGCGCGGCCGTCGCCGCGATCAAGGCCGAGCGCGCCGACCTGCCGACGGGTGTGTCCATCGCGATCTGCGACGAGATCGCCCTCCCCGGCGGCGAGGCGCACCGCGACGCCAAGCGTGCGGCCGTCTACGACCACTGGCTCCGGGTCGCCCGCGACGACGACTTCGTCGGCGTGCAGAACTACGAGCAGATCGTGCACGGTCCCGACGGCGAGGTCGAGGTCGACGGACCCCGAAACGGCATGGGAACCGTCATCGCCCCCGGGGCGCTCGCCGGCGCCGTGCGCTACGCCCACGAGGTGTCGGGGGTACCCGTGATCGTGACCGAGCACGGCATCCAGACCGACGACGACGCGCAGCGCGAGGCGTTCATCCCGGCGGCGTTGGAGGCCCTGGATGCCGAGATCGCCGGCGGCACGCCGGTTCAGGGGTACTGCCATTGGACGCTGATGGACAACTTCGAGTGGATCTTCGGCTACGGCCCGAAGCTCGGCCTGGTCGCGGTCGACCGTGACACTCTCGAGCGCACGAAGAAGCCGAGCGCCGACGTCTTCGCGGCCGAGGTCGCGCGGCGCGCGGCGGTTCCCGCACGTTGACGTACGGGGAGCCCCGGGTGTGCGCGTCGTCACGCGCCCGCCCGGGGCTTCGTCGCGCATGCGCATCCTCGGGGATTCGCGCATCCTCAGCCGATCGCGGGTGCATGCGGCTGAGGATGCGCGAATAACGGAGCGTGCGTGCGACGGCGGCTCCCGGGGGCCGGCGTGCACCCTCAAGGATCCGCGCATCCTCAGCCGATCGCGGGTGCGCGCGGCTGAGGTTGCGCGAATCACGGAGTTCGCGCGGCGCGCCACCTCGAGCCAGGTCAGCGCGGCGGAGCCAGCAGCCCGCCGAGCGCACCCAGCGATCGGGCGAGCGGCAGCGATGGGTCGAGCAGCCACTGCACCTGCAGGCCGTCGGAGGCGGCGATGAGGAGGGCTGCGACCTGGTCGGGGTCGCAGTCGGCGCGCACCAGGCCGTCCGCCTGCTCTTGGCGCAGACGCGCGGCGAGGTCTTCGCGCAGGCGAGCGAAGCGGGCCGTGAAGTACTCGCGCGCGGTGGCGCTGTCTTCTTTCAACGACGTCGCGACGAGGGTCGTGTAGAGCTCGACCAGCCCCGGCACGGAGGTGTTGTGCTCCGCGGCATCCGTCAACGACGACAGCGCCGTGGCATCGGGCGCGGGCGGGCGCTGCCGGTTGGCGTGGTCGTACACGGCCACGAGCAACTGCTCGCGCGAGTCGAAGTAGTGCAGGAGCGCCGCGTGCGAGACGCCGAGCGCCCGCGCGATGCTGCGCAACGATGCGCCGTCGGCGCCGCGCTCGGCGAAGACGTCGATCGCGCGGTTGAGGATCTCCTGTCGGCGCGCGACGCCCTTCGAGTACGCCCCGGAGCGGCCGAGGCGCTCGTCGTCGGCGGAGTCGTCGAGGGCGTCGTCGCCGGGGGAGTCGTCACCGAGGGTCACCGGGTCAGTCTAAGCGCGGGGCGAAAGAGAAAGCATCCACTGGTCGGTTTTCTGGTAGCGTTCCCACCGAGCCGCTCGCGCGGCGATCTCGACGACGAGCAAGGAAGGTCCGATGTCGCTCCCCACTCCCTCCGTTCAGCTCTACACGCTGGCCGATCAGTTCAGCGCCGACCCGCAGGGGTCGCTCGACCGCCTCGCCGCCATCGGCCTGCGCAACGTCGAGGCGTTCGACTTCGTGCGCCGCCCGGCCGAGATCCGCGCCGCGCTCGACGCGAGCGGTCTGGCCTCGCCCACCGGCCACGCCCCCCTGCTGTCCGACGAGCTGTGGACGCCCGACGGGTCGATCCCCACCCCCGCCCCCGAGGCGGTCTTCGACGCCGCGGCCGAGATCGGCATCCGCACCGTGATCGACCCCTTCGTCGCCGCCGATCGCTGGCTGACCGCCGACGGCGTGGCCGACATCGCCGAGCGCATGAACGCCGCAGCCGACCTCGCCGCCACCTACGGGCTTCAGGTCGGTTACCACAACCACGCGCAGGAGTTCCTCGCCGACGTCGACGGCCGCAGCGCGTTCGAGCACTTCGTCGCCCTGACCGACGAGCGCGTCGCCATCGAGCTCGACCTGTTCTGGGCGCTCACCGGCGGCCAGGACGTGCCCGCTCTCGTGAGCCGCCTGGGCTCGCGCCTGCTCGCCGTGCACGTGAAGGACGGCATCGTCCCGGCCGAGAACCCCTTCGCCCCCGGCGCCGACCTCGGCGTCACCCGCACCCTCGACCAGCGTCACCCCGGCCACGGCCAGGTGCCCCTCGTCGAGGCCATGCGGGCCGCCGAATCGGTGCGCTGGGCCGTCATCGAGTACGACCGCGCCCCCGGCGACGTGTTCGACGACGTCGCCGCCAGCCACGCCTTCCTGCTCGAGAACGGCCTCGCCGCGTGAGCGCCCCCGTCGGCGTCGGCATCATCGGCGCGGGTGTCATCAGCGACACCTACCTCGAGAACCTCACCTCGTTCCCCGACGTCGACGTCCTCATCGTCGGCGACCTGATCGCCGAGCGCGCGCGGGCCCAGGCCGAGCAGTACGGCGTGCCCGCGTGGGGCACGGCCGACGACGTGCTCGCCCACCCCGACGTGCAGGTGGTCGTCAACCTCACGATCCCCGCCGTGCACGTCGAGGTGTCGTCGAAGGCGATCGCCGCCGGCAAGCACGTATGGACCGAGAAGCCCCTCGGCCTCGACCGTGAGAGCACCGCCGAACTTCTTCGGCAGGCGGATGCCGCGGGCCTGCGCATCGGCTCGGCGCCCGACACGCTGCTGGGCCCCGGCTTCCAGTCGGCCAAGCGCGCGATCCTCGACGGCGCGATCGGCCGGCCCCTGTTCGCGCAGGCGTCGTTCCAGACGCAGGGGCCCGACCTCTGGCATCCGGGACCGCAGTTCCTCTTCGCCCGGGGCGCCGGTCCGCTGCTGGACATGGGGCCGTACTACGTCTCGGCGCTGGTCAGCCTCCTCGGCCCGGTCGACCGGGTCGCCGCCGTCGGCACGCGGCCGCGCGTGCAGCGGAGCATCCGCACGGGGCCGGCGGCGGGCGCGGTCTTCGACGTCGAGGTGCCCACCACCGTGCAGCTGATCGCCTCGTTCGAGGGGGGTGAGCAGGCGCAAGGCCTGTTCAGCTTCGACTCCGCGCTCGAACGAGCCGGCGTGCTCGAGGTGCACGGAACCGAGGGGTCGATGTTCCTGCCCGATCCGAATCACTTCGTCGGCGAGATCTCGCGCGTGGAGCCTCTCGGCGTGCTCCTCGACGACTTCCGGCCCGAGCAGGAGCGCCTCGAGGTGCCGCTGCAGGGCGCGGAGGTCGGCCGCGGACTGGGGGTGCTCGACATGGTGCGGGCGATCGCCGAAGGGCGCCCGCACGTGGCCTCGGGCGAGCTCGGCCATCACGTGCTCGACGTGCTCCTGTCGGCCGAGGAATCGGCCGCCGGCGCGGGCTTCGTGACCGTTGAGAGCACGCTGGGCGCTCCGGTGCCCGTGCTGCCGGCCGACTTCGATCCGTTCGCGCGCACGCTCTGAGCCGGAGCCCCGGCGCGTCAGCGGCAGAAGGGGCGGCCGAAGCCGAGGAACACCCCGCCGACGGGGACGGATGCCGACGACTCGGCCGACCAGGCGCGCCCGGCGGTCGTGCGTACGGTGACCCGGTCGGTGCGGAACAGCGAGTACGAGCCGTCGTTCGGGACGCGGGCGGCCCGCGCCCACGGCGGAATGCCCGACGCGACGACGCGACCGTTGACCAGTACGTCGAAGCCGCGCGGCTCCCAGCCGTCGTAGGCCCAGGTGACGACGGCGCCGCCGTCGTTGACGCACCCCAGTCGCGTGGGCGGCGAGACGGTGGCGGCGACGATGCTCCCGGGCGTTGCGGTGACGTCTGCCAGCGCCGCCCACGCGGGGGTCGCCCCGACAGTCGCGGCCACCGCGAGCGACGAGGCGAGACCGAGCGTTCGGCCGATCCGCACACGGGCGGGGGTCCGCCGCTGCGCACGCAGGCTCCGACGCGTCACCGGAAGGCTGCGGTGCGAGGCATCGGGGTCGACCGGCGGTCGGGGTTCGTCGTCGTCACCGCGACGCAGGGCGAGCACCACGCACAGGGCGAATCCGACCGCCACGGCGCCGAGCGGTACGACACCGGCGGTCTTCAGCCACACCACGGGCAACCCGACCCACGGCACCCTCAGCACCCCGACGCCGCGGACGGCGTCGGGGTGCAGGGGCGACGAGTCGGCTGACGGGTTGGCGTCGCCCTTGGTGATGAGTGCTCCGTCGGGGTCGATGCCCGAGATGCGATGCAGGCGCAGTCGATCCGGCCAGTCGGGGTCGTCGGCGAGCACGACCCGGCCCGGCAGCAGGGCGTCCGGCGGCATCGGGCGCGACACCACGACGTCGCCCACCTCAATCGCCGGCGACATCGACGCCGTCATCACGGTGGTGGGCAGCCACCCGAGCGCGACGGGCGCCGCCGCCCAGAACCCGAGGGCCAGGGCGAGCGTCACCACCGCTCGGGCCGCCGCCACCGCCGCGACGAGCAGCACGCGACTCGCGGGCACCGACTCAGCTGTTCTGGGCTTCCCAGACGAGCGCGGTCGAGGCGGTGCCCCCCTGGACACTGTTCGGCGCGTCGTCGGCGAGCGTCCACGAGATGCGGAAGGTGCGCGACTCCGCCTCCGCTCCCGTCGGGCTCCAGGTCGCGGCCCCGGTGGCGAACGAGGAGTGCGCTCCGGTGAAGCCCGCGAGGCTGCCGTCGAACACCGTGCTCTGCGCGGTGAAGCCCGTGCAGGTGCCGTAGCCGCCGCCGGTGCCCTGCTCGATGGTGAGGGCGAGGTGGTCGGCGAGGCCGGCGGTGCCGGTCACCTCGTCGGCGTACAGGCGCACCTGCGAGGCGAGGGTGCCGGTCGAGGTGACCGCGATGCACGTCGTGCCCCCGTCGCCGGGCTTGGCGTCGGGCGCGGTGAAGAGCGTGCGTCCCGCGGCGTCGTCGGCGAGCTGCACGGTGCCGGCGCGCCAGCTGTTCTGCTCGTTCGAGGTGGTGTCGGAGAACGCGGCGTACGAACTCGTCGACACGAGGACGCCCGCCGCGACCACGGCCGCGGGAAGGGCGATCGCGGTGGCGATGCGAGAGGAACGGCGTGTGAACTTCGGCATGATGGATCTCCCCACGAGATCAAGAGCGGATAGGTCACCTGCACAGTAGGAAAACCCCTCGTCGTGGAGGAGAAGCGGGTGGAGGCTTGACAAGTCCCCACCCGCCGTGGTTTTCATTCGACCGAATGGACCCCTACGAGACCGACTCCTTCTCGGGCTCGCGCCGCCGAGCGCCCGTGCCGAGCGTCAGGGTCGAGGCCAGGCCCAGCGTGAGGAACGCCGCCGCGGTGAAGGCCGCGGCGCGCGTGCCGTCGCTGAAGGCGGCGCGCGCGTCGATCGCGAGGTCCTGCGTCTGCGGCGAGGCCCCGAGGCCGGCGATCGCCGCCCCCGCGCTGTCGACCACCTGCGAGACGACCTGATCGCTTTCCGCCGTGGGCACGCCGCGGTCATCGAGGCGCGCGGCCAGCACACCCGCGGTGGTCGAGAACAGCACGGTGCCCAGCACCGCCACCCCGAGAGCGGCGCCCAGCTGGCGCGAGGTCGACTGGGTGCCCGAGGCCTGCCCGCTCGCTGCCGGGGGCACGTCGGCCAGCACCACGCCGGTCAGCTGCGCCGTGGCGAGGCCGACGCCGACGCCGTAGACGAAGAGGAAGGGGATGAGGGGTCCCCACGTGGCATCCGGAGAGATGGTGAAGGCGACACCGGCTACGCCGATGATCTCGGCGAGCAGGCCGCCGCGCACGATCCAGACGGGGGCGACCTTGCCGCTGAGCGCCCCCGCGATGCCGCTCGCGACGAACGAGCCGATCGCGAGCGAGAGCAGCAGCAGTCCGGTCTGCAGGGCATCGAAACCGACGACGAACTGCAGCCACAGGGGCAGGGCGAGGATGATGCCGAACTCGCCGAGCGAGACGACGGCCGCGGCGATGTTGCCGTTGCGGAACGACGTGATGCGGAACAGGCCGAAGGCCAACAGCGTCGATCGCCCCGCGCGCTGGCGCCGCACGCCCCACGCGATGAAGGCGATCAGCGCGACGAGCGCCACGGCGAAGGCGATCGGCACGGGGGAGAGGGAGAGCGGCCACGTCCAGTCGCCGATCGCGGGCGCGGTGTCGACGGTCCACCATCCATAGGTGCGGCCCTCGATGAGGCCGAACACGAGCGGGGCCATCGTCAGCACCGACAGCAGGGCGCCGACGCCGTCGATCGCCTCCACCCGGTCGCTGCGCGATTCGGCGACCGTCAGGGCGACGCCGATGACGATGATCACCCCGAGCGGGATGTTGATGCCGAAGGCCCAGCGCCACGAGAACGCCGTGGTCAGCCACCCGCCGAGCAGCGGGCCGACCGCGGCCATGCCGCCGATGGTCGATCCCCACACGGCGAAGGCGATGCCGCGCTCGCGTCCGCGGAAGGTGGCGTTGATGATCGAGAGGGTGGTCGGCAGGATCATCGCTCCGCCCACTCCCTGCACGAGGCGCGAGGCGATGAGCAGCCCGCCGGTCGGCGCGAGGGCCGCGGCGATCGAGGCGGCGGCGAAGATGCCGACGCCGATCAGCATGAGCCGTCGTCTGCCGAAGCGGTCGGCGAGCGAGCCGAAGACGAGAAGGAACGAGGCGAAGACGAGGGTGTAGGCCTCTTGCACCCACTGCACCTCGGTCGACGAGATCTTCAGCTCTTCGACGATCGAGGGCACGGCGACGTTGACGATCGTGGAGTCCACGATGATCAGCGAGACGGCGATGCTGATGAAGACGAGCCCCGCCCAGCGGCGCCGGTCCATGGTGTCGTTCATATAGCTAGCTTATCTAGCGATATGCGTCGAGGGAAGGGCTAGCGCGCACCACGGAAGACCCCTCTGGCAGACGGATGCCGAGGGTGCGGCATCCGTCGGATCGAGGGGGCCTCAGGCGCTGTGGCGCGGGCGCGGGGTCGCGCGCGGACCGCGCTCGCCGGGCGGCAGCGGGATCGGCGTGGTGCCGGCGATCTCGTCGCTGAAGTCCTCGGGCTCGGGCGCGACCGTCTGGATCGGCCGGGTCTCGTCGATGGTGAGCAGGAACCGCTTCGTCTCGTGGCGGTGCACGCGTCCCGAGGCGAGCGTCCAGCTGGCACCGATCGCGCACGCGATCACGGCGACCACTGCGGCGAGACCGATCGCGACGCGGGGCCCGAAGTGCGCTGCGACGGCGCCCACGATCGGGGCGCCCACGGGCGTTCCGCCCAACAGGATCGCCATGTACAGCGCGAGCACGCGGCCGCGCAGCACCGGGTCGGTCGTGCTCTGCACGTAGCCGTTCGCGGTGGTCAACGTCGTCACGACGCAGAAGCCGGTGAGCACCAGGGTCGCGGCGTACGCCTCGTAGCTGGGGGCGAAGACCGAGAGGGCGGATGCCACGGCGAAGCCGCCGGCGCCCACGATCACCACGCGCATGCGGGCGCGTTCGCGACGCGCGGCGAGGAGCGCCCCCGCGAGCGAGCCGATCGCGACGAAGGAGCTGAGCAGACCGAACCCGTCGGCGCCGCGGCCGAACTCGAGCGCCATCGTCGAGGCGAAGATCGGGAAGTTCATGCCGAAGGCGCCGAGCAGGAACACCATCACGAAGATCACGACGAGGTCGGGGCGCTTCGCGACGTAGCGGAAGCCGTCGGCCAGGCGCGCGGGACCGCCGCGGCGGTGGCGGGCGACGAGCTCGTGCGGACGCATGACCAGCAACGCGCCGAGCATGGCGAGGAAGGTCACCGCGTTGACGAGGAACACCCACCCGGTGCCGACGATCACGATCATGACGCCCGCGACGGCCGGGCCGATCAGGCGGGCCATGTTGAAGGAGGCGGCGTTGAGGGCGACGGCGTTCGAGGCGTTCTCCTGCGACACCAGGTCGGACACGAAGGCCTGGCGAGCGGGGTTGTCGAAGGCGGTGACGACGCCGAGGGCGAGGGCGAAGCCGAACATCAGCGGCAGGGTCATCACCCCGGTCAGCAGCAGCACGCCGAGGGTCACCGCGAGCAGCAGCAGCGCGCTCTGGGTGCACATGATGAGCTTGCGCCGGTCGAACCGGTCGGCGACCCATCCGGTCACGCTCACCAGCAGTAGGGGAGGGGCGAACTGCAGCGCCATCGTCACGCCCATCGCGGCGGCGTCGTTGTTCGTCAGCTGGGTCAGCACGACCCAGTTCTGGGCCGTGGCCTGCATCCAGGCGCCGACGTTGGAGACGAGGGCTCCGATGAACCAGACGCGGTAGTTGAAGATCGACAGCGACCGGAACATCGACGTGCTCATCTGTCGGCCACCTTCCTCATGATCACCGTGGCGCGGGCCAGCGCGTCGCGTTCTTCGGGGCTGAGCTCGGCGAGGGCCTCCTCGAGGAAGGCGTCGCGCCGGCGGACGGTCTCGTCGACGATGCGACGGCCGAAATCGGTGAGGTCGATCGTCACGCGGCGGCGATCGACCTCGTCGGGGATGCGCGAGATGTATCCCGCCTCCTCGAGGAGCGACACCGTGCGGTTCATCGACGGCGCCGTGACGCGTTCGCGCTCGGCCAGCTGGCCGAGCGTGTGCGCGCCGTGCACGGTCAGCGCGGCGAGGACGGCGAACTGCCCGTCGCTCATGGAGTCGACCGCTCGCTGCGCCCGGAGGCGTCGAGCGAGGCGGAAGGTCGCCATGCGCAGCTCGGAGGCTGCGGCGCTGAAGTCATGACTCAGGTCGGGAAGGGGGGATTCGTCGACGCGATCATTCATGTTCGTGAGGACAAGGCTAGCTCATTAGCCTTGCTAACGGAATAGAGGACGGCGTTCCGCGACCTCCGTCCGGCGTCTGCGCGCCCCTAGACTCCCCCCATGCCAGAGTTCGACGACGCCTACGGCATCCGCATCGTCTACGACGTGTACGAGGCGGTCGAGCCCCGCGCGGTCGTGCAGCTGCTGCACGGGGTGGGCGAGCACGCCGGCCGCTACACCGCCCTCATCGAGGCTCTCGTCGGAGCGGGCTACACCGTGTACGCCGACGACCACCGCGGCCACGGCCGCACGGGGATGGGGCAGTGGGGAGGCGATCGCGCCAAGCTCGGGCGTCTCGGACCCGGCGGTCTCGGCGCCGCCCGCGACGCGGTGTGGACCCTCTCGCAGCGCATCCGCGAGCAGCACCCCGACCTGCCGCTCGTGCTGCTCGGGCACTCGTGGGGCTCGTTCCTCGCGCAGATGCTGCTGGATCGGCATCCGGATGCCTATGACGCGGTCGTGCTGAGCGGTTCGGCCCTGCGCGTGCCGGGGGCGCTGAACGCGGGCGATCTCAACGCGCCGTGGAAGCACCTCGGCGGCTCCGGGATGCAGTGGCTCTCGAGCGACGAGCAGGTGGGGCGCGACTTCGTCGCCGATCCGCTGACGACGTCGACGCCCTTGGCGCGCCTGTTCGGTCCCCTCGAGACGCTGAAACTGCTGGGGCGTCCGCGACGCGACCTCGGGCGCGACGTGCCGATGCTGCTGATGGTGGGGCGCGACGACACGGTGGGCGGCCCCCGCAGTGTGCACCGCCTCGCCGACGCGTACCGGCGGCGGTCGGGCCTGACCGATGTAACGACCCTGGTGTACCCGGGGGCGCGGCACGAGATCTTCGCCGAGCGCGACCAGGCCGCGGTGCGCGCCGACCTGCTGGCGTGGCTCGACGAGCGGATCCCGTCGCGCGTCTGAGTCATCAGGTTGATCGCGACTCCGTTTTGAACATGTGAAGTAACAAGAATAATCACGAGTTCACACGTCGTAATCTAAGCGTTACCGTCGCGAATTGACCTCGTCGCGCTGACCCGCGAGGCTGAATGCGCCGAAAGCGGGTCAAACCGCCTCGATCGGGCCGCATGGTCCCTCATCGCCGAGGAAAGCGCACATCGACGTGACGACTCTGAACACACCAAAACTCACACAAACAAACAAAAGCTCACGTCGGACCAACCGACCCGAGCGCCTCGGCAACGGGATGTTCGCCGTGCTGCTGGTGGTGCCGGGCATGGCGCTCATGGCGGTCGTCGTCGCGTACCCCCTCGTCTCGGCGCTGGTCACCGCGTTCTTCCAGCAGAGCCTGGTGCTGCCCGGGCGCGAGTTCGTCGGCTTCCAGAACATCGCCGACGTTCTGCAGGACGACTTCCTCCGCCTGCTCGGACAGACGCTGGTCTTCACCCTGGGCACGACGATCGCCCCCTTCGTGATCGGCTTCGCCCTCGCGCTCGCCCTGAACACGCAGATCCGCGGATCGAAGGTGTTCCGCGGCCTCATGCTCATCCCGTGGCTCGTGCCCGGCGTCGTGGTGTCGTTCCTGTGGATGTGGATCTTCAACGCCAACTACGGCGTGATGAACGCGATCCTCGAGCCGCTCGGCGTCTCGCCCCAGGCCTGGCTCGCGCAGCCCGGTACCGCGATGTTCGCGGTGATCGTCGCGAAGACCTGGCAGTCCTTCCCCTGGATGATGGTCATGCTGCTCGCCGGTCTGCAGACCGTGCCGCGCGAGCTGCACGAGGCCGCGGAGATGGACGGCGCGGGAACGGTCCGGCGCTTCTTCTCGATCACCGTCCCGCAGATCGGCGGGATCATCGGCCTGGTTCTGCTGCTGGAGTTCATCTGGAACTTCCAGCACTTCGACATCATCTACGTGCTCACCGGCGGCGGCCCCGCCGGCTCCACCGAGACCTTCGCCACCTCGGTGTACGAGACCGCCTTCCACGGCTTCGACCTCGGCCGCGCCGGAGCGCTCGGCCTGCTGTGGCTCGTCCTGCTGATGGCGCTCGTCGTCGTCTACGTCCGATTCTCCGAGAGGAGCGAGAAGCGATGACCAGCACCGCCCTCCCCACCGTCGCCCCCAGCCCCGAGGCCCCGCCGGTCGTCGTCGACGTTCCCGCACGCCGCAGCCGGCGCCCGAGCTCAGGCCTGCGCTCCGACCGCCCCGGCGTCCGCGTCGCATCGTGGGCCGCGCTGATCGTGTGCGGCGGGTTCGCCCTGCTGCCGGTCTACTGGCTGCTGGCCACCTCGCTCACGCCTCGCGACCAGGTGTTCTCGTACCCGCCGAAGCTGTTCCCCACCGAGATCACCTTCGACGCCTACATCTCGCTGACGTCCAACCCGCAGCTGTTCACCTACCTGCAGAACAGCGTCATCGTCTCGGTCGTCACGGCCCTGCTCTCGGTGATCGTGTCGGCCTACATGGGCTACTCGTTCTCGAAGTTCCGCTACCGCGGGCGCCGACAGCTGATGTACTTCGTGCTGGCCTCGCAGATGTTCCCCCAGGCACTGCTGTTGGTCACGCTCTACAGCGTGTTCAGCGCCTACGGCCTGCTCAACACCTACACCGCTCTCGTGCTGTCGTTCACGACCTTCACGCTGCCGCTGTGCGTCTGGATGCTGAAGGGCTTCTTCGACACCATCCCCGACGAGCTCATCGAGGCCGCCCGCGTCGACGGTGCCTCGCGGCTGCGCACCATCCACTCGATCGTGCTGCCGCTGGCCGCCCCCGGGCTCGTTGCCGCCGGACTGTTCGCCTTCGTCCGCGGCTGGAACGACTTCATCTTCGCCCTGACCCTCGCCGGCCCCGACAAGCAGACGCTCCCGCCCGGACTCGTCAACACCTACGTCGGCGAGGCGGCCACCGCCTGGCCCGAACTCATGGCGGCATCCCTCGTGGTGTCGCTTCCGGTGGCCGTCGCGTTCATGCTGCTGCAGCGCTACCTGGTCAGCGGCATGACGGCCGGTGCCGTCAAAGGCTGACCCCCGCTCTTTCTCTCACCGCTCGCTCGTCAAGGAGGACACCCATGTCTGCTTCGTCCCTTCCCAACCCGCTCATCACGCGCCGTCGCGCGCTGCAGTTCCTCGGCATCGGCGCCGCGGCCGCAGCGCTCGCCGGATGCGCCCCCACGGCCACCGGCGGACCCGCCGCGGGGGCCGCCGGATTGAACGGCGCCGACCCGACCGACTTCTCATTCGCGTCGTGGTCGCTCACCGAGGAGTCCGCCAAGCCCGCGCTCGAGGGCACCCTGGCGTCGTACGAGAAGGCCAAGGGCGTGGCGGTCAAGCGCACCGCGTTCCCCTACAACGAGTACATCAACCAGCTCATGCTCCAGGTGACCGGCGGGCAGTTCACCGGCGCCGCGCACGTCGACGTCGCCTGGCTCGGCAGCCTCGCCGCCACCGGCAAGCTGCAGGACGTCTCGGCGTTGGCATCCGGTCGGGGATACACCTCGTCGGCCCTCGAGGCTGCGACGTTCAACGGCGTGCAGTACGCCCTGCCGTGGACCATCGGCGCGATCGGCCTCATCGCCAACTCCGAGACCCTCGGCAAGGCCGGCCTGTCGGCCGACGCCTTCCCGACGACGGTCGACGAGTTCGAGAAGGCCCTCGTCTCGCTCAAAGGCCTCGGCGGGGGACTCATCCCCTACGCGGCCTCGACCAAGGCCGCGCAGCTGAAGGACATCCTCATCTGGATGCAGACCTTCGGCAGCCCGCTCGTCGACGGCGACACCATCACGATCGGCGACGACGCCAGCGTCGAGGCCGTCACCTGGTACAAGGGCCTTTACGACCAGGGCCTCATCGCCGCCGACGTCGACCGCTTCGACGCCCGCAGCCTGTTCGCCCAGGGCCGCGCCGCGATGTACGACGACGCCCCGGTGGGCCGCGGAGCGGTGACCAAGGAGTCGCCGGACGCCGACCTCGCCGCCAAGCTCGCCCCGGTGTCGCGTCCCGTGCTGAAGAAGGGCGACACTCCACGCGCTCTCGTCTGGGGCGGCGCGATCGCCGTGGTCAACGGCACCGGCGCCGCAACCGCGGGCGACTTCGCCCAGTACGCCACGAGCGACCTCGACGCGATCCTCGCCGACTACGCGATGCGCGGTCTGCCGCCCGCGACGACCGAGGCGCTGTCGTCGTCGGAGGTCGCCTCCGACACCTTCGGCGCGCAGTTCAGCGAGCGCATCACCGCCACCGCGAGCGCGAACCCCCTGTGGAAGTTCACCGCGTACTCGCAGATCGAGTCGGCCATCGCCGACCGCGTGCAGGCCGTGCTGATCGGCTCGGCCTCACCGAAGGACGCCATGAAGCAGGCCGGCGAGACCGCTCAGAAGCTGGTCGGCTGACGCGCGGCGGCGCTCCCGCCTGGGGGCGCCGCCCCGCTCGCCCTGCACGCAAGCCGGACGCCCCCGCGTCCACGGAAGGACACACGCAGCATGCGTTCCCATACGGCCGACTACGACCTGGTCGTCGTCGGCGGCGGACTCGCCGGAGTCGCCGCGGCCATCGCCGCGGCCCGTCTCGATCGGCGGGTCGCCCTCATCAACAACCGCCCGGTGCTCGGCGGCAACTCCTCGTCGGAGGTGCGCGTCTGGGTGTGCGGGGCGACGGCCCACGGCAACCAGCGCTGGGCCCGCGAGAACGGCATCATCGGCGAGTTCTACCTCGAGAACCAGTACCGCAACCCCGACGGCAACCCCATCCACTGGGACGACGTCGTGCTGGATGCCGTGCGTGCCGAAGCGAACATCTCGCTGTTCCTCAACACCGACGTGCGCGACGTCGCGGCATCCGGCCCCGAGGGGGAGCGCCGCATCGAGAGCGTGACCGGGTGGACGATGGGCGCCGAGACCGAGACGACCTTCGTCGCCCCGGTCTTCCTCGACTGCACCGGTGACGGGCTCGTCGGCCACCTCGCCGGGGCGCGGGCGCGGCTCGGCAAGGAGGCGCGCGAGGAGTTCGACGAGGACTGGGCGCCCGTCGAGGCCGAGCGCACCTTCCTCGGCTCGACGCTGCTGTTCTACACGAAAGACGTCGGACACCCGGTGCGTTTCGTCGCCCCGGATTCGGCGAAGTCGATCCTCGAGACCCCGATCCCGTCGTCGCGCATCATCCGCAGCGGCGACAGCGGTGCGCACTACTGGTGGATCGAGTGGGGCGGGGAGCTCGACATCGTGCACGACAACGAGCGCATCCGCGACGAGCTCCGCTCGGTGATCCTCGGCATCTGGGACCACATCAAGAACTCGGGCGAGTTCGACGCCGACACCCTCGATCTCGAGTGGATCGGCAACGTGCCCGGCAAGCGCGAGTACCGGCGCCTCGTCGGCGACTACACGCTGCACCAGCGCGACGTGATCGAGCAGACGCGCTTCGACGACGGCGTGGCCTTCGGCGGCTGGTCGATCGACCTGCACCCGAAGGAGGGCATGTACGCGACCGGCGCCGGCGCCGTGCAGCGCTTCTCGAACGGCGTCTTCGAGATCCCGTTCCGCTCGCTGTATTCGGCCGACGTCGAGAACCTCCTGATGGCGGGGCGCGATATCTCGGCCACGCACATCGCGTTCGGGGCCGCGCGTGTCATGGCCACGTGCGCGGCGATGGGCGAGGCGGCCGGCACCGCGGCATCCCTCGCCCTCTCGCACGGCACCATGCCGCGCGGTCTCTACGCGCAGCATCGCGACGAACTCCGCCAGCTGCTGCTGCGGCAGGACGCCCCGCTGATCGGCGTCGCGAATAGCGACCCGTCCGACCTCGCTCTGCGCGCCGCGGTCTCGGCGTCCGGCGTGCGCGCGAACCTCGGGCCGGGTGAGGCGGGTGCGGGCGAGCCCTACCCCCTCGCGCACGACGTGGGCATCGTGCTCCCCGTGCACCCGCGTCTCGACGGCATCGAGCTCCGGGTCGCAGCCGAGGCCGACACCGAGCTCGAGGTCGAGGTGTTCTCGACGGGCCTCCCGCAGAACGTCGTGCCCGAGCACCTCGAGCAGCGCGTCACGGTCCCTCTCGCCGCCGGGCCCGCCTCCTGGGCGCACGTGCCGGTGCAGTGGGAGCCCGACGCCCCCGCGAACGCCGTCGTGGTGGTGCGGGCGCGGGAGGGCGTGACGCTGTTCACGACCGACGAGCTGCCTCCCGGCATCCTCACCCTCGTCCACACCTCCGACGCCGACGATCAGAACGTGCAGGTCAGCCTCGACGAACTGCTCGTGCAGTGGCCGACCAAACCGTTGCGCGGCCGGTCGATCGTCTTCCGCGCGGCGAGCCGGTCGCAGGCTCTCGACCCCGAGCGCGCCGTCGGCGGGTACCACCGGCCGTTCGGCGGGCCGAACCTCTGGGCGTCCGAGCCCCTCACGCAGGGCGCGGCCTGGCTCCGCCTCGACTGGACCGAGGCGGTGACCGCGCGCGAGATCGTGCTGGTCTTCGACGACGACCCCGACGTCGAGCTCAACACGCTGCACCACCATCGCGACCCTCACCTGGTGATGCCCTCGCTCGTGCGGGCGTACCGCGTCGAGGTGAAGACGGCGGATGCCGCGGACTGGCAGGTGATCGCGCAGGTGGACGACAACCGTCGTCGTCGGCGCACGCACCCCGTGCCCGTCGGGCTCGGCGGCATCCGCTCCGCCCGTCTCGTGGTGGAGGCGACCAACGGCGCCGCCGAGGCGCGCGTCGTCGCCTTCCGTGTTCAGGAGTGACATGGCGCGCGATACCGTAGCCCCCAGAACAGAACGCCTCGCGGCGCGCGCCGCCCGGTCCTCGACGAGGAGCACCGCCATGCCCGACACCTCCTCCGTCGCGCGTCGGTCGTCGCCGCTCACGCGGCGCGAGCGCACCGGCATCGTGGCGCTCGCCGTGCCCAACCTCGAAGAGCCCTACTTCGCCGAGCTGACGACGTTGCTGGCGCGAGGGGCCGAGGCGCGCGGGCTGTCGATCCTCATCCAGCAGACCGAAGGCGACCATCAGCGCGAGATCGACGTCGCCAACGGCGTCGGGCTCCCGGCCACCGACGGCCTCATCCACATCCCCCGTTCGCTCACGGTCGGCGACCTCACCCGCCGCACCGACCCCGGGCCCCTGGTGCTGCTGGGCGAGCACATCGCGGTGAGTCCGTTCACGCACGTGTCGATCGACAACCGCCGCACCGCCGACCTCGCCACCACCCACCTCGCCGAGGCCGGGTGTCGCCGCGTCGCGTTCCTCGGCCCCCGACTCTCGCGACCCTCGGATGCCGCGGACCAGCGTTTCACCGGCTACCGCGACGCCGTCGCGCGGCTCGGTCTCGCCGACGAACCGGGGCTCATCGTCTCGGTCGACGCTTTCACCTCCGAGGAGGGGGCGGCGGCGTTGCGCCGTCTGCACGCGACGGGGACGCGCTTCGACGGCGTGGTCTGCTCGAACGACTCGGTCGCGTTCGGCGTGCTGGCCGCGCTGCACGAGAGCGGCCTCGCCGTTCCCGCCGACGTCGCGGTGATCGGCATCGACAACGTGCACGCGGCGCGGTTCTCGGTACCCGCGCTTTCGTCGGTCGCCCCCGACGACGAGGGAATCGTGGAGGCGGCCTTCACCGAGCTCGAACGACAGATGTCGGCGCGGCCCGGCGCCGACGTGCCGATACGGCACATCGTCGTCGACGCCGCGGTCGTCGCCCGCGCGAGCACGGCGCGGTGAGCGTCCGCTCCACCGCCCGCAGCCCGCACGGGGGCGGGCGGTGCTCAGTCGTCGTCGTCGCCGGCGGCGATCCAGAGCTCGGCCACGTGCGCGCGCAGGGTCTCTTCGGTCTCGGGATCGAGGCCCTCGTCCATCACGACGAGGTCGACCTCGTTGAGGTCGACGATCGTGGTGAGCCCGACCGCCCCCCACTTGGTGTGATCGGCGAGCACGACGGCGCGGGCACCCGCGGCCACGAGGGCGCGATTGGTCTCGGCCTCGAGCAGGTTCGAGGTCGTCAGCCCCGCGGTCAGGTCGATGCCGCGCACGCCGAGGAACACGACGTCGCAGTGCAGGTGCTCGAGCGACGCCACGGCCACCGGGCCCACGAGGGCGTCGGCGGGGGTGCGCACCCCGCCGGTGAGCACCACCGTCTGCGTGTACGGCTCGTCGGCGCGGTCGGGTCGGGCGAAGACGTCGGCGACCGGCAGCGAGTTGGTCACGATCGTCAGGTCGTCGACGCCGCGCAGTTCGCGGGCGAGCGCCCACGTGCTCGACCCTCCGCCGAGGCCGACCGACATGCCCGGCTCGACGAGCGTGGCGGCGCGGCGGGCGATCGCGCGCTTGCCGTCGCCGTTGCGGCGCGACTGCGCGGCGAGGGTGCGCGGCGAGTTGTCGGCGCGAGCCACCCGGGCACCCCCGCGCACCTTGTCGACGTAGCCGTCGGAGGCGAGCACGTCGAGGTCGCGGCGGATCGTCATCTCGCTCACGCCCAGGGTCGCGGCCAGATCCGGAACCGCGGCGGCGCCCAGCCGGCGCACCTCGGTCAGCAGGCGGGATCGGCGTTCGGCGGCGAGCACGATCGTTCCTCTCGGTCGGGCCTCCAGTCTTCCACGGCCGGTGCGCGGTGAACGGCGTCATCGCCGACCGTTCGGGCGACGGCGACTACGGCTTCGAGCTTCCGGCCCTGCGCGCGGTGCCGCCGGTGCCGCCACCGCCCGGCTTCGCCGAGCGGTGGGCCGGGTGGTTCGCCGAGGCGACGACCGTCGATCCCGAGCCCCGGGTGATCTCCACCGAGCAGCGCGACGATCGCGAGGTCGCGCTGGTCGAGCACACGGTGTCGGGCGGTCTGCGGGTGCGCGGCTGGTTCGCCACGGCCGTCGGCGGGATCGCGCCGCGGGTCGGCATCGTCCACAGTCATGGGTACGGCGGGCGCGAGGGGCCCGACTTCGATCGCGTGCCCGACGATGCCGCGGTGTTCTTCCCGGTGGCGCGGGGTCAGGGCGCGCTCAACGCGGGTCTCGGTGCCCCCACTCCCGCCGACGGGCACGTGCTGCACGGCATCCACTCGATCGAGGACTACGTGCTCGGGCGATGCGCGGTCGATCTGTGGCACGCCGGATCCGCGCTGCGGGCCCTCGCGGGCGAGGTGCCGCTGTACCTCGTCGGCGAGAGCTTCGGCGGGGGAGTGGGCGCCCTCGCCCTGTCGTGGGACGACCGGATCGTCGGCGCCACCCTCGTCGTGCCGAGCTTCGGACAGTACGACCTGCGCCTGCGCATGCCGTGCGAGGGCAGCGGCGAGCGCGTGCGCGCCCACGTCGCCCGCCACCCCCGCGCCCGCGAGGTGCTGCGCTTCTTCGACGCCTCGACCGCGGCCACCTTCGCGCGCGTCCCGGTGCGCGTCGAAGCCGCCCTGCGCGATCGGCACGTGCCGCCCGCCGGGCAGTTCGCCGTCGCGAATGCGATCGATCAGGCGCCGGATGCCGCGCTCGACCTCGAGGTGCTCGCCTACGGCCACCGCGAGTACCCCGAGCTCCCCCTCGTCCTCGAGCGTGCGTTCTCCGCGACGCGCGCCCACATCGCCCGGGTGCTCGCGCACCCCTCGACCGCTCTGGAGACCCCGTGGCCCACTTCGACCTTCCGCTGAGTGCGCTGGAGACCTTCCGCCCCGACCGGGACGAGCCCGCCGACTTCGACGCCTTCTGGGCCGACACGCTCGCCGAAGCGCGCGGGCTGGCGTGGGAGCCCCGGTTCACCCCCGTCGACCCGGTCGACAGCCGGGTGAGCGGCGTCGACGTCGACGACGTGGAGTTCGCCGGCTTCGGCGGGCATCCGATCCGCGCGTGGCTCGTCCGACCGCGCGGGGTCGACGGGCCGCTGCCGTGCGTCGTGCAGTACATCGGCTACAACTCCGGGCGCGGCCTCGCTCATCAGCACACGCTGCTACCGGCGGCAGGCTTCGCCGTTCTCGTCATGGACACCCGCGGGCAGGGCAGCGGCGCGCTGCCCGGAGCCACCCCCGATCCTGTCGGGTCGGCTCCCCACACGGCGGGGCGCCTGACCGACGGCATCGACGACCCCGCCCATGCGTACTACCGACGGGTGTTCTGCGACGCGGTGCTCGCGATCGACGCTGTACGCGCCCACCCGGCCATCGACGGTGCGCGCGTGAGCGTCTGGGGTGGGAGCCAGGGCGGCGGTATCGCGCTCGCCGCGGCGGCGCTGAGCGAAGGACTGCGGTTCGCCGCGATCGACTTCCCCTTCCTCAGCGGCATCCGCCGTGCCGTCTCGATCACCGACGCCGCGCCCTACAGCGAGCTCGTCACCTACCTACAGACCCGGCGCGGCGACGAGGAGCAGGTGTTCCGCACCCTGTCGTACCTCGACGGCGTGAACTTCGCCGCGCGCGCCCGGGTTCCGGCACTGTTCTCGGTGGGATTGATGGATGCCGTGTGCCCGCCCTCCACCGTGTTCGCGGCCTACAACCACTGGGCCGGCGAGAAGGGCATCCGCGTCTACCCCTACAACGGCCACGAGGGCGGCGGCCCGGTGCACCAGCTCGAGGTGCTGCGCGCCCTCGCCGTGCGCGGCTGAGCAGGCCCCGCCATGATGTCGAATAAAACGCAAATACTGCCCATCTAGCTGTCATCTTTTGGTTGCCATACCGCAAAAGCGGCACTACTGTCGGAAAGACCAGGACACCTCGACGACGAGACCCCCACCCCGGGTCGCCCTCCATCCCCCTCGGAGCGCCCCTTTCGAACGGCTTCCGCCCCACGCGGAGTCGCGCCGTCGTGCGTACCCGGTATTCGACGTCCCTCAACGAAGAACGGACCCCCGCGTGAACATTTCGGACACCCGCCGCGCCGCTGACGTCGGCGCCTGGTTCATCGGCGCTCGCGGCTCGCTCGCGACCACCGCCACCCTCGGCATCCACGCCCTCGCCCTGGGTGTCGCGACGCCCGTCGGCCTTACGACGGAGACCGACGCGGTGCGCGTCGACGAGTTCCCCGCGATCGCCGACATCGTCGTCGGCGGACACGACATCTCGTCGACCCCGCTCGAGGAGCGCGCGCGACAGCTGGCTGCCGGCGGGATGTTCCCCGTGGCCCTGGTCGACGCGGTGGCCGAACGCCTGCGCGAGTCCGAGCAGAACCTCCGCTCCGTCCCCACGATGACGGCGACCCAGCAGGACGAGATCGACCTCCTTGCGGCCGACATCGTCGATTTCCGCGAGCGTCACGAGCTCCGCGAGGTCATCGTCATCGACGTCTCCTCCACCGAGCCCCTTCCGCCGTACCACCCCGGATTCGAAGACGACGCCCTCCTGCAGACGGCCCTCACGACCCCGGGCGTGCGGGTCCTGCCGCCCAGCTCGCGCGCTGCCCTCGCCGCGATTGCAGCCGGCGCCGCCTATGCCGCCTTCACCCCCTCGGCATCCCTCAACCTCCCCGTCCTCCGCGAGCGCGCCGAACGCGCGGGCATCGCCTACGCGGGTCAGGACGGGAAGACCGGCGAGACGCTGCTGCGGACGGTGCTGGCGCCCATGTTCACCGCCCGCGGGTTCCGTGTGCAGTCCTGGGCCGGCACCAACCTCCTCGGCGGCGGCGACGGTGCGACCCTGGCCGACCCCGAGGCCGTCCGCTCCAAGCTGGTGTCGAAGAACCGCGGTCTGCACGCTCTCGTCGGCGACGACGTCGTCACCCCGCTGCACATCGACAACGTGCCCGACCTCGGCGACGTCAAGACCGCGTGGGACCACGTCAGCGCGACCGGCTTCCTCGGCAGTCGCGTCACGCTGCAGACCACGTGGAGCGCCTATGACTCCGCCCTCGCGGCGCCCCTGGTGATCGACCTGGTCCGAGCGCTGTCGCTCGCGACCCGTGCGGGCCACGCGGGGGTCGTCACCGCCCTCGGCTGCTTCTTCAAGGATCCGTGGGGAAGCGACGTCCACGGCTTCGGCGAGCAGACCGCCCAGTTCGTCTCGTGGGTGCACGAGACCGCAGCCGCCGTCGCGGCAGCCCGGGTCGCCGCACCGTGACCCGGGTCGCGGACCACCTCGACCTCGTCCGCGCCCCCGCCTCGCTCACCGTCCTCGGCGACGCCCTCGTCGGGGCGCTGAGCGCGCGCGGGACTGGCGGCGACGGTTGCCTGCGCCTCGGCGCGCTCGCGGCCGCGTCGGCCTGCCTGTACAGCGCCGGGATGGCGCTGAACGACTGGGCGGATGCCGACATCGATGCGCTCGAACGCCCGGAGCGCCCCATCCCCTCGGGGCGGATCAGCCGCGACCGCGCGCTCGCGGTGGGCGTCGGTCTCACCGCCCTCGGGGTGGGCGCGGCGTTCGCCGCCGGCCGTCGCTCGGGTCTGGTGTCGATCGCGCTCGCCGGGGCGCTGTGGGCCTACGACGCCACGTTCAAGCCGACGGCGGCCGGTCCGGTCGTCATGGCCCTCTGCCGCGGGCTCGATGTGATGATGGGCGCCGCCGGCCCGGGCTGGCACTCGGCCCTCGTCCCCGCGGGCGCGGTCGCCGCCCACACGGTCGCCGTCACCGCGATCTCGCGGGGCGAGGTCGACGGGTCGACGGCGACCACCGGTCGCATCGCCGTGGCCACGAGCGTCGCCGTGGCGGCATCCGCTCTGCTCGGGCGGTCGAACCGCTCCGCCGCCGTCCTCGGGGGAGCCCGCTACCTCACGGCTGTGCTCCCCGGTCAGCTGGTGGTCGCCCGTCACCCCGGGGCAGCGCAGGCACGTGACGCCACCCGCGCGGGCATCCGCGCCGTCGTCCCCCTGCAGTCCGCCCTCGCTGCACGGGCGGGCTCGCCGCTGGCGACCGCGGCCCTGCTGGGCATCGAGACCCTCGGCCGGATGCTCGGCCACCGCCGTTCGACGGGAGACATCACATGAGCTGGACCTGGGGTTACGGCACCAATGGTTTCACCGATCACCCGCTGCCCGCCGCCCTCGACGTGCTGCAGCATCACGGGTACAGCGCGGTCGCCCTCACGCTCGGTCACCCCCACCTCGACCCCTTCGCCCCGGATTGGCGCGAACGGAGCGAGGCGCTCGCCGCGGACCTCCGCCGCCGGGGGCTGCGCGTGGTCGTCGAGACGGGCGCCCGCTACCTGCTCGACCCCCTGCGCAAGCACCGGCCGACCCTGGTCGATCGCGACGCCGCATCACGCATGGCATTCCTCCGGCGGGCGGTCGAGATCGCAGCGATCCTGAACGCCGAGTGCGTCTCGCTGTGGAGCGGAGTCGTGCCCGACGACGTCTCGACCGATCAGGCGCGCGTACTGCTCGAGGAACGCCTCGTCGAGCTCGCCGCGTTCGCGGCCGACGCGGGCGTCACCCTCGCCCTCGAGCCCGAGCCCGGGATGCTGGTCGAGACGGTGGCCGACGCCCTCGCGCTCCGCGCCCGTCTCGGCCATCCCGCGAACGTCGGCCTCACGGTCGACCTCGGTCACTGCGTGGTGGTCGAGCCCGACGGGGTGGTGGGTGCTCTGCGGGCGGCGGGATCCCTGCTGCGCAACGTCCAGGCCGACGACATGCTCCCCACCGCACACGAGCACCTCCCGTTCGGGGAGGGCGAGCTCGACCTGGATACCGCCCTCTCGACACTGCGCGAGATCGACTACAGCGGCGTGGTCGCGGTGGAGTTGCCGCGGCACGCGCACGCGGCCCCCGAGCTCGCCGCGTCGAGCATGGCCGCGCTGGTCGCGGCGGGGGAGCGATCGGTCATCGCCCCGACGCGGAGTGCGGTCGGACCCCGGTCGGTCCCGGACGCGCAGCCCCTCCATCCTTGGACCGCCCGGGCTGTCGAGCAGGTGCGCATGGATGCCACCCGCACCGCGCGCCTGTTCGCCGCGGCGGGTCGCGAGGTGGGGCGGGACCCCCTCTCCCGCGCACCGTTCGCCCCGACCGCCGACGACGTCGCCCGTGCCGCTCTCATCGCGGGCCTGGCCGACAGCGGGGCCGACCCCGCCGTGGCGATCGCACTGTACCGTCGCGGCGACGACGCCGAGCGGCGCGGGGTGCTGCGCGGCCTCGACGCGATCCCCGCGCCCACCGCGGCCTGGCGCGAAGCCGGTCTGGAGCTCGTCGCGGACGCCCTCCGCGCCAACGACACGCGGCTTGTCGCCGCCGCCCTCGGGCGCTTCGCCGCCGATCACCTCGACGACCACGCGTGGCGCCACGGCGTGCTGAAGTGCGTGTTCCTCGGCATCCCCCTCTCCGTCGTCGTCGCCCTCGACGCCCGCGCCGATGACGAACTCGCCGCGATGGCGGAGCGTTTCGCCGCCGAGCGCCGCGCCGCGGGCCGCCCCGTGCCCGACGACCTCTCCTTCCTCCGTGCTCGCGAAAGGGCCTGACATGCGCATCTTCGACCCCCACATCCATATGTCCGCCCGCACCACCGACGACTATGAGGCCATGTACGACGCGGGCGTGCGCGTCCTGGTGGAGCCGGCGTTCTGGCTCGGCCAGCCGCGCACGAGCGTGGGGTCGTTCCTCGACTACTTCGACGCGCTGATCGGGTGGGAGAGGTTCCGCGCGGCGCAGTTCGGCATCCGGCACCACTGCACCATTGCGCTCAACCCGAAAGAGGCGAACGACGCGCGCTGCCGCGAGGTCATGACCGAGCTGCCGACATACCTCGCCAAGGACGGGGTCGTCGCCGTCGGCGAAACCGGCTACGACTCGATGACCCCGGAGGAAGACGAGATCTTGCGCCAACACCTCGCCCTCGGCATCGAGTTCGACCTCCCCGTGCTCGTGCACACCCCGCATCGCGACAAGACCGTGGGCACGCAGCGCACGCTCGACGTGGTCGCCGAGTCCGGAATTCCGATGCAGCGCGTGCTCGTCGACCACCTCAACGAGACCTGCGTCGACGCGGTCGCCGACAGCGGCGCCTGGATGGGCTTCTCGATCTACCCCGACACCAAGATGGACGAGCAGCGCGTCGTCGCCATCATGCAGCGCATCGGGCTCGACCGCGTCATCGTGAACTCCGCGGCCGACTGGGGTCGCTCCGATCCGCTCAAGACGGCGAAGACGGGGTTGGCCATGCTCGACGCGGGATTCAGCGACGACGACGTCGACCGGATCCTCTGGCGCAACCCGCGCGACTTCTACGCGCAGAGCGGCCGTGTGAACACCGACCCGATCGAGGGCTTCGCTCCCGCGAGCCAGGGGCCCGAGCTGTTCGCCGGCAACTCCGTGCTGCGCGGCATGGCGTCGCGCCAGGGGGCGTGAGGATGGAGCTGTCGTACTGCACCAACGTCCACCCCGCCGAAGACCTCCCCGGCATCGTCCGCCAGCTCGAAGAGCACGCCGGTCCCGTCCGCCGGGCGGCGGGCCTCGACCGTCTGGGCGTCGGACTGTGGATGCCGGTGGGCGTGGCATCCCTCCTCTCCGGCGACCCGCGGGCCCGAGGCCTCCTCGCCGATGCCCTCGCGCGCAACGGACTGGAGCTGCGCACGGTCAACGCATTCCCGTACCGCGGGTTCCACGACGACGTCGTCAAGCTCGCGGTGTACCGCCCCGACTGGACCACGCGCGAGCGCCTGGAGTACACGCTCGACTGCGCGCGCGCCCTCGCGGCGCTTCTCCCCGCCGGAGCAGAGGGCAGCATCTCGACGCTCCCGCTGGGATGGAGAGCGGGGTGGGATGCCGCGGCGGACCGCGCCGCCGACGAGCACCTCACCGGACTCGTCGAGGGCCTCGCCGCGCTGGAGCGCGAGACGAGCCGGACCGTTCGCGTGGCGATCGAACCCGAGCCCGGTTGCATCCTCGGCGACATCGGCGACGTGGTGGCCTGGCTCGGCGCCCGCCCGCACCTGATCGCCGAGGGCCGTCTCGGGCTGTGCGTGGACACCTGCCACCTCGCGGTGTCGTTCGCCGACCCCGCCGGAGCGGTCGCCGCGGCCACCGCCGCCGGTGTCCGCATCGTCAAGGTGCAGGCCTCGGTCGCTCTCGAGGTGCCCGACCCCGCCGACCCCCGCACGGCGGACGCGCTCCGGTCCTTCGCCGAGGAACGCTACGTCCACCAGGTGCGCGAGGCCGGCGGTCGGCGCTCCGCCGACGACCTCCCCGAGGTGCTCGACGCTGCCGCGCCCTGGCCGACCGACCGCGCCTGGCGCGTGCACGTCCACATCCCTCTGCACGCGCGTCCCGCAGCACCCCTCCGCGCCACGACCGAGGTGCTGCTCGCCGCGGTCGAAGCGGTCCTCGAGGCCCCCGGCGGCGATGACGCCCACCTCGACGTCGAGACCTACACCTGGTCGGTGCTGCCCGAAGAGCTGCAGCCCGAAACGCTCGTGAGCGGGATCGCGGCCGAGCTGCGCTGGGCGCGCGCGCACCTGCCGCGGGCACTGGCCGGGATCACGGCATCCGGAATCGACGACGGGAGCCCGGTATGAGCAAGGTGCTGTTGCTGGACATCGTGGGGCTCACCCCTCGCACACTCGCCGCGATGCCCCGACTCACCGCGCTCGGCCGCGCCGGCGGGCACCTGGGGCTCGACACGATCCTCCCGGCCGTCACGTGCAGTGTGCAATCGACCATGCTCACCGGCACCATGCCGCGCGAACACGGAATCGTCGGCAACGGCTGGCACTTCCGCGGCCTCGGCGACCCTCTCCTGTGGCGCCAACACAACAAGCTCGTCGCCGGCGAGAAGGTGTGGGAGACCGCGCGGCGCTCGCGCCCAGAGCTCACCACCGCCAACCTCGGCTGGTGGTTCGCGATGGGGGCGACGACCGACATCACCGTGACCCCGCGCCCGATCTACCACGCCGACGGGCGGAAGAGCCCCGACGCGTACGTCCGGCCGGCCGCGCTGCACGACCAACTGGTCGGGGTGCTGGGTGAGTTCCCGCTGTTCCAGTACTGGGGCCCGACTGCGACCATCCGGAGCAGCGCGTGGCTCGCCGAAGCGACGCGCGGCGTCATCACCGAGCGGTGGGGTCCGGCACCCGACCTGGCGATGGCGTACCTGCCGCACCTCGACTACGACCTGCAGCGGTTCGGCCCGAACGGCCCCGAGGCCGATCGCGCGGCGCGCGAGCTCGACGATGCGATCGCGCCCCTGCTCACCGACGCGCTCGACCGCGGATACAGCATCGTCGCGGTGTCGGAGTACGGCATCGAACAGGCCTCGCGCCCCGTCGACGTCAACCGCGCCCTGCGCCGCGAGGGACTGCTCGAGGTGTACGTGCAGGACGGTCGGGAACAGCTCGACCCCTGGACCTCAAGGGCGTTCGCCGTCGCAGACCACCAGGTCGCCCATGTCTACGTTCCGGATGCCGCTGACCTCCCCCGCGTGACGGCGCTGCTGCGTGGACTCGAGGGTGTCGACGAGGTTCTCGACCGTGACGCGCAGGCGCGGTACGGCCTGGACCACGAGCGCTCCGGTGAACTGGTAGTGGTAGCCGAGCCCGGTGCGTGGTTCACCTATTACTTCTGGCTCGACGACGAGCTCGCCCCGGAGTACGCCCGGGGCGTCGACATCCACCGGAAGCCCGGATACGATCCGGCCGAGCTGTTCTTCGACCCCGCCGACCGCCTTGCCAAGGCCAAGGCCGGCGTGAACCTCGTGAAGAAGAAGCTGGGCCTGCGCTACGCGATGAGCACGGTGCCGCTCGACCCCTCGTGGGTACGCGGGACGCACGGCCGACTGTCGTCGTCGCGAGACGACGGGCCCCTTCTCGTCACGAATGACGCCGACCTGCTGCCCGACGCCGCGTCGCTGCCCGCCGCGGGCGTCCGTGACCTGGTGCTGCGCGGTCTCGGCGTCTGACACGGCGCACGACGTCTGACGCGGGGCACGACGTCGTTCGCGGCCGCTGCGCCCGGCGCGGGTCGCCTCGCCTGGCGCGGTCGCCTCGCTCGGCGCGGGGCGCCGCGACGAGAACAGACGACGCCACGAGAACAGGCCGGAACCGCGCGGATCGACCTGTTCCCGTCACGCCTCCTGTTCTCGTGATGGCGCCGGGCGCACGAGAAGGGCCGGATGCCTCGGCATCCGGCCCTTCCTTCGCTTCCGACCGATCCCCCCCGGATCAGCGCTGACTGAACGCCGCGTCGAACGCCGCCCCGGAGGGCTCGTACGACGACAGCTTCCGCACGAATCCGAGTGCCTCGGGCGCTCCGACCATGCGGTCCATGCCCGCGTCCTCCCACTCGACCGACAGCGGCCCGTCGTAGCCGATGGCGTTGAGCATGCGGAAGGCGTCCTCCCACGGGACATCGCCGTGCCCGGTCGAGATGAAGTCCCACCCGCGGCGCGGGTCCGCCCACGGCAGGTGCGACGACAGGCGCCCGTTTCGCCCATTGCCGAGACGCTTCTTCGTGTCCTTGCAGTGCACGTGGAAGATCTTGTCCTGGAAGTCCCACAGGAACGCGACCGGATCGATGTCCTGCCACACCATGTGCGAGGGGTCCCAGTTCAACCCGAACGCCTCGCGGTGCCCGATGGCCTCGAGAGCCCGCTCGGTGGTCCAGTAGTCGTAGGCAATCTCGGAGGGGTGCACCTCGTGCGCGAAACGCACGCCGACCTCGTCGAACACGTCGAGGATCGGGTTCCATCGGTTCGCGAAGTCCTGGTATCCGGCATCCACCATCTGCTCGGTCGCGGGCGGGAACATCGCGACGTACTTCCAGATGCTCGAGCCGGTGAAGCCCGTGACCGTCTTCACGCCCAGCTTCGCAGCGAGGCGCGCGGTGTTCTTCAGCTCTTCCGCGGCGCGCTGGCGCACGCCCTCGGGGTCGCCGTCGCCCCACACGCGGTCCGACACGATGTCACGGTGGCGTTGGTCGATGGGGTCGTCGCAGACGACCTGGCCCTTGAGGTGATTCGAGATGGTCCACACCTTCAGACCGTTGCGCTCGAGCACGTTGAGCTTGCCCTGCACGTAGGCCTCGTCGTCCCACCGCCACGGGTCGAGGTGGTCCCCCCAGCAGGCGATCTCGAGGCCGTCGTAGCTCCACTCGCCGGCGAGACGGGCCACCTCCTCGAAGGGCAGGTCGGCCCACTGGCCGGTGAAGAGGGTGATCGGTCGCGTCATTGCGGCGTCCTTTCGTCGGTGCGGTTCCGGGATCGGATTCAGGAGGCCGCGGACGTGCGGCCCCCGGGAGAAGCGGTGGCGAGGTCGGCGTCGACGCCGGTCCAGACGCCCTCGGCCTCGGAGCTGCGCGCGACGGCGTCGAGCACCTCCTGCACGTGCAGGCCGTCGGCGAACGAGGGGGTCGGGGCGGCTCCGGCGGCGACGGCCTCGACGAAGTCCTTCGCCTGGTGCGAGAAGCCGTGCTCGTAGCCGAGCATGTGACCGGTGGGCCACCATGCGGCGACGTAGGGGTGCTCGGGCTCGGTGACGAGGATCCGGCGGAAGCCCTGCTCCGCGGCGGGGAGCGTGGCGTCGTAGAACTGCAGCTCGTTCGGGCTCTCGAGATCGAACGACAGCGAGCCGAGGGATCCGGCGATCTCGATCCGCAGGGCGTTCTTGCGGCCGAGACGGAAGCGCGAGGCCTCGAACGAGGCCAGGGCGCCACCCTCGAGGCGACCGGTGAAGAGGGCGAGGTCGTCGACGGTGACGGCTCCGCGTCCGATGCCCGCGGACCCCGAGAGCCCAGAGGAGGAGGCCAGGACGGGACGCTCGTCGACGATCGTCTCGAGGATACCGGCGACGCGGCTCACGCGCTGCCCGGTGATGAACTCGGTGAGGTCGACGGCGTGGGCGCCGATGTCGCCGAGGGCGCCGGAGCCGGCGCGGTCCTTCTGCAGTCGCCATGTCAGCGGGGCCTCGGCGTCGCTCAGCCAATCCTGAAGATACTCGGCGCGCACCTGGCGGATGTCGCCGAGGCGACCCGCGGCGACGAGGTCGCGGGCGAAGGTCGTGGCGGGCAGACGCCGGTACGTGAAGCCGACCATCGAACGGATGCCGCTGTCGGCGGCCGACGCGGCGGCCTCGGCCATGAGGCGGGCCTCGTCGACGGTGTTGGCGAGGGGCTTCTCGCACAGCACGTGCTTGCCCGCGGAGAGGGCGGCGATCGCGATCTCGGCGTGCGAGTCGCCGGGGGTCACGATGTCGACGACGTCGATGTCGGAGCGGTGGATGACCTCGCGCCAGTCCGTCGCGCTCTCCTGCCAGCCCCAGGTGTCTGCGGCGGCCCGCGTGCGGGCCGCGTCGCGCCCGACGAGCACGCTCATCTCGGGGGCGAGGGGGAGATCGAAGAAGCGAGGGGCGACGCGCCATCCCTGGGAATGCGCGGCGCCCATGAATCCCGCACCGATCATGGCGATGCGAAGGGGCTGGGTCACGATGAAGTCTTTCTGTGGGGGGACGGGGGACGGGGCGCCCGCGATGAACGCGGACGCCCCGGACCGGGTCAGGACTGGAACGAGAGGTCGATGAAGGACGCGACGTTGTCCTTCGTCACCACGGGGGCGTCCAACACGATGCGGTTGGGGACGCTGGGCGTGATGAGGTCTCCCGCGGTCTTGCCCTGCGCGATGAGGCGGGCCAGCGCGATGCCGTCGGCTGCCTGCGTCGAGGGGTAGATGACCGTGGCCTTCAGGACGCTGTCGTCGGCCTGGATGGACTCCATCGCGTTCCGGCTGCCTGCGCCGCCGACCATGATGAACTCGTCGCGACCGGCCGCCGTGATGGCGGCGAGCACGCCGATGCCCTGGTCGTCGTCGTGGTTCCAGATGGCGTCGATCTTCGGGTTCGCCGAGAGCAGCTGCGAGGTCGAGGCCTCGCCGCCCTGGACGGTGAAGTCGGCGGCGACGCGGGGTCCGACCTTGAGGCCGCAGTCCGACAGGGCGTCGGCGAAGCCCGCCGAGCGGTCCTGCGTCAGCGGCAGGGAGTCGATGCCCGCGATCTCGCCGATGACGGCGCTGCTGTTGCCCTCGAGTTGATCGCAGATATAGGTGCCGGCGCTGACGCCCATGCCGTAGTTGTCGCCCAGGACGGTCGAGCGGGCGGCGAAGGGGCTCGAGAACTCGCGGTCGACGTTGATCACGGGGATACCCGCGTTCATCGCCTTGATCGCCACCTCGGTGAGGGCTGCGCCGTCACTCGGCAGGAGCACGATGGCGTCCACACCGTCGTTGATGAAGGTTTCGACGGCGGCGATCTGCGCGTTGACGTCGTTCGTGCCTTCGGCGACCTTGAGGTCGACGTCGGGGAAGCTCTCGGCGGCGGCGAGCGCGCCCGAGTTGATGGCACCGAGCCACCCGTGGTCGGCGGCGGGGCCGGAGAACCCGATGGTGACGGTGTCGCCGGCGGCGGCGTTCTCTTCGGTCGTGGTGCCCTGATCGACGACGTTCTGGCTGTCGCCGCCCGAACCGGTGCAACCTGCGAGAAGGCCGACCGAGGCGATGACGGCGATACCGGTCAGGACGAGTCGCGAACGCGACTTCCACTGTGAGCGCATGTTTCCTCCTTGAAATGTGATGCAGCTGGGGTCATCGCGGCCCCGGGTCATTCCGGTAGGAGGGGTCCACTCTGACGTCGCTCACGCTAGCAGAAGTGTCGGTCAACCGAGCATCTTTTGTTTTTTCAGCTGCATAAGTCGTCGGTCACAGTGCTTCTGCGAGGGAAGCGCTCGCGCGCGTGCGGGAGGAAGGTTCCCCCGGTCCGGCGAAATCCGGGTCGCGCGACGGCGAGGCGGCGTGTTATGTTCGCCGCGTGATCAAAGTTGACCATCAGCCGTCATTACTCGTCGTCCGCGGCGTGACCAAGTCCTTCGCCGGCGTCCGCGCCCTGCGCGGTGTCGATCTCGACATCGTCGCCGGAGAGGTGCACTGCGTGCTGGGTCAGAACGGCGCGGGCAAGTCGACCCTCATCAAGACGCTCGCGGGAGTGCACCGTCCCGACGAAGGCGAGATCGTGTGGCTCGGCGAGAAGGTCGAGATCGCCGACCCGGACGCGGCCATCGAACTCGGCATCGCGACGATGTACCAGGAGCTCGACGTCGTCGACGGTCTCACCATCGCCGAGAACATCTTCCTCGGGCACGAGCTCGCGCGCGGCGGCTTCACGCAGCGCGCGGAAGCTGCTCGACAGACCCGAGAGCTGCTGCGCCGACTCGGCCACGCCAACCTGTCGCCGAACACCGAGGTCGGCTCGCTCAGCGCCGCCAACAAGCAGATCGTCAGCATGGCACGCGCGCTGTCGCACGACATCAAGCTGATCATCATGGACGAGCCCTCGGCCGTGCTGGACACCGAGGAGGTCAAGAACCTGTTCGCGGTCGTCCGAGAGCTCACCGCCGCAGGCATCGCCGTCGTCTACATCACGCACCGCCTCGAGGAGATCCGCGAGATCGGCGACCGTATCACCGTCCTCAAGGACGGGCGCACGACCGCGGTCGGCCTCCCGGCCGCCGACACCCCGAAGGCCGAACTCATCCGGCTCATGACCGGCCGCGAGGTCGCCAACGTCTTCCCCGAGCGTGTCCCCGTGGCGTCCGATGCCCCCGTGGTGCTCGACGTCCGGGGCCTCGGACTTGACGGGGTCTTCTCCGACGTGTCGTTCTCGGTACGCGCCGGTGAGGTGGTGGGGCTCGCGGGACTCGTGGGCTCGGGTCGATCCGAGATCCTCGAGACGGTCTACGGAGCGCGACGCTCCAGCACCGGCTCCGTGAGCGTGCGCGACAAGGTGCTGCCACGCGGATCCGTCCGTGCCGCCGTCGGGGCCGGTATCGGCCTGTCGCCCGAGGAGCGCAAGAGCCAAGGCCTCGTCCTCGACGAGCCGATCTTCGTCAACATCGCCCTCGCCTCGATGAAGCGCTTCGCCAAGGCCGGGTTCCTCGACGACCGCGCCGCCCGCACGGTCGCTCGCGAACAGATCGACGCCTTCGAACTGCGCCCCGCCGACCCCGATCGCCCCGCCCGCACCTTGTCCGGCGGCAACCAGCAGAAGATCCTGCTCGCCCGCTGGCTCGTGCACGGCACCGAGGTACTCCTGCTCGACGAACCCACCCGCGGCGTCGACGTCGGCGCGCGCGCCGAGATCTACGCCCTCATCCGCGATCTCGCCGCCGCCGGCAACGCCGTCGTCGTCGTCTCGAGCGAGATCGAAGAGGTGCTCGGCCTCGCCGATGTCGTCCTCGTCGTCGCCGACGGTCGCATCCTGAGCACCCTCCCCTCCCACCAGATCGACGAGCACGGTGTGCTCGACCTCGTCATGAAAGGATCCGCCGCGTGAGCGAGCCGACCACCCCGACCCGTGCACGCACGGTCCCCACCGAGACCGGCGTCGTCGCGGCCTCGGCTCCCGCGCCCGCCTGGCGGCGCTTCCTCTCCGGCTCTGCCGGTCGCAACATCGGCCTCGTCGTCGCGCTGCTGGTGATCGTGATCGTCGGTGCCATCAGTGCGCCCGGGTCGTTCACGAGCGTCGACAACGTGCTTGTCATCCTCCGCCAGGCCTCGATCATCGGCGTCATCAGCATCGGCATGACCCTCGTGATCATCGCGGGCGGCATCGACCTGTCGGTCGGGTCGGTCATGGGCCTCGCCTCCGTGGTCGCGACCCTCGCCGCGGTGCAGGATCTCGCCGACAACCTGCACTGGAGCGTCATGGTCGTCATCGCCCTGGCGGTGGGCGTGGGCGCCGGTCTCATCAACGGCATCGTCATCGCCTACGGCAACGTCGTGGCCTTCATGGCAACGCTCGCCATGCTCGTGGGTGCGCGCGGCCTCGCCGAGATCCTGGCCGAGCGTCGAACGCTCGTGGTGGAGGACCGCGGCTTCATCACCTTCATGAACGCCGACATCCTCGGTGTCGACATCCTCATCTGGATCTTCGCCATCGTGGCGGCCCTCGGCTGGGTGCTGCTGAACCGCACCACCTTCGGGCGCCGCACCGTGGCCGTCGGTGGCAACCGCGAAGCCGCGCGCCTGGCGGGCATCGACGTGCGTCGGCACACGATGTGGCTGTACGCGATCACGGGTCTATGCGCCGGCATCGCCGCCGTCATGATCCTCGGCCGCACGACGGCGGGCACCTCGACCCACGGTCAGCTGTACGAGTTGGACGCCATCGCCGCGGTCGTCGTGGGCGGCACGCTCCTCGTCGGCGGGCGTGGAACGATCACCGGCACGGTGTTCGGCGTCCTCATCTTCGCGACGTTGTCGAACGTGTTCATCCAGAACAATCTCTCGTCTTCCGTCCAGGCGGTGGCGAAAGGTGTCATCATCGTGGTCGCGGTGCTCCTGCAGCAGCGCTTCTCCCGTCCTCCTGGACGGGGCTGACGACCCCTTATGCCGACGGCGGCTGCGTGATTCGCGTAGTCGCCGTCGGTATGTGGATGGAATGCATTGCTACTAATGGTGTACTGAGGGCGTGAAGAGGATGACGACAGATTCCGTGCAGTCGGTCAACGGCGTGAGCCAGTTGTTCCAGCTGCTGCGAGACGGCGTACCGCGTACGCGAGCGGAGCTGGCCAAGTCGACCGGCCTTGCCCGATCGACGGTCGCCGTGCGCGTCGACGAGCTCATGCGCATGGGCCTCATCACCCCCGTCGCCGATGCCGTGTCCACCGGCGGACGGCCTCCGTCGCAGTTCGCGATCAACCCCGCGGCCAAGGTCGTCGTCGCCGTCGATCTCGGCGCCTCTCACGCGACCGTCGCGATCGCCGACCTCACCGGCAAGGTGCTCAGCGAACGCACCGGCGACATCGACATCGCCACGGGCCCGGAGCCCGTGCTCACCTGGCTCGTCGAGACCGCCTCGGCGCTGCTCTCCGAGTCGGGCCGCTCCACCTCAGACGTGGCAGCCATGGGCATCGGCGTCCCCGGCCCCGTCGAGCACTCCACCGGCCAGCCGGTGAACCCCCCGATCATGCCCGGCTGGGATCGCTTCGACATCCCCGGCTGGATCTACCAACACATGCCCGTCCCCGTGCTCGTCGACAACGACGTCAACATCATGGCTCTGGGCGAGCGCAGCATCGCCTGGCCGGCCGTCGACCACTTCATGTTCGTGAAGGTCGCCACCGGCATCGGCACCGGCATCATCTCCGACGGTCATCTGCAGCGCGGGGCCCAGGGCATCGCCGGCGACATCGGTCACGTGCAGGTCGCACGCGGTGCGGACATCCCCTGCCAGTGCGGCAATCGCGGGTGCCTCGAGGCCTTGGCGTCCGGTCCCGCGATCGCCCGCGCCCTGCGCGCGCAGGGAATCGATGCGCACACCGGCTCCGACGTGGTCGACCTCGTCAAGCGCGGCAACATCGACGCGATCCAGGCCGTGCGCCAGGCGGGTCGCGACATCGGCGAGGTGCTCACGACGTGCGTGAGCCTGATGAACCCCTCGGTGATCGCGATCGGCGGGTCCATGGCCCGCGTGGGCGAGCATCTCATCGCCGGCGTCCGCGAGGTCGTCTACACGCGCTCCACACCGCTGGCCACCGAGTACCTCTCCATCGTGCAGTCGGTCGCCGCAGAGAAGGCCGCCGTGATCGGCGCGAGCATGCTCGCCGTCGAGCACGCCCTCGCCCCTGAGTCGCTGAACGCCGCGTTCCTCCGCGCCTGATCCGCAACGGCGTGCGCCGGCTGGCGTGCTACGCGCGCACAACTCCTGCGGATCGGCGGGTTCTGCGGCCCCGAGGGGTGTCCACCGTGCGATGTGCAGGAGTTGTGCGCCCTGGTCGGAATTTCCGCCGGTTCCCGGTTCGGGCGGGCCGCTACGCCGTGCCGGGGCAGTGACGCGTGCACAACTCCTGCGGAGGGGCGGGTTCTGCGCCCCTGGAAGGCCACGGCCGTGCGATGTGCAGGAGTTGTGCGCCAGAGCCGGGGTAGCCAGTCTGCCGGGTGGGTGCTGAGCCGGTCGAGCGTGCACGACCGCGGACCTTTCCCCGACACACCGATTCCGGATGCCGGGACCCCGGCGCGTCCCCCCTCCCGGGCCGTGCCCGGTGCGTCGCCCGTCCCTCCGATGACATGACGCAGGACATCTGCGGGTGGCGGGCTCCCGGGCCGGACGAAGACGCCCCGACCGGGTCGATGTTCCTGCGTTGTGGCCGGGCGGGGCCGGGGCTCGCCGGGCCGGGACGAGGCGGAGCGGGCCGGGCCGGAGCTGGGTCGAGACGAGGCGAGACCGGGACTGGGACGGGCCGGGCCGGGCCGGGGGAGGGGGGCAGCGCACGAGGAACGCCCGCCATGCACGAGCACGGCGGGCGTCGTCGATCGCTCGCGGCGCGGAGTGTCCCTCTCCACGCCGCGAGCGGGTCTCAGGGCGACCGGCGCGAGACGCGGGTCGGGGCGGGGGAGGGAGCTTCGGGGGCTCCCTCGGTGTCGGACACGCCGCCGGCGCGCACCGGCTCGCGCTCGGCGGCCGCACCCGTCGCGGCACCGGACACAGCGGCATCCGTCCCCTCGGCATCCGTCCCGTCCGCATCCGCTCGCGCGGCAGCCACGGCGGCGGCGATCTCCCGGGTGTGGGCTGCTCGACGGCGCCGGGCGGCGATGATGCGCCAGGCCACGAGCAGGGCGATCGCGGCGAGGATCGCGAGCGCCGTCCACGGCACGGCGGCCGTGGCGGCCGCGCCCTGCGACACGAGGGGGTCGAGGGTCGACGGCTCGGCGCCGGCCAGCGTGCGCGAGACGACCTGCGAGGTGGCGGTGACGTCGGCCGACAGCAGCACGAGGGGGACGACCCCGGCGACCTCGACGGTGCGCTCCAGCGAGCTGCCGGGCAGCAGCTCGGGGGCGTCGTCGGCGGCGGTCACGCGCGCCCAGCCGAACGGCCCGCCGAGGGCGACCTCGACATTCGGGTCGAGACGCGTGTTGCCGGTGTTGGTCAGGGTGTAGCCCACGGTCGCGGATCCCGTCTCTGCGGGGTTCGCGGTGCCGTGGTAATCGACGACGACGTCGCCGACCGCCAGGGCGGGCGCGAGCTCGCCCTGTACGCGGAGGTGCACGCGCGAGCCCAGGCGACGTTCGGTGACGGTGCCGTTGTCGGCGGTCACGAGCATGGATGCCACGATGCCGGCCGCGTAATCGCCCGGGGCGGCGTCGGCGGGCACGGTGACGGTGAAGGGGACCTCCGCACTCGCGCCGCTGTCGAGCGTGAGCTCGGGGGATGCGATCGAGACCCAGCTGCCGAGGTCGGTGGATTCCGCCCCTCCGGCGAGGATGTCGAGGGCTCCGTCATCGGTGAGGAAGCCGTCGGCGGCGTACACGCGCAGGGTGATCGGCTGGGGGCTGCGGTTCGCGACGTACAGGGCGTCGCCGACCGTGCCGCCGGGCATCAGGTCGTAGGCGTAGTTGGGCCGATCGCGCCCTTGCGCGGTGTCGGCGGGTTTGACGCTCCACGTGACCGTGGTGTCGGGGGCGGGGGCGGCGGCCGCGGAGGCGGCGAGCGGGCTAGCCAGCAGCAGCGCGAGGCCGGTGAGGAACGACACGAGCAATCGGAGCGGGCGGGAAGTGGTCTTCGCCTGGGACATGGGCGTGGCTTTCGTGTGGAAGGGATCCCGTCGGGGCCGCGCTCTCGAGGGGCGCGACCCCGACGGGGAGGGGGTCAGCTGAGGGCGGTCAGCGTCACGGTCGCGGTGTAGGTGCCGCGGGGGGTCTCGAGCGGGAGCTTGAGATCCAGGTCGGCGCCCACGAGCGAGCTGCCCCGCTCGTGGCCGTCGTTCGCCTGCGCAAGGGTGCGGGCGACCGAGAGGCCCTGGCCGCTGTCGAAGCCCGAGGGCACGGGGGCCCCGGCGACGGCGCCGCCCTGCGTCTCAAGGACCTCGGGCGTCCAGCCGAGGTAGGTGCTCGACACCTCCTGGCCGTCGGCGGCGAAGTTCGACACCTGCGCGGTCAGGGACCAGCCGGGGTTGCCGGCCCGGGTGTCCTGGACGCGGATCGGGACGATCTCGCCCGCCGCTGCGTAGTGGTCGAGGTTCTCGGTCGCCACTCCGAGGTCGACGAGACGCGAGGTGCCCTCGATCGACCAGGTGAGCTCGCCCGAGCCCTGACCGGGAACGGTGACCGCGATCGACTGGTCGCCCGCGGGAGGGGTGGTCGGAGCCTCACCCGTGTAGTCGCCGGTGGTCGAACCGGCGCGCACGCCCGCGCCGAACGCCGCCGCCGGGGTGTTCCCGTCGAGGGCGAGAGCGCCGTACACGGTGGTGTTCGCCACACGCAGGTTCGCGGAGTTCCCGGTGAGCGAGAGGCCCCCGCCGATCGAGTTGGCGAACGCGTCGGAGCCGCCGTCGGCCGTCGCGCCGATCAGCACGTCGCGCGAGCTGCCGCTCACGGTGACGTCGCCCTTGACGACGGCGCCGGTCATCGACACGCCCCAGTTCGAGCCGTCGATCGACAGGTCGGCGCCGACCGACGAGCGCACGACGTCGACGTAGGTGGCCTGCTGCGTCAGCAGCGAGCCCGAGATCGCACTGTCGACGACCTCCACGTCGATGCCGCCGGCTTCCACCGAGCCGCCGACCTTCAGGTCGTTGACGTAGAGGAAGCCCACGGTGGTGTCTGCCGAGTAGGCGCTGACGTCACCTGCGACGCTCGTGCCGTCGAGCGATACGCCGTACGCGTCGGTGGCGACGACGTCTCCGGTGACCGTGACCGAGGTGGCATCCAGCCACCCGCCCGCCTCGACGACGATGTCGCCCTCGACGGTCGCACCGCCGAGGACGCAGTCCGCTCCTCCCGGGACGATGAGGTTGCCTGAGACGCTCTGACTGCCCAGGTCGTCGGTGCAGGTGAGGTCGGCCGCGTACGCGGGGACCGCGACCACGCTGCCCCCGATGACGAGGAGTCCGACGGTGGTCAGTTTCGTGATTCTGTTCATCAGTTCTTCCTCGTCGCTCAGCCGCGCAGGGCTGCGATGTTGTCGTAGCTGCGGTCGGCGTTCGCGAGCGAGTTCCCGGGGTTCACCGGCACCGAGGAGGCGTTGTCCTGCTCGAACATGCCGAAGCGCTGACCGCGGTCGCGCAGCTGCGACAGGAACGCCGTGTAGTCGATGTTCCCGGCGCCGAACTCGACGATGTCGTAGCCGTTGGCGCTGCTCGGGTTGAGCTTGCCGTCCTTGAGGTGGAGGATCGGGAACCGCCGCGGGTCGCGCTTGATGTAGTCGATCGGTTCGAACCCGGGGTAGAGGAACTTTCCGACGTGCGCCCAGTAGACGTCCATCTCGAAGAACACCGTCTCGGGGTTGAGGTTCTCCCAGTACAGGTCGTACACGCGTTCGTTGGTGTCGGTCGTGAATCCCCACTCCTGCGCGTGGTTGTGCAGGTAGAGCTTGATGCCCGCGGCTCGACCCTTCTCGCCCATCTGGTTCCACGTGCCGATGGCCTGCATCCACGGGTCCTTGGCGAGCGGACCGCCGTAGCCTCCGGCGATGGGTCCGCCCTGGCCCAGGTGCGGCATGCCGAGCACGTGTGCGATCTCGAGCTGCTGGTCGATGTTCGCCGGGGTGAGGTTGACGTGCGCACCGGTCGCGCGCAGGCCGTTGTCGTCGAGCAGCTGGCGGATCTCCTGCGGCGTGATGGCGCCGACATTGCCCTGCGTGTAGCCCGCGAACTCGATCTCGGAGTAGCCGATGCGGGCCAGCTCCTCGAACACCGCGCGGAAGCCCAGCGAGCTGACCTTGTCGCGGACGGTGAAGAGCTGGATGCCGATGCGGTTGACGGGGACGAGACGCTTTCCGGCGCTGACCGGGGGAGCGGCCGCTGCGGCGCGAGCGCCGAAGGCGGTGGAGGCGGAGGCTGCGGCGGGCATGGCTGCGGCGCCGATGCCGACGGCGACGGACGACGCCGCCAGGGCCTTGAGCAGTGTGCGCCGGCTCATGGGCCGATCCGGCACCATGGGGTGCGCGTGGTCGTGGTGGTGACTCATGACTCTCCTTCGAGGTGGGTCCGCCCCGGGGCCGGGGACGACCGTGAGGGTGGTGGGGGCCGCGGTACGACCCCCACCGGGGTGTTACTTCTTGACGGTCAGGTTCGCGCTGCCGCTGCTCTTCGCGATCCCGGTCGAACCGGTGTACGACGCCTGCACCTGGTAGGCGCCCTCCGCGCTGAGCTTGGGCAGGGCCACCTGGACGGTGCCGTCGGCGCCGAGCGTGCCGGTGACGGTGGCGACGACCGCGTTGTTGCGACGGATCGTCACCGTGGCGTCACCGGTCGGGACGATGCCCGTCGACGAAGCCACCTGGACCGTGGCGGTGGCCGCCACGGCGGGCTTGACAGGCGTCGGCGAGACGGCGACCGAGGTCGTCGACCTCGCCTGCGAGACCGTGAGGCGACCGATGCCGGCCGATCCCCTGAAGGTCTCGTCGGCTCCGTAGGTGGCCCGCAGTGTGTGCGTGCCGACCGGGAGGTCCGCCGGGAGGGCGACGACGGCGCTGCCGTCGGCATCCAAGGTCGCGCGACCGAGCTCGGTGTCGCCGATCGTGAGCACGACCTCGCCCGTGGGGGCGCCGCCCTCTCCGCGCACCGACACCGTCACGTCGCCCGGGGCGCCGTAGGTGACGCGCGGGGAGCCGAGCGAGACGAGCGTGCGGGTGTCGACCGTCGGCTCATTCGGAGCGTCGAGGTCGATCGTGAACGACACCGAACCGAGCTCCGACACGTTGCCACCGGTGTCGGTGGCGCGGTAGCGGATGTCGTAGGCGCCGTCCTGATCGAACGTCACCCCGTACTGCTGATTCGCCGCCAGGTTCACCCAGGTCGCGCCGTTGTCGCGCGAGTACTGGACGCTCGCGAGCGTGCCGTTGTCGGCGGCCTGCACCGAGAAGCGGACCGGCTCGTTGAACACGCCGCCGACGCCCGTCGGGGTGGCGGGGGCCAGCGTGTGCGCGACGGTGGGGGGCGTGACGTCTCCGACGCCGTCGCCGACCATGGTCAGCGCGTCGACGGCCAGCTCGTCGGCCGAGGTGACGTAGAGCGCTCCGGTGCCCTCGGGGGCATCGAACGCGATCTCGACGTCCTGCCAGCCGGTGCCTGCGGGGATGGTGGCGGTCGCGAAGGGCTCGGCGTCGGCCGCTCCCCACCGCAGCTCGACCTCGCCCGCGCCGCTGGCGCGGACCACGGCCCCGTCGATGCCGGCGAAGTTCACCGGGTCGAAGGCGAGGTAGTCGCCCGATCCCAGGCCACGGATGGCGTTGCCGCCCGAGGCGTCGGCGTCGGCATAGGCGGTGACGCCCTCGCGACGGATCGCGTGCTCGGCCTGCTGCTGCTTGGGGTTGAGGCGAACGGTCGCCTCACCCGTGGCCGCCGGCAGACCGTTGGCGCCCGCGTCGGTGTAGGTCACCACGACCGCGCCGTAGAGCAGGGCACCGGGGCCGTGCTCGGGGGAGTTCGGGTCGGTGCGGAAGACACCCGTGCAGCCCGTGCCCGAGACCTCGGGGTGGGCGTGCTCGTCGTGGCCGAGACCGTAGGTCCAGCTGACGCGCGAGCATTCCGTCGCGTCGCCGTCCTCGGCATCCGTCGTCGTGACCTGGAACGGGATCGCCTGACCCCAGTCGAAGAACGCGCCGTTGCCGGGGAAGGCCACGGTCACCTCGGGCGCCTGGTTGCCGACCGAGATCGTGCGCGAGGTCAGACCGATGCGTCCGCCCGGGTCGGACACCCGCAGACGGGCGCTGTAGTTGTTCAGCTCGGTGTAGGTGTACGACGTGGTCGCGCCGGTCGCATCGTAGGTGCCGTCACCGTCAAAGTCCCACTCGTAGGTGAGGGCGTCTCCGTCGGGGTCCGTCGAGGTCGACGCGTCGAACTCGACGGTCAGCGGAGCCTGCGACGACGAGGTGGGCGTCGCGGTGAAGCGCGCCTGGGGCGACTTGTTGCCGGCGACGTAGTCGATGCGGTAGAGCCCGGCATCGGGGTTCGCGCGGAAGAAGCCGTCACCGTAGTCCAGCACGTACATCGATCCGTCGGGCCCGATCTCCATGTCCATGGGGTTGTCGTGCGTCGGCTGGCCCAGGGTGCTGAGCGCCGCGTTCGGCAGGAAGTCTTCAATGGCGCTGACCTCGAAGGTGTCCCAGTCGAGCGTGAACGCGGCGATGTAGTCCTGCGAGAACTCGCCCATGAACGCCTTGCGGTCCCAGTGCTGCGGGAGCTTCGTAGGCGAGGGGTTGGTCTCGTCATAGTGGTACACGGGTCCGCCCATGGGGCCCTGGCCGTTGCCGGCCCCGAAGTTCACCAGCTCGTCCCACGGCTGGTCACCAGGGTTGTCGCCGTACCAGAGGGTCGCGGGCTGCGCGGGGGGAAGGTCGGTGAGACCGGTGTTCCACCGCGACTCGTTCTTGAGGTTCTGCGGGTCGAAGAACGCACCCGGCGTCGCCGTGGCGAAGTCCCAGTCGTTGTAGGCCCGGTTGTCGGCGTGGACGTAGGGCCACCCGGCGTTCTGGGGCTCGTCGAGGCTAATGGCGTTCCACTCGACCAGTCCCATGGGTCCGCGACCCGAGGCCTCGGCGACGGCCTTCGTCGCGTCGGGGCCGTAATCGCCCCATGAGAGGGAGTTGGTCTCGATGTCGACCTCGATGCGGAACGGGTTGCGCACGCCCATCACGAAGATCTCGGGGCGAGTGAGCGCGGTCCCCGGAGCGAAGAGATTGCCCTCGGGGATCGTGTACGTGCCGTCGTCCTCGACGTGAATGCGCAGGATCTTGCCGCGCAGATCGTTGGTGTTGCCGGCGCCGCGGCGCGAATCGAACCCGGGGTTGTAGCCCGGGGCGTCGTTGTTGGGGGCGAAGCCGTTGGCTCCCGGGGTGGATGCCGGTGTGTTGTCGCCCGTGCTCAGGTAGAGGTTGCCGTCGCCGTCGAAGCCGATGTCGGCACCGACGTGGCAGCACTGGCCGCGCTGGACCTCGACGTCGAGGACGACCTGCTCGCTCGCGAGGTCGAGGGCGTCGCCGTTCCACTGGAAGCGGGCGAGGCGATTCACGCCGACCCACTGGTCCCAGTAGGACTCGTCGGCTCCCGCGGGGAGGGTGTTGGGGGAGTTCCCCGCCGGGGTGTCGGCCACGCCGTCACCGTCCGCGTCGCGCGGGGAGTACACGAGGTAGACCCAGTTGTTCTCGGCGAAGTCCGGGTCGAGGGCGACCGTCTGCAGGCCGTCCTCGGAGTTGGCGTAGACGTCGAGGGTGTTGGTGACGCGCGTGACGCCGGTCGCGGGATCGGTCAGGCGCACGTCGCCGTTGCGGGCGGTGTGCAGGACGCGCTTGTCGGGGAGGACGGCGAGGTCGATGGGCTCACCTACGTCCTTGGTGAGCAGCACGCGCTCGTAGTTGCTCCAGTCGAGGGCGCCGCCGTCTTCGCCGGTGTCGCCGGGGTCGGGGGTGCCGGGGTCGGTGGGGTCGCCGTGGTCGCCCCCGGGGTCTGTGGTGCCGTGGTCGTGCCCCTCGTGCGCGAAGGCGGGGACGGGTGCGGCGGCGATGGCGCCCAGGCCCAGTGCGGTGGCCGCGAGGACCGCCGTCAACCGGGACCGGACGACCGGATGCCGAGAAGTAGAGTTCATCGTGAAACAGCTCCTGTGAATGCGTTCGAGTTGTTTTCACCGGGTCGTCACACAGTCGGTCTCAACGACTGATCGTGACGGCCCGGGCTCTTCGTGCGGTGGCGGTCAGCCACGCGCCGTGTGTGCTCCTTACTCTTCGTCGAGTGGGAGGGGTCGCCGATCGCCGCCTCTGGGGGTGGTTCATGGGGCGAGCCTCGGGGGGATGAGGTGTCCGATTGTGGGGGACGTTGCTCGTCGTCATCCTGACGGACGTTTTTCCATAGGTCAATCAAAAGTTGCGTAATAACCGAACAACAAAGGTGCGCTCTACTTGGGACTTGTGGGTTCAAGTCGTCGCGGACTACCATCGCCGCACGGTGCGTCCCGCGCCGATCCCCCACCGTCGGCGAAGGCGCCGACACGGCCGAGGAGGCCTCATGCTCCATGGACTGACCGGATGGCATCTGCTGATCGTCCTGGCGGTGGTCGTGCTCCTCTTCGGGGCCGCGAAGCTGCCGGCGCTGGCTCAGAGCGTGGGCAAGTCGGCCCGGCTGTTCAAGGGTGAGCTGAAGGCCATGAAGGACGACGACGCGGCGCCGCTCGCCGAATCTGCAGCGCCCGCCGTTCCCGATGCACGCGTCCCGGCGGTCATCGCCGACCCGCCCCCGACCCGCTGACCCACCGCGGGCCGATGGTCGGCCCCCGCCGCACCTGAGCGCAGGAGGAGCCCGTGTTCTTCGGCCTCACCATCGAAAAGATGATCCTCATCGGCGTCCTCGCGGCGCTCATCATCGGTCCGGAGCGACTTCCCGCCGCGGCGGAATCGCTGCGGCGTGCCCTCTTCCGCGCGCGCGGCCTCGCGAAGACCGCCCAGGAGCGCGTGCGCGACGAGCTCGGCCCCGAGGTGGCCGATGTCGACTGGCAGCGACTCGACCCGCGCCGGTACGATCCGCGCCGCATCATCAGGGAGGCGCTGCTCGCCGATCCGGAGCCGCCCGTCGCGCCGCGCGCCGCTCCGGCCGACGTCGACGCCCCCGCCCCCGTCGCCGCTCGTCAGACCGAGCCGGGGTCCGTGGAACCCTCGGTCGCCCGAGCCGACACCGACCGCAACGCCGACGACACGCGCCGTACCGCAGCGTAGGCGAGGGCGTCGGGGCGGGCCAGTGCATCCACGTGGCGCACCATCGCGAGATCGGCGAGGGGGCGGAGGACGAGCCCGTCGACCGCGAGAGGGGCCGTCGTGGTACGGGGCATGACGGCGACCGCCGCGCCCGCGCGAACGATCTCGGCCGCCACCGAGAACTCGTTGATGCGATGGGCGACGTCTAGCGAGCGCCCGACGTGCGCCGAGAGGTGATCGAGGACCCCGGCGAGGGGGAAGCCGACGTGCACCGACACCCATCTCTCGCCGACGAGGTCGGACGCGAGCAGCTCGGCGCATCGGGCGAGCGGGTGGTCAGCGGGGAGGGCGATGTCGAGAGGCTCTTCGAGCAGCGGCACCGTCACCACGCGGTCCGCCGGCCACGGCTCATCGTGGGCGAGGCGGTGGGCGATGACGAGGTCGTGGTCAGCGGTCAGCCCGGGGAAGTCGCGGTGCGCGACGTCGGCGTCGGCGAAGCGCAGGGGCACCGACCCGTCGAGTTCGCGCAGGAGGGGCCCGAAGAGCGTGAGGGCGGCGCTGTGGAAGGCCGAGACGCGCACGGGTCGGTCACTCGCGTCGAGGAAAGCGCCGACGGCCTCGCGCGCGGCGACGAGGGCCTCGTCGACCCGCGTTCCCGCTGCGGCGAGAGCTTCGCCGGCCGGTGTGAGCGCGAGAGCCCGCCCGCGGCGACGGGTGAGGGGGACGGGGACGTGGGCCTGCAGAGCGGCCAGCTGCTGCGAGATCGCGGAGGCCGAGACATGTTGCGCCGCCGCGACGGCCGCCACACTCCCCCGATCGCGGAGCTCGCGCAGCACGCGCAGGTGAGCGGGATCCATAAGTAAAAACTTACGTCAGTGTGAAGAAGAGTCGTCTTGCTCTTCCGGGTTGTCGCAGATAATCGTGGAGGAGTGACCCGCCGCGCTCCCGAACTCCTCGTCGACATCCTCCTCATCACCGTCGCCGCGGTGTGGGGGGCGAGCTTTCTCGCCGCCAAAGAACTGGTCGCCGAGACGGGGGTCGCCTCCGGCGTGGCCCTCCGCTTCCTCGTCGCCGCGAGCGCCCTCGGCATCCTGTGCCTCCTGCGTAGGGAGCGGATGCCGCGTGGCCGCGGTCTCGTGATCGCCGCGCTCCTCGGCTGCTCTCAGGCGGCGGTGATCGGGCTCGAGACCGCGGGCGTGCACCTGACCTCGGCGACCAACGCGGGCCTCCTCATAAGTCTCGCGCTCGTCTTCACCCCAGTGCTGGAGAGCCTCGCGTCGCGCTCGTGGCTGCCGCGCTCGTACTTCGTCGCGGCCGTGGCTGCGGTCGCCGGGGTCGCCCTGCTCGTCTCGGGCGGGGGTCTGAGGGCCCCCAACCCCGGTGATGCGCTCGTCATCGCCGCGGCGGTCGTCCGCGCCGTGCACGTCACCGCGAGCGGGCACCTCACCCGCGGGCGAGAGGACAGCACCCTCGCGGTCGTGTTCGTGCAGCTCGTCGTGTGCGCTCTCGCCTCGACGGCCATGGCCGGGCCCGATCTTCCGCCCGCCGTGGCGGGGCTCTCGGCATCCGGCTGGGTCGACGTGATCTTCCTCGGCCTGCTGTGCTCGGTGTTCGCCTTCGTGGTCCAGCTCTGGGCGGTGCGGCGCACCTCGGCGACCCGCGCGAGCATCCTGATGGGCACCGAACCGGTCTGGGCCCTCGCCGTGGGCGTGGCGATCGGGGGTGAAGCCGTCGGTCCTCCTGGACTCGCCGGCGCCGCGCTGATCGTCGCCGCCTCCTACGTGGGTCAGGCGATCGAGCGCCGCCACCGCCGCTCGCTCGATCAGGCGAGCGGCGGTATCGACGGGAGAGCGGTCAGCTCCGGTCCGCTGCCGGTCGACGCCACCGCGCCCACACCGTCGCCGTGAGTCCCGCTCCCACCAGCGTGACGGCGAGGAGGACGGAGGCCATCTCGCCTCCGGTGACCGGCAGCCCGCCCCCGGGGGAACCGGGGCCGGCGCCGGACGGCGGCGAGCAGTCGACGGCGCAGGTGGCGGTCGGCAGGGGAGTGATCTCGACGGTGAGGCCCACGCCGTCGTCGGCGCTCATGGGGCCTCCACCGCCTCGCGCCGGCCCTCTTCGCGGGCGCGCTCGACGAGGTGGTCGACGCGTCGGCGGGAGCGACGGCGCCCGGATACGACGGCCGCGACGATGAGGGCGATGCCGACGGCGGCGGCGAGGTGCACCCAGGGAACCGCCCATACCGTCACGCTGCGCGTCACGGGGTCCGCAGTGAGCGCTGAGTCGGGCACCGCGGCATCCACCCTCACGTCCTTCATCAACACGAAGAGCGGCCACGCGGGCTGTGCCGCGGAACGAACGTCCCGGGACTCGCCGGGCAAGAGGACCCCGCGCTCCGTCGCGCTCGCCTCCACAGCGTCGCTCACGACGAGGGCGGTGTTCCCGGTGTTCTCCGCTGTGTAGGCGTAGGTGATCGACCCCGGCGCGAACAGGTTCCACGACGGCGTGTATTCGGCACGGACCTCGCCGACGCCCACCGACGGGGCGAGCTGCCCCGTCACCCGGGTCGACACGCGGAAGCCGACGCGACTGTCGACGCCCACTCTCGTTCCGTCCCCTCCTGTAGAGGTGGATCGAACGGATGCCGAGACCCCGGCCGCGTGATCACCGGGGGTGGCGTTCTGGGGCACGGCGATCTCGAACGACACCACCCGCGTCTCGTTCGGCGCGAGCGTTACCGTCGGTTCGACTGTGATCCACGTGCCGGCGTCGGTCGAGGTGCGGTCGGCCGGGAGCATCGTGAAGCGCCCCGTCTCGGTGTAGTAGCCGTCTGCGGCGCTCAAGGCGAAGGTCGCCTCGCGCTCGCTGTAGTTCTTCACGGCGAGGTGCTCGGTGACGCGTTGACCCGGGTCGAGCTCGACCTGCATCACGCGGCGGCCGTCCGGCCCCGTGGCCGAGGCCGGGGTGACCGACCAGGTGACCGCGGAGTCCGTGGCGTCATCGGCCAGGGCGGGCGATGCTGCCACGAGGGCGATCGCGGCCACGAAGACACCCGCCATGCCGGCTGATGCTCCCCGCGCGCGCGTCACCCTCATCTCGGCGCTCACCCCTCGAGCAGGGTCAGGGTGATCGTGGCCGAGTACGCACCGGGTGCCACGGTGGACGGCGTCTTCAGCAGCAGGTCGGCGGTGGCGGAGTACGAACCGCCGGCGGCATCCGCGGCGCTGTCGACGTTGGCGAGAAGCTCGGCGTCGACGAAGCCGCCTGTTCCGGGGTCGACGTCGTCTCCGGGGGCGACCACCTGCGATCCGCCTGCGGGGTTGCCCGAGACGATGTCGGGGTACCAGCCAAAGCTGTCCGCCGACGAGATCGCAGGCTGGCCGGCGCTGCCGGTGAAGTCGCTGATCGCTCCCATGACGTACCAGAACGATTCCGGGTCGACGTTCTCGGCGAGACGGGTGTCGGTGACGGTGACCGTCGGCAGGGTGCCCGCGAAGGTGCGGTCGGTGCCCGACGCCTCGCCTTCGGTGAGCGTGGTCGCATCGTCCGCGACGGTGAGGGCGAGCACGCCGGGCTCCGCCGCGGGGGCGATCTCGACCTGCACGTCGACGCTGTCCTCGTCGGCGGCGAAGGCGGTGCCGCCGCCCGCGGCGGCGAGGATGCCGACCCCGAGGGTGGCGACACCGATGCGGGCCGACAGGCCGCGACGGGAGGTGAGGGACATGAGTGCTCCGTTCTTCCACCGTGGGCCGGTGGAGTCGTCGGCGGGCGCCGGCGGGTGGTCGGGACGACCGGCGAGGCGCCGATCGGCGAACGAGGGATGCCGTCGTTTCGGGCGGGCGCGGCGGACTCGGGGGAGCCTCGTGGCGGCGCTGTCACGGGTCGGTTCTGCGGGTTCGTTGCGACAGTAGTGTGACTTCGGGAGAGCGTCAAGCAAAAGATGACTGACGACTGATATCGCACATCGCTCAGAATTTTGCTTTTTGACCGGGAAATTCTCGTAGAATGCGGGCCACTAGGAGACTGCGTAGAGAGGGTTAGCCCCTCGAGTCACGCAGTTCGTGACGCAAATTAGTCAAGTTTTGTGGACGTTTCGTTAAAAGACTCCTACAGTGACCACGGTCGAGGGCGACCTGCGCGATCCGAGCGGTCGACGCCGCCCTCGCCGCTGATCCGAAGGAGCAATGATGCCCGTACCCGCTGTCTTGTCCGGCCCTCGCCGGCGCAGCACCCGTGTCGCGAGGACTCTCGTGGCCGGTCTCCTGGGCGGAGCACTCGTGGCTACAGGAGCGATCCTGCCCGCCGGTGCCGCCGTCGCCCCCGCCATCAACACCCCGGCGGACCTGCCCAAGCAAGAACCGGGTGTGACGCTTCGCACCTACTCCACCCCGCCCCTCACCGAGCTCTGCACGCTCAAGTCGGGACAGACCCCGAACGTCGACAAGCTCATGTCGACGATCGACTGGCGCACCGACGAGCAGTTCGGCGCGGGCGACAACTTCATCACGCACGCCTTGGCCAACCTCACTGTCAGCACGCCGGGCCAGTACGCCTTCCGCCTGACGAGTGACGACGGCTCGCGCCTCACTCTGGACGGCACGCAGCTGATCGACAACGACGGTCTCCACGGAGCGGAATCCGTCGAGGGCACGGTGACGCTCGACGTGGGAGTCCACGACCTGTTCGTCGAGATGTTCGAGGCCACCAACGGCCAGCAGCTCACCGTCGAGTGGAAGGTCCCCGGCTCCTCCGCCTTCACTGTCATCCCCGACAGCGTGCTCAGCACTGAGGCGGGCGTCGTGCGCGTCACCGCCCCCGGCACGAAGTACTGCGAGGGGAGCAGCGACTCCGCGGGAGACGGTCTGCGCCTGGATGCCGTGAACCCGAACTACACGCTCGTGAACCTGCGCCCCGAGGGCTTCACGCCGAAGGTCTCGGGGCTGGCCTTCCTCGGCAGCGGCGATCTCGCCGTGCTGACCACGGGCTCGGTCAACTCCGGTGGATGGGACACCTCGACCCCCGGCAAGGTCTTCGTGCTGAAGGGTGCCCAGGCAGCCGACGGACCCGAGGACGTCACCGTCGTCGAGGCGGCCGGTGGTCTTCTCAACCCGATGGGCATCGACGTCGTCGACGACAAAATCTACGTCTCGGAGCGCTACCAGCTCACCGAGCTCAGCGACACGAACGGCGACGGCTCGTACGAGACGAAGCGCAAGGTCGCCGAGTACCCTTCGGGCAACAACTTCCACGAGTTCGCCTTCGGCCTGATCCACGACGAGGAGAACTTCTACGTCAACCTCTCGGTCGCGATCGACAACGGCGGGGCCACCACCAACCCGCAGCCGGCGAAGAACCGCGGCACGTCGGTCAAGATCGACCGCGCCACCGGGGCGATCAGCTACGTCGCCGGCGGTCTGCGGACCCCCAACGGTGTGGCCTTCGGTCCCGAGAACGAACTCTTCGCGATGGACAACCAGGGTGCCTGGCTGCCGGCGAACAAGCTCGTCAACGTGAAGCAGGATCGCTTCTTCAACCACTACACGAACCCCGCGGGTCCGTTCGATCAGAACCCCGTCACCCCTCCCGTCGTGTGGATCCCGCAGAACGAGATCGGCAACTCCCCGAGCACGCCCATCATGCTGAAGGACGGTCCCTTCGCCGGGCAGATGATGTTCGGCGACGTCACCTACGGCGGCCTGCAGCGCGCCTTCCTCGAGAAGGTCGACGGCGAGTTCCAGGGCGCGGTCTTCCGCCACTCCGCGGGCTTCGAGGTCGGCGTCAACCGCGTCATCGAGGGCCCCGACAAGTCGCTGTACATCGGCGGCACCGGAGAGGGTGGCAACTGGGGTGAGGCGGGCAAGCTCACCTACGGCCTGCAGAAGCTCGTTCCCAACACCACCCAGGACGCCTTTGACATGAAGTCCATGAAGGTCGTCGAGGGCGGATTCGAGATCGAGTACACCCAGCCCCTGTCCGACGAGACGCTGGCGAACCTCGCCTCGGCGTACCGCGCCGAGCAGTGGCGCTACCTGCCGACCTCCACCTACGGCGGCCCCAAGGTCGACGAGGAGATCCTCTCGCTGACGAACGCGACGGCATCCGCCGATCGCAAGACGGTCACGGTCTCGTTCGACGGTCTCAAGCAGGGGCGCGTCGTCCACCTGCGCTCGCCGCAGCCCTTCGCCGCGGCCAGCGGCGACAAGCTGTGGAGCACCGAGGCGTGGTACACGCTCAACTCGCTGCCGGGCTACGTCTCGCCGGCCGACCAGGGCTGGTACGAGGCCGAGGAGGCCCGCCTGATCGGTGGCGCCAAGTTCGACACCGAGCACAGTGGATACTCCGGGGCCGGTTTCGCCGGCGGCATGTGGCAGGCGGGATCCGCCTTCGAGTTCACGGTGAACGCCGAGACCGCGGGCACCGTTCCGGTCTCGGTGCGCTACGCCAACGGCCCGAACCCCGCACCCGGATCCAAGGACGTGAACCTCTACGTCAACGGCCAGAACCTGGGGAAGTGGGACTTCGCCTCCACCGGTGACTGGAAGACCTGGGCCACGATCACGCGCGACATGCCGCTGGTCGCCGGGGCGAACACCATCGCGCTGAAGTACGAGTCGGGGAACAAGGGCAACATCAACGTCGACGTCCTGTCGATCGGCACCGCCGACATCTGCGCCCCGGCGCAGGTCGAAGACGGCTACCGCCCGCTCTTCGACGGCACGCTCGAGAGCCTGAACGCCGGGTGGCGCATGGCCGGGCCGGGTGGCTTCGGTCGACAGAACGACTGCAGCATCCGCGGCGAAGGCGGCATGGGCCTGCTCTGGCACAAGGCGCAGGAGATGAACGAGTACAGCCTCAAGCTGGACTGGAAGCTCATCGCCGACCACAACGGCGGCGTCTTCGTCGGGTTCCCCGACCCGAAGAACGACCCGTGGGTCGCGGTCAACCAGGGCTACGAGATCCAGATCGATGCGTCCGACGCCGCCGATCGCACCACCGGCGCGATCTACACCTTCCAGGGTGCGGATGCCGACGCGGTGCAGGCCTCGCTCAAGCCCGTCGGCCAGTGGAACGCGTACGAGATCGTCGTGAAGGGGCAGACCATCAAGATCTTCCTCAACGGCACGCTCGTGAACGACTTCACCAGCACCGATCCTGCTCGCGACCTCTCGCAGGGCTTCATCGGCCTGCAGAACCACGGTGGTGGGGAGTCGGTGTCGTACCGCAACGTCCGCGTCAAGGACATCGACGAGCCGGCCCCCCTCGCGGTGACCGCCTCGGCCGAGGTCAAGTGCCTGGCCAAGAAGGCGTCGGTGACGGCCCGCGCGACCAACACCGACACGGTGCCGGTCGACGTGACGCTCACGACGGCGTGGGGCGAGCGGGTCATCCCCGCCGTCCAGCCCGGGGCGACGGTGTTCCACACCTTCACCACCCGCTCCGCGTCCGTCCCTGCGGGCGAGGCGACGGTGACCGCGACCGGCGACGATCGCACCGGCGGGGCCACGGCCTCGTACGCAGCCAAGAGCTGCGGCTGATCCCCCCAGCGCCCCCGGCGGCGGACTCGCGTCCGTCGCCGGGGGCGCTCCCTCATGTCCCAGAGGTCCCCATGCTCTCCTCCCTCGGCCGCCGCATGAGCCGGCACCGCCTTCTCGTCCTCCTCGCCTGGTCCGTGCTCGTCGTCGTCGGCGGGGCCCTCGCCGGTGACGCCTTCGACCGCACCGTCTCGGTCGCCGACGCCCCGGCCCACAGCGAGTCCTTACGCGCCACCGAGCGCCTCGACGCCCTCGACCCCGAGGGGGAGATCATCACCGCCGTCGTCCGCGGCGAGGACTTCTTCTCCCCGACGCTGCGCGACAGTGCGACCGCCGTCATGGCCGCTGTCCGCGCCGTCCCCGGGGTCGCCGAGGTGACCGACGCCTACACCGCGGGTGGGGCCATCGGTGACGACGGCCGCTCGTCCCTGGTCGTCGTCGAACTCGCGCTCGGTCTCACCGGCGACGAGGCCGTCGCCACGGCATCCGCCGTCTCCGACCTTCTCCACACGATCGACGCGCCCGAGGTCCTCGTCGGCGGACCCCTCCTGGCCGAGGAGGCCTTCGTCGATCGGGCGACCACCGACGCGGCAGTCGGCGAGGGCATCGCGATCCTCGTCCTCATCGTGTTGCTCACCCTCGCGCTCGGCTCGCTCCGCATCGCCCTCGTCCCCGTGGTCGCCGCTCTCGCCGCGATCGCCCCGACGCTCGCGATCCTGGGTCTGCTCGCCCGTGTCGTCGACGTCAACGAGTTCGCGGTGAACGTCGTCACGATCCTGGGCCTGGGCCTTGCCGTCGATTACAGCCTCCTCGTGGTGCTGCGCCTCCGCGAGGAACGCACCGCCGAACCCACCGCGCCCCTCGACGAGCTCGTCGCCCGTGCCGTCGCGGGTGCCGGCCGCGCCGTCCTCGTGTCTGGTCTCGCCGTGACCGTGGCCCTCCTCGGCATCCTGATCCTCGGCGACCCCCTGCTCTCGGGGATGGCGCTCGGTGGAGCGGTCGTCGTCGTGGTCGCCACCCTTGCGGGCCTGACGCTCGTGCCGGCCACGCTGTCGTTCCTGCATCGCGCGCTGCCGTTCGCCGGAGCGCGCACGTGGGCCCGCCCGTGGGGAGGCCGTGCGTCGCGCGAGGGGCTGCTGGCCCGGTCGACCCGTCTTGCTCAGCGCCGGCCGGGGGTCGTCGCCGTCTCCACTGCGGCGGCGATGTTGCTGCTCGCCGCTCCCGTGGCATCCCTCGCGCTCGACGACTCCGACATCCGCTCCCTTCCCGCGGCGGCCGAGGAACGACGCGCGTACGAGGCGACGACGACGGGCTTCACCGGGATCGGGATCGAGCCCGTCACGGTCGTGCTCGACGGATCGATTCAGGATGACGCCGTCACCGGCGTCCTCGACCGGATCGCGGCCCTTCCCGACGTCGCCGACGCCGACGTGGTGCAGGGGCTGCCGCCCGAGATCACGGCGGTCGCCTTCACCCCCGTCGGCGACAGCGCCACGGGAGACGCGGCGCAGCGGCTCGTGACCGAGGTGCGCGGTCTCGCGACGCCCGTCCCCCTCGAGGTCACGGGGCCCGCCGCCTCGCTCATCGACACGCGCGATCACCTGGCCGCGCGCCTGCCGTGGGCCCTGGCGATCGTCGCCGCGGCGAGCTTCGCCCTGCTCTTCGCGCTCACCCGCTCGCTCGTGGTCCCGCTGAAGGCGCTCCTGCTCGCCGCCCTCACGGTGGCGTCGACCCTGGGCGTGCTCACCGCCGTCTTCGGATGGGGCTGGGGCGCCCCTCTGCTCGGATTCGAGCCTCGCGGCACGCTCGATGTGACCACCCCCCTGCTGATCGGGCTCCTCGCCTTCGGGCTCACGATGGACTACGAGGTGTTCCTGTTGTCGCGCATCACCGAGGGCTGGCGCGCGCGAGATCTCTCCGCTGGCCCTCGCGCGGCCAGCGCCGAGGCCGTGCGCCACGGCATCGCCCGCACCGGCCCCGTCGTGACACTGGCCGCGGCGGCGATCTGCGTCGTCTTCGTCGGCTTCGCCGTCGGCGAGCTGGTCGCGATGAAGGAGATCGGGGTGGGCATGGTGATCGCGGTGGTCCTCGACGTCACCGTCGTCCGAGGGCTCCTGCTCCCCGCGCTGATGACGCTCCTCGGTCGCGCGAACTGGTGGCCGCACGCGCGTCGCCCGATCGTGGGGCCCGTCGAGCCGACGCCCGCCGTCGATCGTCGTGTGCCCGTGCGGTCGTAGGCTGGAGGCATGCACGGCGAGTACAAGGTCCCCGGCGGAAAACTGGTCGTCGTCGACCTCGAAGAGCGCGAGGGCCGCATCCACGGTTTCCACTTGGCGGGTGACTTCTTCCTCGAGCCCGACGACGCCCTCGACGACATCGACGCGGCCGTCAACGGCATGCCGGTCGAGTCCGACGTCCCCATCCTCGCCGCGGCGATCCGCGCGGCGCTGCCCGAGGGGGCGCAGCTGCTCGGATTCACCCCTGAGTCAGTCGCCACCGCGATCCGCCGCGCCCTCGTCACGGCTCCCGGCTGGGGCGACTTCGAGTGGGAGGTCGTGCACGACGGCCCCGTCTCGCCCCGCATGAATCTCGCCCTCGACGAGGTGCTCACCGCGCGCGTGGGCGCGGGGCTCCGCAAGCCGACCCTGCGCCTGTGGGAGTGGAACGAGAACGCCGTCGTCATCGGCTCGTTCCAGTCGCTGCGCAACGAGGTCGACCCCGAGGGTGCCGCGAAGCACGGCTTCGACGTGGTGCGCCGCATCTCGGGCGGGGGCGCCATGCTCATGGCCGCCAACTCGATCGTGACGTACTCGCTGTACGTCCCCGCGTCGCTGGTGGCGGGCATGACGTTCGCCGATTCGTACGCTTTCCTCGACGACTGGGTGCTGCAGGCCCTGCGCTCGCTCGGCATCGACGCGGTGTACCAGCCGCTCAACGACATCGCGGGTCCCCACGGCAAGATCGGCGGCGCCGCGCAGAAGCGCCTCGCCAACGGCGGAGTGCTGCACCACGCGACCCTGAGCTACGACATGGACGGCCAGGTGCTCACCGAGGTGCTGCGCATCGGCCGCGAGAAGCTCAGCGACAAGGGCACCGTGTCGGCCGCCAAGCGCGTCGACCCCCTGCGCAGCCAGACCGGTCTGCCGCGCGACGAGGTCATCGACCGCTTCATCCAGACCTTCACCACGCTCTATGGCGCGACCGAGGGGCACATCTCCGACGAGGAGTACGCCGAGGCCGAGGCCCTCGTCGCCTCCAAGTTCTCCACCGAGCAGTGGCTGCAGCGCGTCCCGTGAGCGCCGACGCCCTGCCCGACGCGCCCGCCCCCGGCCGCGTCGCGATCCACCACGCCGACAACCTCGCGGTGACCCCGGGCCTGGCCGACGGCAGCTTCGCCCTCGTGTACCTCGATCCGCCGTTCAACACCGGCCGCACGCGCTCGAAGGCGGTCGAGTCGGCGACGCGCAAGCTCTCGGCCGAAGAGGCTCCGGATGCCGAAGAGCCCGACGCTGCGCCCGAGACGGCGGCATCCGTCGACGATCCCAACATGCTCGACTTCCCCGAAGAGGAGCCGCCCCCGCCGCCGGTGGTGCAGCGCGGGTTCCACGGCCGGGAGTACGCGCGCCTACGCGGCGACCTGCGCACCTACGACGACCGGTTCGACGACTACTGGGGCTTCCTCGAGCCGCGGCTCGTCGAGGCCTGGCGCCTGCTCGCCGACGACGGCACGCTCTACCTGCACCTCGACTACCGCGAGGTGCACTACGCCAAGGTCATGTGCGATGCGCTCTTCGGTCGCGACCACTTCTTGAACGAGCTGATCTGGGCCTACGACTACGGCGCCAAGACCAAGCGCCGCTGGCCCACCAAGCACGAGACGATCCTCGTGTACGTCAAGAACCCGTCGGCGTACTTCTTCGACTCCGACGCCGTCGACCGCGAGCCCTACATGGCCCCGGGACTGGTGACGGCCGAGAAGGCCGCGCGCGGCAAGATGCCCACCGACGTCTGGTGGCACACGATCGTGCCGACCACGGGCCGCGAGAAGACCGGCTACCCGACGCAGAAGCCCGAGGGGGTGCTGCGCCGCATGGTGCAGGCCTCGTCGCGCCCGGGTGACAGGGTGCTCGACATGTTCGCCGGCAGTGGCACGCTCGGTGCGGTGGCCGCGCCCCTCGGACGCGACAGCGTGCTGATCGACGACAACGCCGACGCGGTCGCCGTGATGCGCAAGCGTCTCGCGGCGTTCGGCGACTGAGCCTGGGGACGACGGCCGGCGTGTGCGTCGGCGGCCGGTGAGGCGCGCGAGCCGCTCACGAGCCGCTCACGCGGGCGAGCTGCCTCCGCGGGCGAGCCGGCCTACGCGCGCGAGCCGACCAGCGCGTCGACCAGTGCCTCGATCTCTCCCTCGCCCACGGCGTAGGGCAGCACGGGACGCCCGCTCGTCGCGATGAGCACGGCGACGGGGCGCTCCGAGCCGACGTCGAGCGCCTGCGCGAGCGCTCCGCCGAGGTCGAGTGCGGCCCCCGTGCGGGGACCGTCGGCCTGGCGGGCGGGGGCGTTCCAATCGAGACCGGGGCCCACCGCGTAGACGATGCGCGCGTCCACGAAACCGGCCAGGGCATCGTGCTCGCGATCGAGCAGGGCGGCCGCGCGTTCGCACTTGCCGCACAGCGGCTGGGTGAACAGCAGCAGCTGCGCGCGTCCGCGCACGGCCTCGGTCACGACGTCGATCACGAGCCCGTCTTCGCGAAGCAGCGGCGGGCGCTGGTTCATGATGTCGGGGGCGGGAAGGCCGCCCCGTCGTCCGGCGCGCGCGGCCACGAACCCTGCGATCGCGAGCGCTGCGCTCGAGCCGAGGGTCAACGCGCTCGCGATCGGCGCCGTCACGAGCACCGTCGGCACCGCGGGCACGCCCCCGGCGGAGGCGGCGGAGGCCGCGCCCGCCATCACCAGCGCGACGAGTGTGAAGACGCCGTTGCGGCGCACGAGCGCCGCCGACACGGGCGTCCTGCTCCACCGCCCGAAGCATCCGCAGTCCTCCACCGACCCCCGCGCGACGGCGCGCGTGACGACGACCGTGAAGAGCGCAAGCAGAGCGACCACGGCACTCGACGCGACGACGCGCACGAAACCGTCGCCCACGACCAAGACCATGCCCAGCACGATCTCGACGACCGATACAGCGGCGACGCTCGCTCGTGCGGCACGCTGCGGCAGGCGCAGTGCCGCGAGGGTGCGCGGAGCGTCGTCGAGGGCGATGAGCTTGGCCACACCGCTGGCCACCAGCGCGGGGGCGGCGACGCAGATGAGGGCCAGCATGACCGGGGCGAGGGTGAGCGTGGAGGGCGGCATGATCCATCCAGGATGTCCGCGCGTGCGGGGCATGACGGCCGGGGCGCCCCTCGCTTCACCCGCTCGGACGGCACACCTCGCCCGACCTGTGGAACGCCGCCCTCGTGGTGTCGACCCTCGGACCGGGGACCCCGGGCCCTCGATTCCGAAGCCCTGGCACGGGGAGCCTCCCCTCGCGACCCGCCCCTCTCGACCCCCCCCGGACCGTGACCGGCCCCGATGTCGGTACCCGGGCCTAGGGTGAGGCCATGGACTTCGGCATCTTCGTTCCGCAGGGCTGGCGCTTCGACCTCGTGGGGATCGACCCCGCCGAGCACTGGCGGGTGATGAACTCCCTCGCCCAGAGCGCCGACGACGGCCCCTGGACGTCGCTCTGGGTCTACGACCACTTCCACACCACCCCCGTGCCGAGCACCGAGGCCACGCACGAGGCGTGGACGCTCATGGCCGCCTTCGCCGCCGCGACCGACCGCGTGCGCCTCGGCCAGATGTGCACCTGCATGGGCTACCGCAACCCGGCGTACCTCGCGAAGGTCGCGGCCACCGTCGACGCGATCTCGGGAGGCCGCGCCGAGATGGGCATCGGCGGCGGATGGTACGAGCACGAGTGGAAGGCCTACGGCTACGGCTTCCCGCCCATCGCCGAGCGCCTCGGGCGCCTCCGCGAGGGCGTCGAGATCATGCACCAGGCCTGGACCACGGGCGAGGCCACCCTGTCGGGGAAGTACTACGAGGTCGACGGCGCGATCGTGCAGCCGAAGCCCCTGCAGCCCGGCGGCATTCCGCTGTGGATCGCCGGCGGCGGCGAGAAGGTCACGCTCAAGATCGCGGCGAAGTACGCCTCGTACACCAACTTCGGCGGCTCGCTCGAGGAGTTCGATCACAAGTCCGAGGTGCTGCGCGGGCACTGCGAGACCCTCGGCCGCGACGCGTCCGAGATCACCCGCTCGACGAACTTCAACACGATCGTCGCCGCGACCGAGGCCGAGGCCTCCGATCGTCTGGCCGCCGTCGTCGCGCGCCTGCGTCCGCACGTGGGCGACGAGCGGGCGGATGCCATCGAAGCCGACTACCGCTCCTCCGACGCGTTCGGCACCCCCGAGCAGATCGTCGAGCGCCTGCGCGAGCGGGCCGACCACGGCCTCGGCTACGCGATCCACTACTTCCCCGAAGCCGCCTACGACACCTCCGGCATCTCGCTGTTCGAGCGCGAGGTCATCCCGCAGCTCTGATCGTCGTCCCCTCCCGCGTGAGGGGTCGTTTCCTGTCGCCGCGCAGACGCCTGCGCGACAGGGAGTGACTCCTCACGCGGGAGATCGCGGGTCAGACCAGCGGTGCGACGTCGGCGTACGCGTCCGTCTCGACGGCGGGGGCGGATGCCGCGGCGCCGAACACCCGCGCGCGCCTCGTCGTGGCATCCCACCCCGGCCACCCCGGATCGCCGTCGCGCGCGAACGCCACTGCCGCGGCGTGCATCTCGGCGGCCAGAGCGGCCGGGGGAGTCTCGCCCGCGATGCGGTCCACGCCCTCGGCGTCGAGGTGATCGAACCAGAACGGCACGTCGAGGCAGTGCCCGGCGATCCCGAGCGACGGCGACCGCCACGCGAACCGGTAGAGCCAGGTGGCGGCTCCCGCGCGGGCCCGGGCCGCACGCAGCACCGTCGCGCGGATCACGCGATCGCTCGCGTACCCGCCGAGCACGGCGGCGGCGCCTCGGCGTCTCGTGCGCTCGAGGTAGGCGCGGCGGCGCGAGCGCCCGAGCCCCAGCGCCGCCAACGCGAACGGCACCGGCACCAGGCGCAGCACCGCCCGGAACCTCGCGGTCAGCCCGGTGAACTCGTCGTCCGTCGACCCGATCACCAGCGGGATCTCAGCCGAGGCGCCTTCGGCCAGAGCGTCGAGAGGGCCCACCGGCAGCAGTTCGCCGTCGATGACCGGCCCCAGGGGCAGCCCATCGTCGAGCAGAGCGGTGAGCCCCGACAAGCGCGCTCCGCGCTCGGGTTTCTGCGCCGCGCGCTGCAGGGCGAGAAGGCGCTGCTCGGGCACCCCGGCGAACCCGTCGCGGTCGGCCGAGACCCCGGCCAGCCGCGCCACGCGGTCGGCGAAGCGGCGCGCGGTCGATCCCGCGACAGCGCCCACGGCGGGCGAGATCGCCATCGCGGCGCGGAAGAGTCCGGATGCCGCGGGGCTGGCCATCAGCGCGAGCACCGACCCGCCGCCCGCGGACTGCCCCGCGATCGTCACCCGGGCGGGGTCGCCGCCGAACGCGCGGATCTCGTCGCGCACCCACTCGAGCGCCGCGATCTGATCGCGCAGTCCGCGGTTCGCGGGGGCACCCTCGATCGCGCCGAACCCGTCGAAGCCCAGGCGGTACGAGATCACGACCGTCACGACGCCGTCGCGCGCGAACGCGTCGCCGTCGTACCAGCGGCTGGCCGGCGACCCCGACACGAAGCCGCCGCCGTGGATCCACACGAGCACCGGCAGCGCGGCATCCGGAACCGCATCGGCGGGAGTGAAGACGTTGACGTTCAGCGTGGCCTCGCCCGGCACGCTCGGCTCGGGGATCAACGTGATGCCGGCGTCGCCGCGTTGCGTCGTGGCGCCGTAGGTCGTGGCCTCGCGCACCCCGTCCCAGGCGTCGACGGGCTCGGGTGCGGCGAAGCGCAGTGCGCCCACGGGGGCCTGGGCGAACGGGATGCCGAGGAACACGGCCGTCCCACCCCGACGGAACCCCCGGACCTCACCCTTCGACGTGTGCGCGAGCGGAGCGGCATCCATGCCCCTCATCCTGCCCCGCCTGCCGCGTGAGGGGTCGAAGAGCGTCGCTTCCGCACGCCCCGAAGCGACAGTTTCCGACCCCTCACGCCGAAGCGCGCGCGCCGTCCCACCAGCGCAGCACGCGCAGCGCGAAGAAGGTCAACCATCGCGAAGGCTCACCCGCGGGCACGTCGACCGGGAACCACACGGCGCCGTCCATCGGGTACGCCTGGTGCCACGATCCGTCGGGGTCGCGAGAGGCGCGGACGCGGTCGACGGCCTCGGACAACCGCGGATCCGGCGCCTCGTCGTCATGCAGAGCGGCGGCGCGGAAGTGGTCGAGGGCGCGCAGCGTGCTGTACCGGTGGCGGAACGGGTAGCCGAGGTGGTGCGCCCACACGTGGCGCTCACCGGTGGAGAGCCGGTAGAGCAGGCGACGCTCGAGCAGGTACTCCTCGCCGGCCTTGCGGGCGCCGTGCAGTTCGGGGGTGCCGCCGCTGCGCCACTCGTCGTCGAGGATCCCGATCACCGCGTTGAGCGTCGAGTGGAACGACGACCTCGTCGAGCCCTCCACCCACTCGCAGTTCCAGCCGCCGTCCGGCAGGCGGTGCCTCACGAACCAGTCCCGGATGCCGCTGACGTCCGCGCCCAGCCACGCTCCGCTGGCGAGGGTGAAGGCGTTGATGCACGCGTCGACCTCACCGTCCCAGAAGGGGAGGTCGTCGTACTCCCAGCGGGCGTTGCGCTTCAGGAGCCCGGCGGTGTCGGGGCGGAGGGCATCGGCATCCACCCCCCATTCCCTCAGGCTCATGAGCGACCACGACGTCGCGGTCCAGGGCTGCGGCTCGTCCTCCGGAAAACCGGCGGGGAAGTGCGCGCCGCCCGCCCAGAGTCCGTCTTCGCCCTGCGCGGCGAGCAGCTGCGCCCCGAAGCCCTCGTGAGCGACACGGGCGCGGGTGGCCTGCCAGGTCGCCTCGGGCGCATCGAGAAGGTCGCGCTCGACCTTCCACCGCAGGCTCGGGTCGCTGTCGCGCAGCCAGGCCAGCACCTCGTCGTCGCCCATGCGGGCAGGTTACGCCCGGGCTCCCGCAGGCGGTACACAACTCAGGAGATTCGCGTCGGTTCCGGGCCGGGGGGCGGCGGATGGGCCGGTTTTCGGCCGGATCTCCGGAGTTGTGCACGCAGAGACCACGCAGCCGGTCAGGGTTTCGCAGGGGGCCGCCGTCAGGTTGCGTCGGCGGCGGATACGGGCGCCGGCGGTACACAACTCCGGAGATTCGCGTCTCTTCCGGGCCCGGAGCAGGTGGATGGGCCGGTGTGCGGCCGAATCTCCGGAGTTGTGCACGCGCACAGCCCCGCGGGGCGATCAGGCGTCGCGGCGGGCGCCCTCCGACGGGGTCACGGTGAAGACGTTCGGGGCGCGGTATCCGGATGCCGAGAAGGCAGCGCGCACCGCCTCGGTCGCGTCCGCGATGAGCCCGACCGGCATGAGGGCGATGGCCGCTCCGCCGAAGCCGCCGCCGGTCATGCGTGCGCCGAGGGCGCCGGCCGTGAGCGTCGTCTCGACGGCGAGGTCGAGCTCGGGGACCGAGATCTCGAAGTCGTCGCGCATCGAGGCGTGCGAGGCGACCAGCAGGTCGCCGATCGCGGAGGGACCGTCGGCGTCGAGGGCGGCCACGGTGTCGAGCACGCGCTGGTTCTCGGTGATCACGTGACGGACGCGGCGGAAGGTGACGTCGTCGAGCATCTCCTGAGCGCGCGGCAGGTCGTCGACGGTGAGATCGCGCAGCGAGGCGACGCCGAACGCGGCCGCTCCCCGCTCGCAGGCCTCGCGACGCTCGCGGTATCCGCCGGTGGAGTGCGCGTGCTCGACGAGGGTGTCGACGACGAGGATCGACAGGCCGGCGTCGGCGAAGCCGAGCGGCACCGGGCGCGTGTCGAGCGTGCGGCAGTCGAGGAAGGTCGCGGCGTCGGCGACGCCGAGCATCGAGGCCATCTGGTCCATGATCCCGGTGGGCGCGCCCACGGCGTCGTTCTCGGCGACCCGGCCGACGCGAGCAAGGGCGACCTTGTCGAGACCGGTCGCCCAGACGTCGTTCAGGGCGGATGCCACGGCCCCCTCGATCGCCGCCGACGACGAGAGGCCGGCTCCGACCGGAACCTCCGAGGCCAAAGCGATGTCGACGCCGCGGGTCGCGGCATCCGGAACCTCACGACGCAACGCCCACGCCACACCGAGCGGGTACCCGGCCCAGTCGAGGCCTCCGGCGGCGATGCGGGCGTCGAGCTCGGTGAGCGAGACCTCGACGGGCGCGTCGGCGAACGTCGAGCTCACGCGGATGACCTCGTCGTCGCGCAGGGCCACGGCGGCCGCGGTGCGCTGGGCGATCGCGAAGGGGAAGACGAAGCCCTCGTTGTAGTCGGTGTGCTCGCCGATGAGGTTGGCGCGTCCGGGGGCCGACCACACTCCTGCGACGGGGGCGTCGGTCAGGGTGGCAAGAAGGGCGCGGGCGTCGTCGACGGCGGTCATGCCGTCACCTCCGGAACGGTGTCGAGGGCGGCGCGCAGGCGCTCGGCCTGCGACTCGGGGGTCACATCGCCGATCCAGGCGCCCATGGCGGACTCGGATCCGGCGAGGTACTTCAGCTTGTCCGCGGCGCGGCGCGGCGAGGTGATCTGCAGATTGAGGCGGATCGCGTCGCGCGCGCGGTCGACCGGAGCCTGGTGCCACGCGGCGATGTAGGGCGTGGGGGTGTCGTACAGCGCGTCGATGCCGCGCAGCAGTCGCAGGTAGAACGGGGCGAGCTCGTCGCGCTCGGCGTCGGTCGTCTCGGACAGATCGGCGACGTGGCGGTGCGGCAGCACGTGCACCTCGATGGGCCAGCGGGCGGCGAACGGCACGAATGCCGTCCAGTGCTCGCCCCGCAGCACGACGCGCTCGCCGGCCTGTTCGAACTCGAGGATGCGCGCGAACAGGTCGTCGGAGGTGCGCGAGATCGTGTCGAGCAGGCGCTGCGTGCGCGGCGTGACGTAGGGGTAGGCGTAGATCTGCCCGTGCGGGTGGGGCAGGGTGACGCCGATGTCCTTGCCGCGGTTCTCGAAGGGGAACACCTGACGGATGCCGGGGAGCTGCGACAGCGCGGCGGTGCGGTCGGCCCACGCCTCGATGACGGTGCGGGCGCGCGTGCGCGACAGTGAACCGAACGACCCCTCGTGCTCGGGGCTGAAGCAGACGACCTCGCAGCGGCCGACGGAGGTGCGGGTGCGGCCGAGGCCGAGGTGCTCGAGGTCGTCTGCGCCGCGCGGGGGATCGACGGCTTCCGGGGCGTCGCCGACCGCGGCGTCGAGGGCGGGGCCGAACGAGGGCGACTTGTTCTCGAACACCGCGACGTCGTAGAGCGAGGGGATCTCCGACGGGTTGGTCGGCGTCTGCGGCGAGAGCGGGTCGAGGTGCGCCGGGGGGAGGAACGCGCGGTTCTGACGATTGGATGCCACGGTGATCCAGTCGCCGGTCAGCACGTCCTGCCGCATGGTGGCGGTGGCGGGACGCGGGTCGAGGGTGCGGGCGTCGACCGCGCGCTCGGCGCCGAGCGACGTGTCGGGGTCGTCGAAGTAGATCAGGTCGCGACCGTCGGCGAGATGCGTCGGCCGTTTGACGACGCCGGCGCCCAGCTCGATGGCGGTGGGGGTCTCCGTGTTCACGATAACACGCTACATCTGGCGCGTGATATCGTCAACATGGAGGGGGTGCGATGCGTGTATCCATGGCCGACGTGGCCCAGAAGGCCGGGGTTTCGGCGCAGACGGTGTCGCGCGTGGCCAACGGCAGCCCGCGGGTCGACCCCGCCACCCGTGTCCGCGTCGAGAAGGCCATGGCCGACCTCGGCTACCGCATGCACCGGGCCGCCCGCGCCCTGCGCACCGGGCAGACCTCCACGATCGGCCTGGTCGTGTCGACGCTCGCGTCGGTCGGCAACTCGCGCATGCTGCAGGCCATCTCCGAGGCCGCGGCGGAGCGCGACTACGCCCTCGCCGTGGTGACGGTCGGTGAACGCGGCATCCGCGACGCCTTCGCGCGCCTGCGGTCGCAGGGTGTCGATGGAGCGGTCGTGCTCAACGAGGCGACCGAGCTCGCGCGCGACGTCGAGCCGCCCGCCGACCTGCACCTCGTCGTCGTCGACTCTCCGTCCGACGAGCGCTTCTCGATCGTGCAGACCGATCACGCCGGGGGAGCACGCGCCGCGACCGCGCACCTGCTGAGCCTCGGCCACTCCACGGTGCACCATCTCGCCGGGCCCGCGGGGTCGTTCGCCGCGGCGGAGCGCGAGCGCGGATGGCGCGAGACGCTGATCGAGGCCGGTGCGACGGTGCCCGCGCCCGTGCGGGGCGACTGGACCTCGGCATCCGGTCACTCGGCCGTCTCCGGCCTCGTCGGCGCCACCGCGATCTTCGTGGCCAACGACCAGATGGCGCTGGGGGCCCTGCGTGCTCTCGCCGACGAGGGCCGGCGGGTGCCCGACGACGTCGCCGTGGTCGGCTTCGACGACATCGCGGATGCCGCGGAGTTCCGGCCCCCGTTGACCACCGTGCGCCAGGACTTCGATGCCCTCGGCCGCCGCGCGGTCGCCGCCCTGATCGCCGCGATCGAGGGCGGCGAGCCGATCGCCGAGTCGGTACCCGCGGCGCTGGTGGTGCGCGCCAGCAGCACGGCGGTCTGACGCGCTCGGGTGGTACACCTTTTGCCACACTCGGCGCATGCCGACGACCCGACCGCGCACGCAGGTGACGCACACGCGCGACGTCGAAGACGCCCTCGAGATCGCGCGGTCGCGCTGGCCCGATGAACCTCCGAGCGCTCTGCTCCTGCATCTCGTGGTGAGTGGCGGCCGGGCGATCCGCGATGAGCAGGCGCAGCGCACGCTCGCCCGCCGCAGCGCGGTGGATGCGGTGATCGAGACGTTCGCGGGGATCTACCCTCGCCGTGCCCGCCCTCGGCTGACCGACGCGACGTCGCGCGCGGTCGTCCCCGGCCACCGCGCGCGCTCGGAGGAGTCCGGAACGCTGTCCGTGCACCGGGGCGCTCGGCGCCCGCCCCGATGCACGCGGCGAGCCCCGAGATGCCGGTCGACTCCCGCCGCGGTCAGCCGTTCCAGGGGGCGATCACGTCGATGATCCAGACCACGCCGAAGCGGTCGACGAGCTTGCCGTACAGAGGCGAGAAGGTCGACGGTCCGAAGGACGCGAGGATCTCGGCATCCCGACTCAACCCCTCCCACGCGGCGCGCACCTCGTCGGCGTCGTGGCCCCGCAGGGCGAGGTAGAAGGGATTGGTTCCGCGGTCGTAGGCGAGCGAGCGCTGGATGTCGTACGCCATCACGTGCACCCCGCTCGGTGCGACCATCTCGCCCCACACGATCTGCTCGCGCTGCTCGGGGACCTCGGCCGTGTCGCCGTAGGGCACGGCGGTGACGGTGCCACCGAATACCTCGGCGTAGAAGGCGAGGGCGTCGGCCGCCTGGCCGTCGAAGTTGACGTGGAGGGTGGTGGTGAGGCTCATATCGGTTCCTGTCTGACGCCGGGAGATTCCGGATGCCATGACTCTCTCGCCTATTGCGGTCAGGGATCGTCCGCAACAGACCGCAGAATGGATGCCATGCCGGAAAGTTCCGCCCCATCGACGTCGCGTCGGCTGCTGTCGCTGCTGACCGTGCTGCAGTCGCGTCGCGATTGGTCGGCCGCCGCGCTCGCCGGGCGTCTCGATGTGAGCGAGCGTACGGTCCGCCGGGACGTCGACCGCCTCCGCGAGCTCGGGTACGAGATCGACGCGACGCGCGGACCCGCGGGCGGGTACCGTCTGCGCGCGGGGGCGAAGTTGCCACCCGTGGCCTTCGACGCGGAGCAGGCCGTGACGGTCGCCGTGGCACTGCGGGTCGCTGCGTCGACGGGCGGTCCGTTCGCCGACGCCGCCGACGAAGCGCTGAGCGTGCTCTCGCGCCTGCTGCCGGAGGCGCTCGGACGGCGGGCGCAGCGGTTCGCCGTCGAGGCGGTGGCTCCGGCGGGGGCCGTGGGGGTCGATCCGGCCGTGCTCGGGGCGATCGAGGCGGCCATCGCGGCGAGCGAAGAGGTGCGCTTCGACTACTCCGGCTCGGACGGGCCCGCGCGTGCGACCGAGCCGCACCATCTGCTGTGGTCCGGCGGACGGTGGTATCTCATCGGGTTCACCCCCGAGCGCGCGGACTGGCGCGTCTACCGCGTTGATCGGATGACGCTGAAGAGTCACCGGGGGCGGGTCTTCTCGCGGCGGGAGCTGCCCGGCGGTGATCCGGTGCGCTATCTCGAGGGGCGTTTCCGCGGGGGCGACGAAACGGGAGGATGGCCGTGCCGGGGCGAGGTCGTGGTCGCCGCGTCGCGTACCGAGCTCGAGCCCTACGTGGTGGACGGCACCCTCGCCGCCACCGACGACGGCCGCACCCGCGTGTCGCTGGGGTCGTGGTCGTGGGGTGCTCTCGCGGCGGAATGCCTGCGGTTCGACCGGCCGATCGCCGACGCTCGACCCGCGGCTCTGCGCCACGCGCTGGCCGAGGTCGCGCGCCGCGCCGCGGCCGCGGCGGTGGTCGCGGGCTGAGGGTCGCGCCTCGCTCGCCCCGAAACCCGGGCCCCCGACCCTGCGGGCCCCCGAACCCCGGGCCCCCGAACCCCGGGCCCCCGAACCCCGGGCCCCCGACCCCGCAAGTTCCGCACGCCGCCGGCCCCCACCCCCATCGGCATCCGGAAACGAAGAACGCCCGCGGATGCCGGAGCATCCGCGGGCGCCTCTCGTGGGGAGAGTCTGTTACTTCTTCACGGGAATCGACTGCGACTCGAGCGTGCTGATGGTCGAGTCCTGACCCTTCTGCAGGGCGTCGGCGAGGGTGCCGCTGCCGCTGACCGCCGCCTTGAAGCCGTCCGAGACGTCGGCGTAGGTCTTGGTCATGGTCGGGCCCCACACGAAGTCGGGGTTCACCTCGGTCGCCGCCTTGGCGAAGACGTCGTAGATCTTCTGACCGCCGTAGAAGTCCACACCGTTGGCCAGCGAGGGGAGCTTGAGGCCCTCGGTGGTGGCGGGATAGATGTTCGCCTCTTCATTCAGCGCGGTGAGAGCCTCTTTCGAGGTGTTCAGCCACAGGGCGAACTTCGTCGCCTCGTAGGGGTGCTCGCTGCCCTTGAGCACGGCGATCGACGATCCGCCCCAGTTGCCCGCGACCTTGTCGCCGGCTGACCACTGCGGCAGGTCGGAGACGGCCCAGCCACCGGCGGTGTCGGGCGCGCCGCTCGAGATCGAGTTGGCACCCCAGACGGCCGAGTTCCAGGTCCAGACCTGGCTCGAGTTGTAGGCGTTGTTCCACTCGTCGGTCCACGCGGGGTAGGTCGAGACGAGGTCCTGGTCGATCAGCGACTGCCAGTAGTCGGCGACCTTGGTCGAGGCGGGGTCGGTCAGCGAGACGGTCCAGCCCTCGGAGTCGTTGCCGAACCACTGTCCGCCGGCCTGCCAGACGAAACCGGCGAACTGGTTGATGTCGGACTGCGAGAAGTTCGTGATGTAGCCGCCGAGCGCGCGGATCTTCTTCGCGGCCTCGGTGTACTCGTCCCACGTGGTGGGGACCGCGATGCCGTTCGCCGCGAACAGGTCCTTGCGGTAGAACAGCGCCATCGGGCCGATGTCCTGCGGGATGCCGTAGACGGCGTCGTCTTGGCCGAGCGCGACCTGGTTCCAGGCCCACGGCACGAACTGGTCTTTCGCGGCGACGACGTCGGCACAGCCGGCGATGTTCTCGACGCCGTCCTGCACGAGGAAGTTCGGCAGGGCGTCGTACTCGATCTGACCGAGGTCGGGGGCGTTGCCGGCCGCGATCTGGTTGAAGAAGTTCTGGTAGGTGCCGCTGTTGCCGTTCGGGCCGGTCTGCACCTTGACCTGGATGTCGGGGTTCTCCGAGTTCCACATATCGACGACCTTCTCGATACCGGGGATCCACGAGGTGAACTCGAGCGTGACCTGACCGTCGGCCGGAGCGCAGTCGGCTGCGGCCGCGGCGCCGTCGCCGCTTCCGCCGCCGGCGCAACCGGCCAGGAGCAGAGCCGACAGCGCGACGCCCGAGGTCGCGGCGAGGATTCTGTGCTTCATGGGAATGCCTTTCTCTGGGTGCCCGGGCGGGCCATTCCGCCCGGGATGAGGGGCGGCCGGAGCCGCCGGAGGGTTTACTTCAGGGCGCCGGTCCCGAGACCGTTGCGCCAGAAGCGCTGGAGGAGCAGGAAGATGACGATGAGGGGGATGACCGACAGCAGGGCGCCGATCAGCACGAGTCCGCGGAGCTCGGGGATCTGGTTCAGCTGGTTGTTCCAGCCGTAGAGGCCGAAGACCACGGGGAACAGCTCTTCGCTGCGCAGCATGATCAGCGGCAGGAAGAAGTTGTTCCAGATCGCGACGAACTGGAAGAGGAACATCGTGACCAGCGCGGGGCTCATCAGACGCAGGCTCACGGTGAAGAACGTGCGGATCTCGCCGGCACCGTCGAGGCGGCTGGCCTCGAGCAGTTCGTCGGGCACCGACGAGGCGGCGAAGATGCGCGCGAGGTAGACCCCGAACGGGCTGACCAGCGAGGGCAGGAACACGGCCCAGAAGGTGTTGGTCAGCTGCACCTGGCTGAAGATGAGGAACAACGGCAGAGCCAGGGCGGTCGCCGGCACCAGCACGCCGCCGAGCACGACGTCGAACACCAGCTCGCGACCCGGGAAGCGGTACTTCGCCAGGGCGTAGCCCGCCATCGCGGCCAGCAGCGTCGCGACCGCACCGCCGAGACCGGCGTACAGCAGCGAGTTGCCGAGCCAGCGCAAGAAGATGCCGTCGCGGTAGGCGAACAGGTCGCCGATGTTCGAGAACAGGCGCATGTCGGCGAACCACAGCGGGTTCGTGGTGAGGATGTCGCCCGTGCTCTTGCTCGAGGCCACCAGCAGCCACCACAGCGGCAGCAGGAAGTAGACCGTGAACACGGCCATGACCAGCATCGCCGAGGTGCGCGAGACGAGGGGTTCGCGCACGGCGCCCGAGCGGATGCCGGCCGGACGCGAGGAGCCCGAACGGGGGCTGCGAGCGGGGCGGGGGGTGGTGACGGCGCTCATGCGTTGCCCTTCTTCTGCATCCACTTCATGAAGCCGAACGACAGCACGAAGGTGGTCACGGCCAGCACCACCGAGAACGCGGCGGCGAGATTGGCGTTGGGGATGGATGCCGTGGCGTAGACGGTCATGTTGGGGGTGAAGGTGCTCGTGACGGCCGAGCTGAAGGAGCGGAACACCTGGGGCTCGGCGAGCAGCTGCAGCGTGCCGATGATCGAGAAGATCGCGGTCATCACGATCGCGGGGCGCACCAGCGGGATCTTGATCGACCATGCGATGCGAAACTGCCCGGCGCCGTCGAGGCGGGCGGCCTCGTAGATCTCGCTGGGGATCGACAGCAGCGACGAGTAGATGATCAGCATGTTGTAGCCGACGTAGACCCACGTCACGACGTTCGCGATGGACCACAGCACGAGGTCGGCGCCGAGGAAGTCGACGTTCTTGGTCAGCGCGGTGAAGGGCGAGAGGTTCGGCGAGAACAGCGCGCCCCACATGATCGCGGCGATGACGCCGGGGACGGCGTAGGGCACGAAGAACGCCAGGCGGAAGAAGCGCTTGCCCTTGAGCAGCGGCGAGTCCAGCAGCAGGGCGAAGATCAACGCGAGACCGAGCATGACCGGCACCTGCACGACGCCGAAGGCGAGCATGCGCAGCATCGACGACCAGAACGCCTCGTTCTGGAACACCTGGACGTACTGCGACAGGCCGCCGAAGACGAGCTCGGCCTTGCCGAAGGTGCCCTCGCGGCGCACCACGAGCAGCGACTGGACGATCGCGAAGATGATCGGCAGCACGTAGAACAGCACGAACAGCACCGAGAAGGGCGCGAGCAGGATGAGGATCGCGCTCTTGAACGGCACCCGCGGGCGTCGCGGCCGCGGTGCGCTCTCGCGCGCGGCGCGCGTCGGGGCGGGAACGGTGGTGGTCACGAGGCCTCCTCGATGATGCGGACGGCACCGCCGGCGACGACGACGGTGCCGTCGACGGCCTCGTCGGTCATCGCATCGCGCCCGTGCGCTGCGATCTGGACCGACTCGGTGGTGTGGTTGATGACGAAGACGAACGAGCGGTCGTCGCTCGCGCGGCGGACGATCTCGACCCCGGGGAGAGCGTCGACGGTGCGGATGCCGGCGCCCTGGGCGACCCGCGACAGCAGGTCGCGGTAGGCCGCGGCGGCGGGGAGGGTGGCGAGGTACCAGGCGGACCCGGCGCCCACCTCGCGGCGGGTGCGGGCGGGCAGGCCCGCGGCGGGACCGTCGACGAAGCGGGCATCGACCTCGGCGTCGACGGGGCGCAGGCGCTCCGACCAGACCGTGCCGGTGGTGCCGTCGTCGAGGGCGACGACCTGGCCGGGGCCGAGGGGCGAGAACTCCTCCGACACGATGCCGAGCAGGTCGCGGAACGCACCGGGGTAGCCGCCGAGGCGCACCCGGTCGTCCTGGTCGACGATGCCGCTCGCGAAGGTGATCACGGCGGTGCCGCCGTCTTCGACGAAGCGCGCGATCGCGTCGGCGTCGGCGTCGCGAACGAGGTGCAGCGCCGGCACGACGACCAGGCGGTAGGCCGACAGGTCGGCGGAGGCCGAGACCACGTCGGTCGAGATGCCGGCGGCTGCCAGGGCCGCGTGCGCGGCGTGCACCTGGTCGAGGTAGCGGAGGTCTTCGCTCGGACGACCCTCGTTCTCGATCGACCACCAGCTCTCCCAGTCGAAGAGCACCGCGGCATCCGAGGCCACCCGTGTCCCGGCGATCGGCTGCAGGCGGCGCAGGGTGCGACCCACCTCGAGCACGCTCCGCCACTGGGCGGTGTCGGTGCCGGCGTGGGGGAGCAGGGCCGAGTGGAACTTCTCGGCGCCCTGGGCCGAGGCGCGCCACTGGAAGAAGCAGATGCCGTCGGCACCGCGCGAGACGTGCGAGACGACGTTGCGCAGCAGCTCGCCCTCGCCCTTGGCGAGGTTGTGCGGCTGCCAGTTGACCGCGCCGGTGGAGGTCTCCATGAGCAGCCAGGGGGCGCCGTCGGCGAGGCCGCGCGTGAGGTCGGCCGCGAACGACAGCTCGGCGAGCGGGTCGGGCAGGCGCCGGTCGAGGTAGTGGTCGTTCGCGATGACGTCCATCTCAGCGGCCCACGAGAAGTAGTCGAGGGCGCGGATGTGCGCGGTGACCATGAAGTTGGTCGTGACCGGTGCGGAGCTGCGCTCGCGGATCACGCGCGCCTCGGCACGGTAGAGCTCGAGCTGCTGGTCGGACGAGAAGCGCTGAAAGTCGAGCAGCTGCGCGGGGTTGCGCAGCGACAGCGCGGCCATCGGCGGCAGGATCTGGTCCCACGCGCTGTAGCGCTGGCTCCAGAACGAGGTGCCCCACGCGGTGTTGAGGGCGGCGACCGTGCCGTAGCGGGCCTCGAGCCACTCGCGGAACGCGACCGCGCTGGCGTCGCAGTAGCAGAGCGCGTTGTGGCAGCCGAGCTCGTTCGACACGTGCCACATCGCGAGCGCGGGGTGGTCGGCGTAGCGCTCGACGACACGGCGGCTGAGCTCGGCGGCGTATCCGCGGAAGATCGGCGAGCTGGGGCAGTAGGCCTGACGTCCGCCGGGGTAACGGCGCGTGCCGTCGGCGGTCACGGGCAGGATCTCCGGATGCCGCGTGGTCACCCACGGGGCGGGGGAGGCGGTCGCGGTGCCGAGGTTGACCCGGATGCCGTGGGAGTGGGCGAGGTCCATGACCTCGTCGAGCTCGGCGAAGTCCCACTCCCCGTGCGCGGGGTTGATCCATGACCAGCCGAAGATGTTGATCGCGATGAGCCCGACGCCCGCTTCCACCATGAGGCGCATGTCGTCGTCCCAGACGGTGCGATCCCACTGCTCGGGGTTGTAGTCGCAGCCGAAGACGAGACCCTCGCGGGTCAGCTCGGCCAGACGGTCGCTCGCGCGGGTCGGGTCGGTCGCGCGATCGCTGTCGCGATCGAACGGGGCCAGATGGTCGACGGCAAGCATCCGGGAGGCGCTCCTTTGCGTGGTTCTGTGAACGTGCACACACGCACGCACCTGAGATGAGGGCGCAAATGTGTGAACGTGCACATGGTGACACGGAGCGCGGTGGATCGTCAACTCGCACGCCCCGATAGGCTGACGACATGACGCCTCCTCCGCCCGGGCGCCGGCGCAGCACCGTGCACGACGTGGCCCGTGCCGCCGGGGTGTCGAGGGGCACGGTCAGCCGCGTCCTGAACGGCGGCTACGTCTCGGAACACGCTCGCGAGGCCATCCAGACGGCCATCCGCGAAGTCGGCTACGTGCCGAACAACGCCGCCCGCACGCTCGTGCGCCAGCGCACGCAGGCCGTCGGCTTCATCGTGCACGAGCCGCACTCGCTCTTCCTCGAAGACCCCAACATCGGCGGCATCCTGCTGGGCGCCAACACCGCCCTGTCGAAGGCCGACTACCAGATGGTGTGCCTCGTGATCGACACCGACCGCGACACCGAGCGGGTCGCGCGCTACCTCAGCGGCGGCTTCGTCGACGGCGCGGTCATCGTCTCCGCGCGTCACCACGACCCCATCACCGACGTGGTCGAGCGCCTCGGACTCCCCGTCGCTTACGTGGGCCACCCTCCCGGCATCCGCCGCCCCTGGGTCGGCATCGACAACCTGGGCGCCGCGCGCGCGATCACCGAACGCGTCCGCGCGTCGGGGCGTCGCCGCATCGGCATGATCGCCGCCGCCCTCGACCGCGACTCCGGCAGTGACCGGCTCGCCGGCTTCCGTGAGGCACTCGGCGAGGACTTCGACGAGTCACTGGTCGAGCCCGTGCCGCTTTACGCCTTCGCCGACGGAGAGGCCGGCATGCGGCGCCTTCTCGAGCGCGCCCCCGACATCGACGCGGTGTTCGGCGCCTCGGATGCCGTGGCCGCGGGCGCCGTGCAGGCTCTGCGGGCCGCCGGCCGCCGCGTGCCCGACGACGTCGGAGTGGTCGGCTTCGACGACAGCGCATGGGCGGTGCGCACCGACCCTCCACTCACCACGATCGACCAACCCGCCGAGGGGCTGGGTGCCGCCGCGGCTGAGGCCGTGCTGCTGCAGCTGTCGGGTGGCGTGGCCGATGCCGGCGGCATCCTGCTCGACGCCCCGATCGTCTGGCGCGCCTCGGTCTAGCGGCGCCGGCGCACGCTCTCGCCGCACGTCCCCGATTCCAGGCTTGGGGCGAGATCTGCAGTTCGGGGCGTGAATTGTCCGCCCCGAACCACGGAATCCGCCCCAAACGCCCTCCGGGCCGGCGTCAGCGCGGCTCGCGCCATCCCCGCTCAAGGATGCGGAAGCCCGCCTCGATCGTCTCCGCGGCGTCGTCGTGTTCGAACGCGAGGATCTGCAGCTGCAGCACCATGCGTGCGTAGACCCGGGTCTCGGCATCCGGTGCGCTCTGCCCCGTCGTCTCGGCGATCGCCAGGGCGAGCGCGTCTTCGTGGCGGAGCCACATGCGCGAGGCGTAATCGTGCAGGGCGGGCGTCTCGGTGATCAGCTTCATGAACTGCCGGCGGTGCTCGCCCGTGGGGTCGAAGGCCAAGCCGATGAGTTCGCGCCGGTAGAGCTCGCGGAGAGCGTCCGACACCGAGGTGCCCGGGGCGCGGTCGCGCACGGCGCCCACGAGCAGGTCGCGCTGGGCGTCGTCTTCGTCGAAGACGAGCGCTTCCTTCTGCGGGAAATGCGCGAAGACGGTGGTCGGCGACACATCGGCGGCGTCGGCGACCTCGCGGATGCTGACCTCGTCGAAGCCCCGCTCGACGAAGAGCAGCGTCGCGGCATCGGAGATGGCCTTGCGGGTGGCGGCCTTCTTGCGCTCTCGGCGGCCGACGTCTGTGCTCATGGAGGCAGTCTACCGGTATTGATCAGAAACTGTATTGACAATGAAACTGGTACGAGTACAGTTACGGCGTGACTTCACCTTCTCCTTCCCCTCAGCAGGGCCGCCGCTCCTGGATCATGCTCGTCGTCATCACGACGCTGACCACCGCCGGGATGACCGTCGTCTTGCCCGTGCTGCCCTTCGTCGTGCTCCGCTACGTGTCGAACCCGGCCGATCTGGCCGTCTGGGTCGGCATCCTCGAAACCGTCAACGCGCTCTGCGCCTTCCTCGTCGCCCCCTTCCTCGGGCGCATCTCCGACCGCTTCGGTCGCCGACCGGTGATCATCGTCGCCGGATTCGGCGCCGCCCTCGGCTTTCTGCTCTTCGGCATCGGCGGGGCGCTCTGGGTGCTGCTGCTCGGCCGCATCGTGCAGGGCGTGACCGCCGGCGACCTTCCCGCCCTCTTCGCCTATCTCGCCGACATCACCCCGCCCGACAAGCGCGCACGTCGCTTCGGCGTGCTCGGCGCGACCGCCGGTATCGGCACGATGGTCGGCCCCGCCCTCGGCGGCACCCTCGCCGCGATCGACGTCGACCTGCCCGTCTTCGTCACCGCGGGCCTCGCCCTGACGGTCGCGATCCTCAGCATCTTCCTGCTGCCCGAGAGTCTCGCTCCGAACAAACGCATCACCTCGCTCGACCTGCGGGCGGTGCATCCCTTCGCGGTGTTCCGCGGCGTCTTCCGCCGGCCCGAGCTGCGCGGGATCATGATCGGCCTGATCCTCGTGGGACTGCCGTTCGGGTTCTTCGTCAACAACTTCAGCGTCCTCGCGCTCGACGCCATCTCGTGGACCCCCACCGCGATCGGCCTGCTCACCGCGTGCGTCGGCATCATCGACATCGCGATCCAGGGCGTGCTGCTCGGCTTCCTGCTACCGCGCATCGGCGAGCGGGGCGTCGTGGTCAGCGGCATCGTCACCCAGGCGGTCGGGCTCGTCGCCCTCGCCGGGGTCGCGTCGCTCTTCGCCCAGCCGTGGCTGTTCGTCGTCGGTGCTCTGACGCTCGCGGCGGGCCAGGGTGCGGCTCAGGCCACGATGGACGGTCTGCTCTCGAACGCCGTCGGCGACGACGAGCAGGGCTGGATCGCCGGAGCCGCGCAATCCCTGAACGCCGCGGTCGGAACGGTCGCCCCGCTGGTCGCGGGCCTGCTCTACGCCCACGTCGCCCACGCCGCGCCCTATGTGCTCGGGGCCGCGCTCATGGTCGCCGCTGCCGTGGTGATCGGGCGGGCGCGCTTCACGAGCCCCTCGCTCGGGGCGAAGACTCCGGATGCCGCGGAGCCGGTGCCCGTGACGGAGTGACGCTCCCGATCAGAGGGCACTTCCGGATGCCGTGCGCCGAGGCCGCGGCATCCGGCCGATCTCATGTCACTCTCTGACGCCGTCCGGCCCGGTCGACGAACCGATCGATGGCATCGAGGATCTCGTCGCTATAGAGCCTCGGCCCGAGCGACGTGCGCGGCGGGACAGAGGGCGTCCACGACAGCTCCTCGCTGCCGACCGCAGGCCACGGGCCGACCTGCGGCGGTGCCGTGGCGGCGTCCTCGTTACTCATAATCGGTCGATGCTTCATTATGAGTAGACGACTTACTCATAATGCGACGGCGGGGACATTCTGGGTGACCGGCCTCGCCAGCCGGGCAGAGCGTTCGTACCCGCCGGATGCCGTGCGCCGCGGCATCCGGATCTTTCAGGCCGTAGGGCCCCAGGGCATCGGCCGCTCGGGGTCGCGGGTGCTGTCGTCGGGGATGCGGGGGAGGGCCTCGCCGCCCGCGCGGATGCAGAGCCAGCGCAGTTCGCCGTCGCTCTCGGGCAGCGCGCGCCAGGTGCGCCAGACATCCTGCCCGACCCGCACGACACTGCCCGGGCCGACGTCGACCACGTCGTCGTCGAGGCCCATCTGGCCGCGGCCCTCGAGGAACACGTACAGCTCTTCGACGCGGGAGTGCGTGTGCCAGTACCCGGCCTCCTCGCCCGGGGCGAGGGCGTTCGCGGTCATGCCGATGAATTGCATCGTCAGCTCGTGGTCGACCACGCGGCGCCCGTCGCGTGAGCGGGCGGGGGCGAACCCGCCGAAGTGGTCGCGCCAGGCGTCGAGCCCGCCGATCTCGGTGATCTCGTAGTCGCTCATCGGTTCTCGCTCTCGGGGGAGGTCAGCTGCCAGCCGCCGTCGGTGCGACGGTAGATCGTGCGGCGGTGCTTGCGGTCGGGAGCGCCCTGCCAGAACTCGACGCGATCGGCGACCAGGCGCCACAGCACCCAGTCGCCCGGGCCGATGCCGTCGCGCGCGGCGGCCGAGCGTGCGGCGAGATCCGCCGCCGACTCCTCGGCCGAGGCCTCCACCACGCGCCCGCGCACGCGGACGGAGCGCAGCACCGCCGGCCACCAGAAGGTCAGCGCCGCGGCCGGGTGAGCGGCGAGCTGCGCTGCCTTCGCCGAGGCGCGTGGCCCGGCGAAGGCCCACCCGTCGGGTCCGAGGTCTTTGAGGATCAGCGTGCGGGCGTCCGGGATGCCGTCGGCGTCGACCGTCGCGAGCGTGGCACCGTGCGCCTCGGCGACGCCGGCGTCGACGGCCTGGCGGATCCACCGCTCGAACAGCTCCCACGGCTGGTCGGGGAGGGGCTCGGCATCCGGGGTCGGCGGAGTCCCGGTGAGGGAGGGGAGCGAGCGGAGCCAGGGGGCCATCGTCATGCCCCCATCCTGCTCCTGCGCAGGTGTCCTGCGCGCGGGTCGCGCGACGAGAACAGGAAGCGCGACGAGAACAGGCCGATCCGCGCGGGACCGGCCTGTTCTCGGCGCATGCGCCTGTTCTCGTGACCTGTTACTCCTCGCGCTGCCCGAGCGACGGGGCGGCGACGAAGCGCGCGACGGGTTCGACCGCGTGCTCGAGCTCGAGCACGACGATCTCGTTCGCCCCGGCGCGGGTCGCGGGGCCGGGCACGTAGAGGGTGTTCTGCGGCACGGTGTTCCAGTAGCGGCCGAGGAAGAAGCCGTTGACGAAGGCGAAGCCCTTGCCCCACCCCGTGGTGTCGAGGAACAGGTCGGCGGGGGCGTCGAGGTCGAACGATCCGCGCAGGAACGCCCGGCCGATCGAGCCGGTGCCGGCGCCTTCGACGGTGTCGAGGTCGATCGGCGTCGCGGTCCAGCCCGTGAGCGGTTCGCCGTTCAGGGTGACCGCGCCGATCAGTCCCTTCGCCTCGCCGAGACGGTCGGCGTAGTTCACCCGGCCCTGGTCCTCGACGAGCACCGTCAACCGCGAACCGGCGGGGATCGTCAGCGCGCGCTCGTGCAGCGCGCGCGACAGGCGACCGACGGGAGTGCCGTCGACGTGCACCCACGCGAGGTCGCGCACCTCGTCGAACACCACCGCCGCGGGGCCCGAGAACGCGGGCAGGTCGACGTCGTAGCGCACGAGGGGGCCGAGGTGCGCGAGCTGCTCGAAGGTCGCGGGAGCGGGCGAGACGGGACCGGTGGATGCCGGCATCCACTCGCCCTCGCCCGACAGGGCGACCTCGAAGACGGGCGCGTCGGGCCGGGGCTCGGGCACGAGGTCGGGCACGGGCGCGTACTTGGCGATGACCTCGCGGAACGCGTGGAACTTCGCCGTCGGGTGACCCGACTCGTCGATCGGCGCGTCGTAGTCGTAGGAGGTGACGATGGGGTCGTAGCGGCCCTTGTCGTTCGCGCCGTTCGTGGTGCCGAAGTTCGTGCCGCCGTGCACCATGTAGATGTTCACCGAGGCGCCGGCGGCGAGCAGCACGTCGAGGTCGTGGGCGGATGCCGCGGGGTCGGTCGTGTGGTGGATGCTGCCCCACCAGTCGAACCACCCGTCCCAGAACTCGCTGCACATCAGCGGTCCGGTGCTCTGGTGCTCGCGGAGGGTGGCGAGGCGATCCGCGCTGCGCGAGCCGAACGAGCCGGTGAGGTGCAGTTCGGGCAGGCTTCCGGCCTCGAGCATCCACGGCATCGGCTGGTCGACGGTGGTCAGCGGCACCGTGATGCCGGCGTCCTTCGTCACCCGCACGAGCTCGCGCAGGTAGTCCTTGTCGGAGCCGTAGGCGCCGTACTCGTTCTCGATCTGCACGAGCACGACGTTGCCGCCACGGTCGATCTGGCGTGGGGCCACGATCTCGTACACACGACGGAGGTACTCCGTGACCGCTTCGACGAACTGGGGTTCGGAGCGACGGATGCCGATGCCCGGCGTCGAGGTCAGCCACACGGGCAGCCCGCCGTTGTGCCACTCTGCGCAGATGTAGGGGCCGGGGCGCACGATCGCGTGCAGGCCCTCTTCGGCGATGAGGTCGAGGAAGCGGCCCAGATCGTTCCACCCGGTGGCATCCCACTCGCCGCGCACCGGCTCGTGCGCGTTCCACGCGACGTAGGTCTCGATGGTGTTCAGCCCCATCGCCTTGGCCGTGCGGATGCGGTCGGCCCAGTGCTCGGGGTGGATGCGGAAGTAGTGAAGCGTTCCGGAGATGACCTGGTGGGGCTTCCCGTCGAGCAGGAAGTCGGTCTCGCCGATGGAGAAAGTCGTCACGGTGTCTTTCGGGTCAGTCGATGAGGCGCGCGGTCAGGCGCACCCAGGCGAGGGCGGGGAGGGTGAAGCGCAGGATGCCGTCGGAGCCGGTCTCGACCGCGAGGGTCGCCGGTGAGACGGGCTCGCCGTCGGCGGAGTTGGTGGTGTGGCGGTCGCCGCCCTCGGGGATCGTGACCACGACCGCCTCGACGTCGGCGACGCCGCCGAGGTCGAGCTCGACGGGGGTCGCGGCGTCGAGGGCGCGGTGCGCGAGGAACACCGACACGGCGTCGCCGTCGACGGTGGCCACGGCGTCGACCGCGTCGACGGTGCCGTGGCGGGCGGTGTCGATCGTGGTTCCTTCGACGCGGGGGTGGACGACCCGACCGGTGGCGGCCGGGGCCGTCAGGGCGAAGGGGTGGAACGTGCTCTGCCGCCAGGCGGCGCCGCCACCGGGCTCGGTGCGGATCGGCGCGATGACGTTGACCAGCTGCGCGAGGTTCGCCATCGAGACGCGGTCGGACCGGCGGATGAGCGTGATGAGCAGCGAACCGACGACGACCGCGTCGGTGACGGTGTAGTCGTCTTCGATGAGGCGCGGGGCGATGGGCCAGTCACCGGTGAACACGCGCGGCTTGTCGACCTCGTTCCAGCGGGTCTGGTTCCACACGTTCCACTCGTCGACGCTGATGCCGATCGTGCCGCCGCTGGGGGTGGTCGCACCGACCTCGTCGATGATGTCGGCGACCTCGCCGATGTAACGGTCGAGGGCTGCGCCGCTGGCGAGGAAGCTCGCCGGGTCGGAGGGGTCTTCCTCGTAGTACGCATGCACGGAGATGTGGTCGACCAGGCCCGCCGTGTGGCGCAGCACACTGCGCTCCCACGCGCCGAACGTCGGCATCTCGTGATTGGAGCTGCCCGCGGCGACCAGCTCGATCGAGGGATCGAGGAAGCGCATCATGCGCGCGGTCTCGGCGGCGAGGCGGCCGTACTCGTCGGCGGTCTTGTGGCCGATCTGCCACGGGCCGTCCATCTCGTTGCCGAGGCACCACAGGCGGATGCCGAAGGGCTCTTCGCGGCCGTTCTCACGGCGGCGGTCGCTGAGCGCGGTCCCGGAGGGGTGGTTGGCGTACTCGAGCAGATCGGTGGCCTCGGCCACCCCGCGCGTGCCGAGGTTGACGGCCTCCATCACCTCGAGCCCCGCGGCATCCGCCCACTCGGCGAACTCGTGCAGACCGACCTGATTCGTCTCGGTGCTGTGCCACGCCGCCTCGAGGCGCACGGGGCGCTGGCCACGGGGGCCCACGCCGTCTTCCCACCGGTAGCCCGAGACGAAGTTGCCGCCGGGGTAGCGCACGACGGTGGCGCCGAGCTCGCGCACGAGTTCGAGCACGTCGGCGCGGAAGCCGTTCGCGTCGGCGGTCGCGTGCTCGGGGGAGTGGATGCCGTCGTACACGCAGCGACCCATGTGCTCGACGAACGAGCCGAACAGGCGGCGGGGGACCTTGGCTCCGAGGGCCGTGCGGTCGACCGAGATGCGGGTGGGGGAGGTCATTCGAGTCTCTCCTGGCGTGAGAAGGGGCGGGCCGCAGGCGATCGCTGCGACCCGCCCCGAGGGATTGCTTACTTGTTGACCGAGAAGCCCTGGTCGTTGCCGTACTGCACGAGCTGGTCCTGCCAGGTCGTCAGACCCGCGTTCAGGTCGCTCTTGTTGGCGTAGGCCTGGCCGACCGTGTCGCTGAAGATGCTGTTCGCGTACACCTGGAAGGGCAGGTAGCTCCAGCCCTCGCGGACCTCGCTCGAGGCCTGGGTGAGCACCTCGTTGATCTTCTGGCCGCCGAAGTAGTCCGAGGCCTGGTCGACGAACGCGGGGTCGCTCAGCTGAGCGGTGGTGGAGGGGAAGCCGCCCGACTCGGCGAAGATCTTGATGCTCTCCTCGTCGTTGTTCAGCCACTTCAGGAAGCCGGCCGCGAGAGCGGGGTTCTTGCTCTGCTTGACCACGGCCTGACCGCCGCCGCCGTTCTCGGCAGTGACAGGCGTGCCGTCGTAGGTCGGGATGGGCGCGACGGCCCACTTGCCGGAGCCCTCGGGAACCGAGGCCTCGAGCGAGCCGGGCATCCAGGCGCCCGTGATGAGCGAGGCGATCGAGCCATCACCGAGGCCCTTGAACCACTCGTCGCTCCATGAGGGGGTGTCGGCGAGCAAACCGCCCTCGATGAAACGGTTCCAGTTGTCGGCGAAGGTCTTCGACCCCTCGTCCTGCAGGTCGACGGTCACGTCGGTGCCGGAGGTTGTGAAGGGGGTGCCGCCGGCCTGCCAGATCATGCTCGTGGCGAAGCCGGAGTCGCCGGTGTCGGAGGTGATGTACTTCGACGGGTCGGCGGCGTGCAGCTTCTGCGCTGCGGCGTAGTACTCGTCCCACGTGGTGGGCACCGAGATGCCGAACTGGTCGAAGACCTCCTTGTTGTAGAACAGGGCCATGGGGCCCGAGTCCTGCGGAAGGCCGTAGATCTTGCCGTCGAACTGCACCGAGTTCCACGGCCCCGAACTGTAGTCGCCCGAGAGGTCGCCGAAGCCGTACGACGACAGGTCGAGCAGCGAGTCGGAGAGGGCGAACTGCGGGAAGGCGTAGTACTCGATCTGCACGACGTCGGGGGCGCCCGAGCCGGCCTTGATGGCGTTCTGCAGCTTGGTGTACTCGTCGGTGTTGGTGCCCGCGTTGACGAGGTTGACCTTGACCTCGGGGTACTTCTCCTGGAAGGCCTTGACCTGCGCCTCGGCCGAGGGGGTCCACGACCAGTACGTGATCTCGCCGCCGGCCTCGAGGGCCTTCTCGATGTCGTCGGCCGAGCCGGCGGCACCGCCCCCGGCGCCGCCTCCCGAGCACGCGGTGAGCGCGCCCACCGACAGGGCGGTGGCGGCGACGGCGAAGACGGCCCGCCGCGCGGCGGATCCCTTGCGCATGAATGTCATCGGATTCCTCTACTTCGTTGTTGTGGATGTGGTGCGGGTGCAGGTGCGGCGACCCGGAACGGATGCCGCGGGGAAGGGAGTCAGGGGGTCACTGTTTGACGCTGCCGGCGCTGAGGCCCGACTGCCAGAAGCGCTGCAGCACGAGGAACGCGGCGACGATCGGGATGATCGACAGCAGGGCCCCGGTGATGACGAGGTTGTAGATCGGCTGGGCGCCGACGCCGGTCGCCTGGGCGTTCCACTGGTTGAGGCCGACGGTCAGCGGGTACCAGGCCGGGTCGCTCAGCATGATCAGCGGGAGGAAGTAGTTGTTCCAGGTCGCGACGACGGCGAACAGCAGCACCGTGACGATGCCGGGGGTCAGCAGCCGGATCGAGATGGTGAAGAAGGTGCGGAACTCGCCCGCGCCGTCCATGCGCGCGGCCTCGAGCAGCTCGGTGGGGATGGCGTCCGAGGCGTAGACCCAGATGAGGTACAGACCGAACGGGCTGATGAGCGAGGGGATGATGATCGCCCACGGGGTGTTGGTGAGCCCCAGCTGGCTGAACAGCAGGAAGGTCGGCACCGCCAGCGCGGTTCCGGGCACGGCGATCGCGCCGAGCACGACCGCGAAGACCGCCTTGCGACCGCGGAAGTTGTATTTCGCCAGTCCGTAGCCGGCGAGGGTGGCCAGCAGCGTCGCACCGCCCGCCCCGACGACGACGTAGAGCAGCGTGTTGCCGAGCCAGCGCACGAAGATGCCGTCGCGGTAGGTGAGGGTCGCGGCGATGTTGTCGAACAGGGCGAAGCTGTTGCCCGGGCCCAGGCCGAACGTGGTGAACAGGTCGGGCTGGGTCTTGGTGGCGTTGATGAGCAGCCAGGCCAGCGGCACGAGCGTGTACAGCAGGTACAGGCCCATCACGATGCTCAGCACGACCGACTTCTTGCTACGCGGTGTGGAGCTGCGGGCGAAGCCGCGGGGGCGGCGGGCCGCGGGGGCGGTCACGCTGACGGTGTCGGTGCGGGGTGCGGTCGCGGTGGTCATCGCGCCTCCTGACGTGAGCCGCGCAGCTGCACGACGTAGGCGATGACGGCCGTGATGATGCCCATGATGATGGCGATCGTGGCCGCGTAGTTGTATTGCTGGCCGGCGAACGAGAGGTTGTACGCGTACATGTTCGGAGTGAAGAACGTCGAGATCGTGTTCGGGGCCAGGGGCTTGAGGATGTTCGGCTCGTTGAAGAGCTGGAAGCTGCCGATGATCGAGAAGATCGTGGCGATGACGATCGCGCCACGGACCGCGGGGATCTTGATCGAGAAGATGGTGCGCCACGCTCCGGCGCCGTCGATGGATGCCGCTTCGTACAACTCGTTCGGAATCGTCTTCAGCGACGAGTAGAAGATCAGCATGTTGTAGCCGACGAACTGCCAGGTGACGATGTTGCCGATCGACACGAGCATCCACTCGGGCACGAACGGCTGTACGACGTTGCCGCCGAGGAGGTCATTGAGGTTGCGCGTCAAGCCGAACTGGTCGCCGTAGATGTATCCCCACATCAGCACCGCGACGACGGCGGGCACGGCGTAGGGCAGGAAGATCACGATGCGGTAGAAGCCGGCGGCGTGCAGGCGCGCGCTGTCGATGGCGAGCGCCGCGGCCAGCGCGAGCAGCAGCATGACCGGCACCTGCACGACGAGGAAGATCGCGACGCGCCCCAGGCCGTCCCAGAACTTCTCGTCGCCGAGGGCGGTGACGTAGTTGTCGAGGCCGACGAAGGCGTTGCCGCCGATCAGCTGGTCGCGGAACAGGCTCAGGTAGATCGAGAACGCGAGCGGGGCGAGGAACACCAGCGCGAACACGAGCGCGAACGGTGCCACGAACAGCCAGCCGCGGTCGTCGATACGGGAGCGCCGCTTGCGCTTCGGGGAGCGCAGGGCGGGCGGGGGTGCCGCGGTGGTCGTCATCGTCCGGTGCCTCTTCATTGGTGCGCATCCGGGTCGGGGGTGGCTCGGATGTTGACGTAAACATAACCCGGTCCACGCTAGGGTGTCAACGTCAACATCCCAGAGGGGGCCCGAATGAGCGAGACGACGACGACGTCGCCCGCGATCCCGCCGCGCGGGCGCCGCCGCGAAGTGTCGATGGCCGATGTGGCCGTGGCCGCGGGCGTCTCGGGCCAGACGGTCTCGCGCGTGGCGAACGGTCGCACCAACGTCGATCCCGACACCCGGCAGCGCGTGCTCGATGCGATGGCGACCCTCGGCTACCGCCCCAACAGCGCGGCGCGGGCGCTGCGCTCCGGGCGCTTCCGCAGCATCGGCGTGATCATGTTCTCGCTCAGCTCCTACGGCAACACGCGCACCCTCGACGCCCTCGCGTCGGTGGCCGCGGCATCCGGATACTCCATCACCCTCATCACGCTGCACTCCGCGTCGCAGTCCGACGTGTCGGGGGCGTTCCTGCGCCTGCGCGAACACGCCGTCGACGGCATCGTGATCCTCATCGAGACGCACCGCCTCGGCGAGAACGAGCTGTCGATCCCCTCGGGGCTGCCGGTCGTGGTCGTCGACTCCAGCGCCGACTATCCCTACGCGGTCGTCGACAACGACCAGGCGCAAGGCGCGCGACTGGCCACCGAGCACCTGCTCGACCTGGGCCACGAGAGCGTCTGGCACGTGTCGGGCCCGCTCGAGTCGTTCGCCGCCGAGCGTCGCCGCGTCGCGTGGCGTGCCGCCCTCGAGTCACGCGGATGCCGCGTGCCCGACGTGCTGATCGGCGACTGGACCGCGGAGTCCGGCCATCGCATCGGCGCCGATCTCGCGCAGCGACCCGAGGTGACGGCGGTGTTCGCCGCGAACGACCAGATGGCGCTCGGGGTGATCCGCGCCCTGCACGAGGCGGGCCGGAACGTGCCGGGCGAGGTCAGCGTGGTCGGTTTCGACGACATGCCCGAGGCCGCGAACTTCTGGCCCCCGCTGACCACCGTGCGGCAGCGTTTCGAGCGCGTGGGCGAAGAGGCCATGAGCGCCTTGATCGCCGACATCGAGGGGTCGGGCGGCGAGCACGCCCGCACCCTCGTTCCGACCTCGCTGGTCGTGCGCGCGAGCTCCGGCCCGCGACGTTCGAGCGCGTGAGGCGCCAAGAATTGTCGCTTCGGGGTGCCCGCAGGCGACAGATCTTGGCGCCTCACGCGCGTTCCGGCGTTGCGAGGCGTCCTCAGAGCGGCGCGGGCTCGGGCCGGTGCACCCCGCGCGGGCGATAGCCCAGGGCGTCGGAGGCCTCGAGCAGGTCGGCGAGGTACCAGACGATGGCGAGCCACATCTCGGTGCCCTGCAGCCCCGGGTCGTCGGCGTCGAGGCGGAACGCCGCGCCGGCGCCGTCGCACCAGCCGGTGAGCGCGTGGCGCAGCAGCTCGCCCGCGAGCTCGCGCACCTCCGTGCGGCGGTAGCCCGTCTGCCGGGTGAGCCAGAGGGGGTGGGCGATGTCGAGCACCGTGCACGCGTCGCGGCGGTCGGGGCGCATCCACCGGTCGTCGCGCGCGTGGCGCAGCACCGTGTCGATGACGGCTTCGGGGTGGGCGGGCGCGACACCGAACTGGGCGAGGGTCCCGCGCGAGGCGCGGTAGAAGCCGTTGACGAGCAGCCGCAGTCCCTCGTCGGGCCGGGCGGAGCCCCACATGCCGGTGCCGGGATCCGCGCGCAGGGCGAGCCACCCGAAGAGGGCCTCCGCCGTGCCGGGGGCGACCCGGTCGCCGCGCCGGCGGCTCCACCGCAGGGCGGTGCCGAACGCGTCGACGTGATGGCCGGCCCGCCAGGGATCGTCGGTCCACGGCAGGTCGTCGAGACGCGAGACGACGGCGGCCGCGTCGTCGGCGACGTCGAGGAACGGATGCCGGAACCCGGCGCCCAGCAGATCGAGGGCGTACCCCGCGCTGAGCACGCCGTAGGCCGCGTCGGGGTCGTCCCAGAGTGAGGCGGCATCCGTCATCAATCCCGTGTGCGGTCGCTGCTGCCCCGCGATGCGCTCGACCCATTCGTCGCGCGAGCCGCCCGGCGGAGGCCCAGCCGTCAGCAGATCGCTCAGCTCGACCGCGTCGCACAGTGCCCGCAGCGACGAGGCGGCGCCCGTGCGATCGCGGAAGCCGTCGTCGGTGGCGCGTGTCGCGAGGATCGCGGGAAGGTCGGCGCGCGCGGTGTCGGCGAACCGGCGCAGGTCGTCGTGCAGAGAGGGCGCAGCGGATGCCGGCTGCACGCGCCACCGCAGCAGCCGGGCGGGATTGCCGCCCACGATCGCGCCCGCGGCAACGTCCTTCGTCACGACCGCCCCCGCCGCGAGCACCGCGTGGTCGCCGACCGAGACGCCGTCGAGCACCACGACGTGCGAGCCGATCCAGACGTCGGAGCCGATGCGCACGCCGCGCGAGGTCAACGGTTGCCGGAAGACCTCCACCCCGGGCTCGAACGAGTGGTTGAACCCGATGATCGAGGTGTGCGCCCCCACGCGCACCGCGTCGCCGAGCTGCACGTCGCCGCGCACGACCGTGTACGGGTTGATCGAGCAATCGGCACCGATCCGCACCGACCCGGTGAGGTACGCCCCCGTCGCGATGTACGAGCGGTCGCCGAGGGTGAGCTCGTCGGCATCCACCCCGGCGTGCTCCGACACGAACACCTCGTCGCCCAGCGACCACCCCGGGTGCGCGGTGCGCAGCTCGTCGAGGTGCGCGCTCTGGCGCCGCTGTTCGGCAGGTGACGCGGCGCCGGGGAACGTCCACGGCGAGAAGTCGTGGGCCGCGGGGCCCGTCATGATCGCGGGGCCGCCGTCGAGGCGCGGATGTTCAGGCGCGGGCTGAGCTGCACGCGGTGCACGGGACGATCGGGCTCCGCGATGCGCCGGGCCAGCAGCTCGACCGCCGCCTCGCCGACGCTCGCGCGCGGAGGGCTGACGGCGGTGAGAGCGGGCGTGAACAACTGCGCCACCTCATCGTCGTACGCGATGATCGACAGGTCGTCGGGCACCGAGATGCCGCGGGTCAGGGCCAGGTCGACGAAGGCCATCGCCTCGGGGTCGGAGTGCACGAGCAGAGCCGTCACCCCCGTGGCGAGCGCCGAGTCGAGCGTGGCGTTGACGACGGCGGAGAAGTCGGGGCTCGTGCGGTCGGGCAGGGTCTGCTCGAAGTGATCGGCCGGCGTGAGCTCCAGCTCCTCGCACGCCGTCTGCCAGCCGCGCGCGATCTTGCGCGAGGTGGGGGAGTGACGCGACAGGATGAGTCCCACCTTGCGGTGCCCGAGGGTGGCGAGGTGACGCGCGGCCAGCAGGGCGCCGAGGGCGTGGTCGGTGGTGACCGACTCCATCGGCGTCCCGCCGGGCTCGAGCACGGCGTCACGCTCGACCAGCACGCTGGGCACCGGGCAGTCGGCGAGCCAGGCCATGACGTCGCGGGCGTGGGCGGTGTCGGTGTTGGGCGCGACGATCAACCCGCGCACGTCGCCGCCGGCGACCAGGCGCTCGAGCACGGGGCGTTCGTCCTGCAGCTCGTACGAGGCGCCGCGCAGCAGCATCTTGTACCCGAGTCGGCCGGCCGCATCTTCCATGCCCCGCACCACCCCGGGCCAGTAGTAGGCCAGTGAGGGGACCAGCACGGCGATCGAGCCGACAGCGGTGTCGGCGCCGTCGGCGTCGCGCGCTGACCGAGCGGGCGCGGTTTCGCCGGGCACGGCGCCGCCGTGCACGCGGCGCAGCACGCCCTCCTTCTCGAGCTGGGCGAGGTCGCGCCGCAGCGTCACGGTGGCCACACCGAGGTCTTCGGTCAGCTGCGAGATGCGCACGGCTCCCTCGGTGCGCAGGGCGCTCACGATGTGGGCGCGGCGCTCGGCGGCCAGGGGCGCGTGCGGGGTGGTGTCGGTCATGGGGAGTCCTCGGTCGGTGTGTCCAGTTCTACCGTGAGCCGGAGCGTGGTGCGGGATGCCAGGGGCAGGGCGAGGCGCGTGAGTCGCGGTCCCCACACCTCGGTGAGCAGGGGGTCGTCGAGATCGCGCACCTCGGCGCGCGCGTCGATGCCGTCGGGCCACCGCACGCGAACCGGGCGGCCGTCTGCGATCGGGCGGACGAGCGTTGAGCCGGCGTCGAGGTCGACGTCGCCGGCGACGATGAGGTGCAGCACCGTGTCATCGCTGGTCCAGGCGCCGTCGTCGAACCGCCAGTCGTCGGTGATTTCGACGCGTGCGGCATCGCGGTCGAGCTCGGCGCGGCGTCGCCATTCGGCGAGCCCGGCTCCGGGGTACGCCCCGGCCAGGTCGACCGAGAAGACCGACCGGCCGTCGCCGATCACGGCTGCGGCGTCGCGGGCCGCGGCATCCGCCCCCGCGGGCTGACCCGTGCCGCGCACGACGGGCACGTTGTGCCACGCGCTCTGCATCGTCCAGATGTCGTAGCGGTCGGGACCGAAGGTGGCCGCGGTGTAGGTGGGGCGCCCGGCGTCGACGATGACCGGCACGCCATCGACCGCGACGACGAACGAGCCGACGTCGTTGTGGTTGTGGTGCTCGCCGTTGTGGCCGCCCTTGGCGACGAGCGTCAGTCCGCGCGGAGTTCCCGCGCTCTCGCGGGCGAGGAAGACCTGGGTCGAGGGGAGCCACACGTCGCGGGGGAGGGGCGCCCGAGTCGGAGCCGCCGCGAGCCAGTCCGGGTCGGTCAGTCCGCGCAACAGGCGTCCGAGGCCCTCCCGCTCGGTCGCGGCCGGCGCGGCGGGGTGACGATGCGAGGCGGCGAGGGCGGCGGCATCCGCGTCGCCGAACCGGCGCGCCGCGCGGTGCAGAGCGTGCCAAGGCTGGTCCGCGGGCGGGCGCGCCTGCCCGTCGGCGTGGTTGACGTACCAGTCGCCGCCGAGATGGCTGCGGTGCGGAAAGGCGACGGTCTCGCGCAGGGCCCCGATGCCGGTGGCGTCCCAGGCCCCGTCGGTGGCGTGGGCGAGCACGTCGAGCACCTCGAGGGCGCGGCAGGCGCCGTTCCACCAGTAGGCGTAGCCCTCGTCGATCGCGCCGTCGGCGGGGAGGGAGGCGACGTAGCGGTCGAGTCCTTCGACGGCGAGGGCGATGATCGCCGCCCGTTCCTCCCGTTCGTCGGGCTGGTCGAGCAGGCGGAGCGCGGCGACGACGATATTGCCGTGGATCCACGGGTTCCAGTTGTGCACGTCGCCGTCGAGCCCGATCCAGTGCCAGTCGCGCCGTCGCACGAAGGGCTCGAAGATGCGCGTGCGGGCCTCGTGCCGCACGCGGGCGCGCAGGCCCGGGGCGCGATCGTCGAGGGCCGCGCCGAGCAGGTGGTCGATCCAGGCGAGTTGCGCCACGATCTCTCCCGCGCCCAGGTCGACGAACGGGTCGGTGACGGTGGCGAGCACGGCTCCGTGCACGCGGAACGTGTCGTCGTGCGCGGGCCAGCACCACGAGCTCTGCTCGCACAGCATCACGACCCCGTCGACGACCTCGTCGATCCAGGTCTCGTCGAGGGTCACGGCGGCCATCGCGGCGGCGCGGCTCAGTCGGCGCTGGCGGGCGAAGGCGGCGTCCTCCCAGGCGGTCCGGTCGCCGTCGCGGTGCACCCGGGCGGCGTCGCTCGCCCGCGGCTGCGGCCACGCGGCGGTGCGCTCGGCCTCCGCCGTCGCGCGCAGTGCATCGATGCCGCGGGCGTCGACAGTGGCGCCGGGGGCCCAGGCGGCACGGTCGGTCGCCGGGCGGAGGGGGAGGGCGTCGTCGGCATGGCGCAGCACCGCGGCGGCGGGTGCGGAGAACGCCTCGGCGAGGGGCCCGCGGAACGCGGGGGACGGGAACAACATCGGTCTCCTTCAGCGGGGTGGGCCGCTAAATCGATCATAAACGATCAGTACCATTCAAGAAAAGTGTTGTGGTGTTCTTTTTTGGTTGATACGCTCGCCATCGTTCACCTCACGACCCTCGGGGTGGACGACGGTCTTCGAAGGAGAACCCGTGGCGATGAACGCCCTCCCCCGCCTCGCCGGCGGTCGACGCGACGACTGGCTCGCCGTCGCCGACGCGCTGCTCGGCGCCGCGCAGGAGCACGCGACGCCCGGCCACGGCCGCATCCAGTTTCCCGGCGACGAGGGCGGCTACGGTCGCGACGTCGACGGCCTCGAAGGCTTCGCCCGCGTCTTCCTCCTCGCGGGCCTGCGCATCGCCGGTGCAGAGGGGCAGGGCGTCGACGACCTCATCGCCTTCTTCGCACGCGGCGTGCGCTCCGGCGTCGATCCCTCGGCCCCCGACCGCTGGGTGCGCATCGACGAGCACGCGCAGGCCAAGGTCGAAGCCGCCTCGCTCGCCCTCGCGCTCGATCTCACCCGCCCCTGGATCTGGGACCGGCTCGACGCGACCACCCGCGCCCGGGTCATCGCCTATCTCGCGCCCGTCGTCGGCGACGACACCTATCCGCAGACCAACTGGGTCTGGTTCCGCATCGTCGTCGAGACCTTCCTCCGCTCGGTCGGGGGCCCCTGGTCGGCCGACGACATCGCCGCCGACCTCGACCGGCACGACTCGTTCGTCCGCACCGACGGCTGGCTCGCCGACGGCGAAGAGCGCGCCTTCGACCACTACGTCGGCTGGGCGCTGCACGTCTACCCCGTGCTGTGGCCGCGCATGACCGGGGCCGCCGAGCTCGCCGCCGGCCGCACCACCGCAGACGTCGCGCGTCTCGACCGCTTCCTCCTCGACGCCCTGCACCTCGTCGGCGCCGACGGCTCCCCCCTGCTGCAGGGCCGCAGCCTCATCTACCGTTTCGCCGCCGCCGCACCCTTCTGGGTCGGTGTCCTGGCCGAGGTTCCCTCGACCAGCGCGGGCCGTCTGCGCGGAGCCGCCGCGCGCATCATCGACCACTTCACCGCGAACGGGGCTCCGGATGCCGCGGGCGTGCTCACCCTCGGGTGGCACGGCCCGTGGCGTGCGCTCGCGCAGTCGTACTCCGGCCCCGGCTCGCCGTACTGGGCGGTCAAAGGCCTGCTCGGTATCTGCCTGCCCGCCGAGCACCCCGTCTGGAACGCCGCCGACGAGCCGCTGCCCGTCGAAGAGGGCGACGACTTGCGCGCGATCGACGCGGCCGGGTGGATCGTCTCGGGCACCCGCTCCGACGGCATCGTGCGCGTGGTCAACCACGGCACCGACAAGGCGCTCCCCGGCGCGCGCACCGCGGACTCGCCCCTGTACGCCCGCATCGGCTACTCGACGGCCACCTCGCCCCTGCTCGACGACCTCGCGTGGACCGAGCCGCTCGAGCAGTCCGCCGTACTGGTCGACGCCGCGGGGCGGGCCACGCACCGCACCGCGCTCGAGCCCCTCGGCGCGCGCGTCGTCGACGGCGTGGGCATCGCCTCGAGCGCGTCGGACGTGCACTGGGTCGACCCCTCGCCCACCGGCCACCGCCACGGCGCGGGGCTCGCGGGAGTGATCCGTTCGGCGGGCCGCATGAGCGTGCACTCCCTCGTGCGCGGCCCGTGGGAGATCCGCATCGCGATCCTCGACGCGCTCGCCGATGGCCTCGAGGCCTCCGGCCTCCGCCTCCGCATGGGCGGGTGGCCGATCGCGGCCGCCGACCCCGCGCACTCCACCTCGACGGGCGGCGCCCAGGCCCAGGCGGACGGCCGGGTCTCCGGCATCCGGGCCCTGGTCGACGACGCGACCTCGCAGGTGGTCGTCCGCCGCGACGCCAGCCCGCTGGGCGTCGTCGCGGCCGTGCCGGTGCTCTCGTGGGACGCGCGCATCGGCGTCCCCTTCGCGGCTCTCGTCTCGCTGGCCGCCGAGCCGGTCGAGACCGTCGCGAGCCTCGACCTCGACGAGACCACGGGGACCGCGCTGGTGACGTGGCCCGACGGGCTGCGCACGCGCACCCCCCTCACAGACTCCGGAGCCTCCCGTAGGGCGCACCGGCACTCTCGGGCCCGAAGCGGCGCCCGGAACGCAATCGCAAAGGAGCAGCACGCATGAAGCGCAAGATCATCGTCGCGACCGGGGTGGGCATCGTCGCCGCCCTGTCGCTGACCGCCTGCAGCGGCGGATCGTCCGAGGCGCCCGCCGAGTCGGGCCCCGTCACCCTGTCGATGTCGGGCTGGAGCCTCAGCACGACGCCGGAGTTCCAGGCCCTCGCCGACAAGTTCCACGAGGAGAACCCCGACATCACCGTCGAGGTCAAGGAATACGACGCGACCAACTACGACACCCTGATGACGGCCGACCTCGCCGCAGGCACCGGTCCCGACATCATCACGCAGAAGAACCTCAAGTCGTTCATCACCTACCAGGCCGGCAACCAGCTCGCCGACGTCTCCGACGTGAGCCTGCCCGACGGCATCGGCGGCGCCGGCGCGTTCCAGGTCGACGGCGCGACGTGGGCGGTGCCCTACCGCCAGGACTCGTGGGTGCTCTTCTACAACAAGGACCTCTTCACCCAGGCCGGCGTCGCCGAACCCGACGGGTCGTGGACGTGGGACGACTACGAGAAGGCCGCGAAGGAGCTCACCACCAAGCTCGGCGCCGCCGGCTCCGCCGCCCTCGGCACCTACCAGCACAGCTGGCAGTCCACCGTCCAGGGCTTCGCCAACGCGCAGACCCCCGACGTGAACATCCTCGACGGCGAGTACGACTACCTGAAGCCGTACTACGAGCGCGTGCTCGACCTGCAGTCGGCGGGCGCGCAGGTGGAGTACAACACCGTCACCGCCAACAAGCTGACCTACCAGGCCGAGTTCGGCAAGCAGTCCGCCGCGATGATGCCCATGGGCACCTGGTACGTCGCGACCCTCATCGCCCAGCAGGCCAAGGGTGAGGCCGACGCCTTCTCGTGGGGCTTCGCGCCGATCCCGCAGTTCGACTCCTCGACGACGGGGACCTCTGAGACCCCGGTGACCTTCGGCGACCCGACCGGCTTCGCCGTGAACAAGGCGGCGGATGCCACCAAGCTCGCCGCCGCGAAGAAGTTCCTCGCCTTCGCCGCCGGTGAAGACGGCGCCCAGGTGCTCGCGGGTCTGGGCATCACTCCCGCGCTGACGAGCGACTCCGTCGCCGACACGTACTTCGCCGTGAAGGGCGCCCCGAGCGACGATCTGTCGAAGTTCGCCTGGTCGACGCACGACACCAAGCCCGAGAACCCCACCTCGGCCAAGACCGCGGCCGTGCAGAACATCCTGCTCGACCTGCACACCGCCGTGATGTCGGGGTCGACGTCGATCGACGACGCCATCAAGACGGCTCAGGACCGCGTGAAGAGCGAGGTCGGCGTCGGCTGACGCCACCCCCCCCGGTGGCCGGTCCGCTCCCGGGCCGGCCACCCCTGAGATCCCCTCGAGACCTGGAGACACCATGGCGACCATCGCCGACACCCGCAAGCGGGCGCCGAAGACCGGGCCGGACCGGCCGCGGAGCCGCTCCCGTCTGACGCTGCGCAGCACCCTCATCGGGTGGAGCTTCATCCTCCCCAACTTCGTGGGGTTCGCCGCCCTCACGCTCGTGCCCGTCGTGACGTTGTTCTACATGTCGATGACGAACTGGAACGTCTTCGGGTCGTCCGCGTTCGTCGGGATCGCGAACTTCCAGCGACTCCTCGGCGACGGCAGCTTCCGCATCGCGCTGTTCAACACGCTGTACTACGCCGCTCTGCACATCCCGCTGACGATGATCGTCGCGCTGGGACTCGCCCTGCTGCTGAACAACAAGCTGCGCGGGGTCGCCTTCTTCCGCACCGCCGCGTTCTTCCCCTACATCACCTCGATCGTCGCGATCGCGGTCGTCTGGAACCTGCTCTTCAGCCCCGAGTACGGGCCCATCAACGAGATCCTGCGGTTCTTCGGCCTGCAGAACCCGCCGGGGTGGCTCACCTCGTCGGAGTGGGCGATGCCCGCCGTCGTCATCATCAGCACGTGGCGCGACATGGGCTACTACATGATCCTGTTCCTCGCGGGCCTGCAGACCGTGCCGCGCGAGCTGCACGAGGCCGCCCGCGTCGACGGAGCCAACGTCTGGCAGCGCTTCGTCAACGTCACGCTGCCGTGCCTGCGCCCGACGACCTTCTTCGTCACCGTGATGCTGACCATCAACTCGTTCAAGATCTTCGATCTGATCCTGGTGATGACCCAGGGCGGGCCCGGCCAGTCGACCCTCGTGCTGTCGCAGTTCATCTACCAGAAGGGTTTCCAGGAGAACCAGTTCGGGTACGCCTCGGCGGCCTCCATCGTGCTCTTCCTCCTCTGCATCGTGGTGACCCTCGTGCAGTTCTTCATCAACAAGAAGCGGGACGCCTGATGACCGACCTCCTCGTTCCCGACGCCACCCGCACGCTCGTCACCGCGGGGGCCAAGCCGCCGCGCCGTCGTCCCGTCGCGGGGGCGAAGCGCCCCGCGCGCCGCATCGGCCGCGTCGTCGGCTACGCCGTGATGATCCTCGCGGCGGTGGCGCTGCTCATGCCGTTCTTCTGGATGATCATGAGCTCGCTCAAGACGCCCAACGACGTCTTCAGCGCCCCCGTGAAGTGGTTCCCCGAGACGTGGGTGTGGAGCAACTACGTCGACATCTGGACGCAGTCCGGCATGCTGACGTGGATCCGCAACACGCTCGTGCTCGCGGTGGTCGTCACCTTCCTGCAGGTGCTGACCGGCTCGTTCGCCGCATACGGGTTCTCGCGCATGCGCTTCCCCGGCCGCGACGTGCTGTTCCTCGTCTACATCGGCACGATCGCCGTGCCGTGGCAGTCGTACATGATTCCGCAGTTCATCCTGCTCTCCAACGCCAAGGTCTCGAACACCCTCTGGGCGATCATCCTGATCCAGGCGTTCGGCGCCTTCGGGGTGTTCCTGATGAAGCAGTACTACGACACCATCCCCGAAGACCTCTCCGAGGCCGCGCGGCTCGACGGGCTGAGCGAGTACGGCATCTGGGCGCGCATCATGCTGCCCCTGTCGATCCCCGCGATCGCGAGCCTCACGCTGCTGACCTTCGTGAACACGTGGAACGACTACCTGGGGCCGCTCATCTACCTGCGCAGCCCCGACCTGTGGACCATCCAGCTGGGGCTCCAGAGCTTCGTGAGCACCCTGTACGACGCCAACTACGCCCTGCTGTTCGCCGGGCTCACCATGTCGGTCGTCCCGATCGCGATTGTCTTCCTCTTCGGACAGAAGTACTTCGTCGAGGGCATCGCGACCAGCGGAATGAAGGGCTGAGCCGTGCGCCGCATCTCCCACGACACGTACGCGAGCGTCTTCGCGACGGTCTACCTCGGGCTGATCGTCAACGTGATGCTGGCCGTCGCGTGCGCGCCGTTCCTCATCGTCGCCATGACGACCGACCCCGCGGCCTCCTGGCCGCTGCTGCTGCTCACTGCGCCGCTGTGCGCTCCGGCACTCGCGGGGGCCCTCACCGCGTTCCGTGCGCACGGCCTGGGGGAGGGGCGCGTCGTGCGCGTCTTCTGGGCCGGCTGGCGCCGGACCGCCGGCAAGTCGCTCGCGATCGGCGCGCTCGCCGCCGTCGTGGTGACGCTGGCGCTGATCGACGTGCGCGCCGTCGCCACGGCGTCGTGGGGCGTGCTCGTCGTGCCGTTGTGCCTGAGCGTCGTGCTGCTCGCGCTGGCCGTCGCGCCGGTCGCGCTGACCGCCCTGGTCGAGGCGCCCGGTACTCCTCTGCGCGTGCTGCTGTCGACGGCCGCGGTGCTCGCCGTGCGCCGCTGGTACCTCAGCGCCGTCAGCCTGCTGGTGCTCGCGGGGCAGGCCGTGCTGTTCACCACCTCCCCGGCGCTTGCTCTGGGCCTGACGGCCGCCCCCGCTCTCTACCTGGTGTGGGCCAACGCCCGCTTCAGCCTCCGTCCCGTGCTGCCGGCCGATGCCGCCGTGGCCGTCTGACCTGAAGGATTCCCCCGATGACGACCTCCCTCCCCACCGCTCGCGTGGACACCGATCGCGCGATCGCGCAGGTGCTGGCCACGGTGCGGGCCAACATCGACGCCTTCGGCGAGCGCTACCCCGACGACACCACCCGTGACAACCGCTACCCGCTCCGCCCCGCCGTGCCCGGTTTCGCCGAGGGGGCGAACCGCGGCTGGACCACGAGCTTCTGGCCGGGCATGCAGTGGATCGCCTACGAGCTGACCGGCGACGACGTGTTCCGCGACGCCGCGCTCGGCCACGCCGCCGACTTCGGTCGCCGGGTCCGCGAAGAGCGCGATCTCGACACCCACGACCTCGGCTTCCTCTACACGCTGTCATGCGTGGCGCCCGCGCGCCTGGTCGACGACGCCGAGGCCCGCGCGAGCGCCCTGTCGGCGGCCGAACACCTCATGACGCGGTACCTGCCCTCGGCCGGGATCATCCAGGCCTGGGGCGACCTCGCCGACCCCGCGCAGCGCGGTCGCACGATCATCGACAGCCTCATGAACATGCCGCTGCTGACGTGGGCCGCCGAGCAGACCGGCGACTCCCGCTTCAGCGAGGTGGTGTCCCGGCACACGGCCGAGCTGCGCACGCGCATCCTGCGCCCCGACGGGTCCACCTTCCACACCTTCTATTGGGATGCCGAGACGGGCGAGCCGCTGCGCGGAGCGACGGAGCAGGGCGCCTTCGACGACTCGTGCTGGGCACGCGGACAGGCCTGGGGCATCTACGGCTTCGCGCTGAACCACCGCGCCACCGGCGACGAGGCGCTGCTCGAGGCCTCCCGCACGTGCGCCGAGTACTTCCTCTCGCACCTGCCCGCCGACGATGTCCCCTTCTGGGACCTCGTGTACAACGACGGCGCCGAAGCCCCGCGCGACAGCTCGTCGGGCGCGATCGCGGTGTGCGGACTGTTCGAGCTGGCCGAGGCCGACCCCGAGAACGCGTCCCGCTGGCGCGCGGCGGCCGAGCGCATCCTCACCTCGCTCATCGCCCACTACACCCCGGCCCGGGCCGACGACGCCGACACCGTGCTGCTGCACAGCGTGTACGACCTGCCCAAGAACGTCGGCGTCGACGAGGGGACCCTCTGGGGCGACTACTTCTACTTCGAGGCGCTCGCGCGCGCCTCGCGTCCCGATTGGCGGCCCGTGTGGTGAGGCTCGCGCGCATTGACGGCGGCGCCGGCGAGCGGTCGGTCGCCGTGGTCGCGGGAACGACCGGCGATCACGTGCTCGACCTCGGCCCCCGGCCGCTGGGCGAGCTGTTCGCCGAGGTCGACGGCATCCGGGATCTGATCGAGACGACGGATGCCGCGACCCTGCCGCCTCTCGACCCCTCGAGCCTGCGCGCGCCGGTGCGGCCGCGCATCCTCGCCTGCCTCGGATACAACTACCGCGGCCACGTGCCCGACGGCGTCGACCCGACGACCGACGACCCGGCCACGCCCGACGTGTTCGTGAAGACCGCGAACACGCTCGGTGGGCCGAACGACCCCGTCGTCGTCCCCGCCGTCGCCGACGACGTCGACTACGAGGGCGAGGTCGCGGTCGTCATCGGGCGCCGCGCACACGACGTTCCCCTGGCCGAGGCGATGTCGTACGTCGCCGGGTACACCGTGCTCAACGACGTGTCCGACCGCTCGTGGCAGCGCAAGCAGAGCCAGTGGGCGCTCGGCAAATGCTTCGACGGCTTCGCGCCCCTCGGTCCGTGGCTCGTGACCGCCGACGAGGTCGACCCGCAGAACCTGCTCGTCGAGGTCGTGCGCGACGGGGTCGTGACCGTCTCGCAGTCGACGGCGACGACCATCTTCTCGGTCGCCTTCGTCGTGCACCACCTGAGCCAGGTCATGACCCTCGAGCCCGGAGACGTCGTCTCGACGGGCACGCCGCAGAAGCTCCCCGACGCCCAGGAGGCGCACCGGCCCCTCGCCCCCGGCGACGCCGTGACCGTGCGCATCTCGGGCCTCGGCGAGCTCACCACCACCTTCGTCGCACCCCCGGGAGACTCCGCATGATCCTCGACACCTTCCGACTCGACGGCCGCGTCGCCGTCATCACCGGTTCGAGCCGCGGGCTCGGCCAAGGGGCGGCCCTCGCTCTCGCCGAGGCCGGAGCCGACCTCGTGCTCATCGACCGCGGCGACGCCTCGCACACCGCCGAGCTCGCGCGCGGCCTCGGGCGGCGCGTGCACACGGTGCAGCGCGACTTCGCCACGGCCACGCCCGCCGAGCTCGCCGGAGCGATCGACGAGGCCGCCGACGCCCTCGGTCGCGTCGACATCCTCGTCAACAACGCCGGCACGATCCGCCGCGCCCCCGCCGCCGAGCACGCGACGAGCGACTGGGACGAGGTCATGGCGGTCAACGTCGACGCGGTGTTCCACCTGTCGCAGGCCGCCGGGCGCCGCATGATCGACCAGGGCTGGGGGCGCATCGTGAATGTCGCCTCGATGCTGTCGTTCCAGGGTGGCATCCTCGTCCCGGGCTATGCGGCGAGCAAGCACGCGGTCGCGGGACTCACCAAGGCGCTGGCGAACGAGTGGGCGGCATCCGGAGTCACCGTCAACGCGATCGCCCCGGGCTACATGGCCACCGACAACACCGCACCCATCCGCGCCGATGCCGACCGCGAGGCGTCGATCCTCGCCCGCATCCCCGCCGCCCGCTGGGGCACCCCGGCCGATCTGCAGGGCGCCTTCGTCTTCCTCGCCTCCGACGCCGCCGCGTACGTCACCGGCGCGGTGATCCCCGTCGACGGCGGGTGGCTGGTCCGCTGACGCGCGCCGCCGCCCGCCCTTTCCACCCCCGACCCAGGAGATTCGCATGACCGCCTCCATCCCCCAGCGCTACGCCACCCACCCCGAGCAGATCCCCGGCATGAACACCGCGCAGCTGCGCGAGCGCTTCCTCATCGACGACGTCTTCGTCGCCGGCGAGGTGCGCCTGACGTACACCCACCACGACCGCATCGTGCTCGGCGGGGCCGTGCCCGCGGGCTCCCCCCTGCCGCTCACCGGCTACCCCGAGATCCGCAGCGAGTACTTCCTCGAGCACCGCGAGCTCGGCATCGTCAACGTGGGCGGCGCGGGCACCGTCACCGCCGACGGCGAGGTCTACGAGCTCGTCACCGGAGCCTGCCTGTACCTGGGTCGCGGCATCCGCGATGTGGTCTTCGCCGATGGAGCGGATGCCGCGGGCGCGCAGTTCTACCTGTTCTCGGCCCCCGCGCACACGGCCTACCCCGCCGCCCTCGTCTCTCCGGGCGAAGGCACGGTCCGCGAGCTGGGCGACCAGCTCACGAGCAACCGCCGCACGCTCAACCAGTACATCCACGAGAACGGCGTGAAGAGCTGCCAGATCGTGATGGGCGTGACGCAGCTGCACCCGGGATCGATGTGGAACACCATGCCGGCCCACACCCACGACCGCCGCACCGAGTGCTACCTGTACTTCGATCTGCCCGAGGACGCGCGGGTCGTGCACCTCATGGGCGAGCGCGAAGAGACGCGACACCTCATCGTCGGCGATCGCCAGGCGATCATCTCGCCGAGCTGGTCGTTGCACTCCGGAGTCGGCACCGCGGCGTATTCGTTCGTGTGGGCGATGGCGGGCGAGAACCAGTCGTTCGACGACATGGATGCCGCGCCCATCACCGACCTGCGCTGATGAGCGGCGTTCTGCTCGCCGTCGGCGAGACGATGGCGATGCTCGCGCCCGCCGACGGCGCGGGAGTGGTCGAGGCGACCGGCTTCCTCGTCGACGCGGGTGGAGCGGAGTCGAACGTCGCCGCGCACGCCGCGGCCCTCGGCGTGACCGTTCGCTGGTGGAGCCGCCTCGGCGTCGACGCGCTCGGCGACCGCGTGCTGTGGCAGGTCGCGGGTCGCGGTGTCGACGTTTCGCTCGTCGAGCGCGACGCGACGCGCCCCACCGGGCTGTACGTGAAAGACCCGGGCCGCGGGGTGAGCTACTACCGGCGGGGCTCCGCGGCCTCTTGCTTCTCGAGGGCGGATGCCGCGAACCTGGCCCTCGATGACGTCGACGTGCTGCACGTCTCGGGCATCACCGCCGCGTTGTCCGACACCGCGCGCGACTTCCTCGACGCCGCGATCGGCCGGGCGAGCGACGAAGGCGTCATCGTCAGCTTCGACGTGAACCACCGTGCCGCCCTGTGGTCGGCGGCCGAGGCCGCGCCCGTGCTGCGCGCCCTCGCGGCCCGGGCCGACCTCGTGTTCGTCGGGCGTGACGAGGCCGAGGTGCTCTGGGGCACCCCCACCGACGCCGACGTGCGCGCGCTGTTCCCCGAGGTCGCCGAACTGGTGGTCAAGGACGGCGACGTCGGCGCGACGGTGTTCGCGGGCGAGGAGCGCGTCTTCGTCCCCTCGCTCCCCGTCGAGGTTCTCGACGCCGTGGGGGCGGGTGACGCCTTCGCCGGGGGATACCTCGCCGCGCGGGCGGCCGGTGCCACGGCATCCGATCGCCTCCGCTCCGGCCACGAGCGCGCCGCGCTCACCCTCCGCACCTACGGCGACTCGCTGCACGATGCCATTCACCCCGACAGGACCCTCGCATGACCCCTCCCGACGCCACCGCCGCCTGGTTCGACGACACCCTGGCATCCGCCCCGCTCATGGCGATCCTGCGGGGGATGGGCCGCGAGCGCTCCCTCGCGCTGGCTGCGACCGCGTGGGACCTCGGCATCGACAACGTCGAGGTTCCCCTGCAGACCCCCGCCGACGAAGAGGCCCTGCGCGCGGTGTGCGCCGCGGGAGCAGAGCGCGGGCGCATCGTCTGCGCCGGCACGATCATCGACCCCGCGCAGGTGCCGGTCGCCGTCGCGGCCGGTGCGCGCTACCTCGTCTCGCCCGGGCTCGACCCCGCCGTCGTCGCGGCAGCCCGAGCGCACGGCATCCCGATCCTCCCGGGCGTCGCGACCCCCAGCGAGGTGCAGCTCGCCGTCTCGCTCGGGCTGCGCTGGCTCAAGGCGTTCCCCGCGACCTGGCTGACCCCCGCGTGGTTCCGGGTGATCCGCGGGCCCTTCCCCGACGTGCGGTTCGTCGCGACGGGCGGTCTCGACGCCGGCAACGTCGCCGACTACCTCGACGCCGGGGTACGGGTGGCAGCCGTCGGCTCGGCCCTCGAGGACTCCTCGCAGCTCCCGCGCCTGGCCGCGCTGCTGTCGCGTACCGCCTGAGCCGGCTCCTCTCCACGCGCGAGGTGCCGATCGCGACGATTCGTCGCACCTCGCGCACATCCGTGCAAGCCCGTCCCTCGGCGGCGTCGGCGGGAGAAGATTGACCGTCCGCAACGATCCCCCACTGAGGAGACCCATGCACGTCAACGCCTACGCGGCGTCGTCCGCGACCTCACCCCTCGAGCCCACGACCATCGAGCGCCGCGACGTCGGCCCGAAGGACGTCCTGATCGACATCGCCTACGCCGGCATCTGCCACTCCGACATCCACACCATCCGCGGCGAGTGGGGCGACGTGCCCTACCCCCTGACCGTCGGCCACGAGATCGTCGGCACGGTCGCCGAGGTCGGTTCCGAGGTCACCAGCCACAAGGTCGGCGACCGCGTCGGCGTCGGCTGCATGGTCAACTCGTGCCGCGAATGCGAGAACTGCCTCGCCGGCGAGGAGCAGTACTGCGAGAAGGGCAACATCGGCACGTACGGCGCGAAAGACGTCGACGGCACGATCACCCAGGGCGGCTACAGCGAGAAGATCGTCGTCGACGAGCACTTCGTGCTGCGCGTTCCCGAGTCGATCCCCTACGAGAAGGCCGCGCCGCTGCTGTGCGCCGGCATCACGACCTACTCGCCGCTGAACCACTGGAACGCCGGCCCCGGCAAGAAGGTCGCCGTCGTCGGCCTCGGCGGGCTCGGCCACATGGCCGTCAAGATCGCCCACGCCATGGGCGCCGAGGTCACCGTGCTCTCGCAGACGCTCAGCAAGAAGGACGACGGCCTGAAGATGGGCGCCGACCACTACTACGCGACGAAGGACGAAGAGACCTTCGACAAGCTCAAGAAGAGCTTCGACCTCATCATCAACACCGTCAGCGCCCCGCTCGACCTCAAGCAGTACCTGGGCCTGCTCGCCCTGAACGGCACGATGGTCAACGTCGGCGCCCCGCCGGAGCCGCTGCCCATCCAGGTCTTCACGCTGTTCACCAACCGTCGTTCCTTCGCGGGTTCGTCGATCGGTGGCATCCGCGAGACCCAGGAGATGCTCGACTTCTGCGCCGAGAACGGCATCGCACCCGAGACCGAGCTCATCTCGGCCGACCAGATCAACGAGGCCTACGAGCGCGTGCTCAAGAGCGACGTGCGCTACCGCTTCGTGATCGACGCGAAGACCTTCGCCCCCGCCTGATCCCGGCTCCCCGAGCCCGGGCTTCGGCCCCGGATGCCACGGCCCCGACGTTCTCCGGAGCGTCGGGGCCGCGGCGTTCCCGCCCGGTCCCGCGTTGCCGCGGAGGTGGCTGAGTTTGTCGAAGCGTCCGGGCGCCCAGCGCGGTCGCACCGCCCCGCCCCACGCGACAGCGGCGCCGCCCCGAGGGGCGACGCCGCTGACGAACCGTGCGGATCAGGCCTGGCCGAGCGCGGCCGAGACGACCGCCCGTGCCTCTTCCTGCACCTCGCGCAGGTGGTCTTCGCCGCGGAGCGACTCGGCGTACAGCTTGTAGACGTCCTCGGTGCCCGAGGGGCGCGCGGCGAACCACGCCGACTCGGTCTGCACCTTGAGGCCGCCGATCGCGGCGCCGTTGCCGGGCGCGTGCGAGAGCTTCGCGGTGATGGGCTCTCCGGCGAGTCCGGTGGCGGTCACGGCATCCGGAGACAGCTTCGACAGCGCCGACTTCTGTGCGGGCGAAGCCGGAGCGTCGACGCGCTGGTACGCCGACGAGCCGAACTGTTGCTCGAGCTCGGCGTAGCGCTGCGACGGGGTCTTGCCGGTGACGGCGAGGATCTCGGCGGCCAGCAGGCACAGCAGGATGCCGTCCTTGTCGGTGGTCCACACGGTGCCGTCCTTGCGCAGGAACGACGCACCCGCCGACTCCTCGCCGCCGAACGCGACGGAGCCGTCGAGCAGGCCGGGGACGAACCACTTGAACCCGACGGGCACTTCGAGCAGCGTCTTGCCGAGGGCGTCGGCGACGCGGTCGATGATCATCGACGACACGAGCGTCTTGCCCACGGCGGCGTCGGCCGGCCAGTTCGGGCGGTGCGAGAACAGGTAGTCGATCGCGACCGCGAGGTAGTGGTTCGGGTTCATCAGGCCCGCGTCGGGGGTGACGATGCCGTGGCGGTCGGCGTCGGCGTCGTTGCCGGTGAGGATGTCGTACTCGTCGCGCGCGGCCACGAGCGACGCCATGGCCGACGGCGAAGAAGGATCCATGCGGATCTTCTCGTCCCAGTCGAGCGTCATGAACTTCCACGTCGGGTCGACCTCGGGGTTCACGACCGTGAGGTCGAGGCCGTAGACCTCGGCGATGAGCGCCCAGTACTCCACCGACGCGCCGCCCAGCGGGTCGGCGCCGATGCGCACGCCGGCGTTCTTGATGGCGTCGACGTCGATGATGGATGCCAGATCCCGCACGTACGCATCGCGGAAGTCGTACTGGCCCAGGCCGTCGAGGTCGATGTCGGCGTGACGCGTGCGCGTGACGCCGTCGAGGCCGGCGGCGATGAGCTCGTTCGCGCGGTCGGCGATCCAGCCCGTCGCGTCGGTGTCGGCGGGTCCACCGTGCGGGGGGTTGTACTTGAAGCCGCCGTCGCGCGGCGGGTTGTGCGAGGGCGTGACGACGATGCCATCGGCTCGGCCGGGGTCGTCGGCCGAAAGGGCGCGGTTGTAGGTGAGAATCGCGTGGCTGAGCGCCGGGGTCGGCACCCACGCGTCGCGGGAGTCGACGCGCACGTCGACGCCGTTGGCGACCAGCACCTCGATGGCGCTGCGTTCGGCCGGGAGCGACAGCCCGTGGGTGTCGCGGCCGAGGAACAGCGGACCGGTGATCCCCTGCGCGGCGCGGTAGTCGACGATCGCCTGGGTCGTGGCGAGGATGTGGTCTTCGTTGAAGCTCGTACTCAGCGACGATCCGCGGTGACCGCTCGTTCCGAAGGCGACGCGCTGCTCGGGCACGGCGGCGTCGGGCTTGCGGTCGTAATACGCGGCGATCAGTTCGTCGATGTCGATGAGATCGGACGCCTCTGCGGGCTGCCCTGCGCGACTGCTCATGCGCCCAGTCTGCCCGCTCCCTCCGACATGCGCATACGCCGTGTCGCATTCTGAGAGAATCCGTGGCTGCGCTGCGTCCGCGAGGGTCGGAGACCGCGGCATCCGGGATCATCCCCCCGGTCTAGGCTGGACGCCGTGCTGCCCGACACAGAGACCGTGCCCGCCCGCCGTACCTACAGTTACCTGGGCCCGGCCGGCACGTTCACCGAGGCGGCCTTGGCGCAGGTGCCCGAGGCGCGCGACCAGATCTGGCGACCCGTGCGCAACGTCGGCGAAGCGCTGGCCGACGTCGTCGAGGGCCGGTCGGATGCCGCGATGATCGCGATCGAGAACTCGGTCGACGGCGGCGTCTCGACCGCGCAAGATGCCCTGGCGACCGTGCCGGGCCTGCGCATCGTGGGCGAGTACCTCGTGCCCGTGAACTTCGTGCTCGTCGGCCGCCCCGGAGCCACCCTCGCCGACGTCTCGCTCATCGCCGCCCACCCGGTCGCCTACGGCCAGTGCCTCGGATGGCTCAGCAAGAACCTCCCCGCGCACGCGCACCTGCCCGCCGAGAGCAACGTCGCGAGCGCGCTGGGCGTGCTCGACGGGACCAGTGCGGCGGATGCCGCGGTGGCGGCCCCCGGCATCGTCGCCCACCACGACCTCTCGGTGCTGGCCGAGAACATCGGCGACAACCCCAACGCGGTGACGCGATTCGTGCTGGTCAGCCGCACGGTCGCCCCGGCTCCGCCCACCGGTGCCGACAAGACCTCGCTCATCGTCGAGCTGCCCGAGGACCACCCGGGTGCCCTGCTCGAACTGCTCGAGCAGTTCGCCACGCGCGGCATCAACCTGAGCCTGCTGGCCTCGCGCCCCATCGGCGACGCCCTCGGTCGCTATCGCTTCGTCATCGACGCCGACGGGCACGTGCACGACGAGCGCATGGCCGATGCCCTTCTGGGCCTTCGTCGGTTCAGCCCGAAGGTCATCTTCCTGGGCTCGTACGCCCGCGCCGACCGCGCGATCGTCCGCTACCCGCAGCGTTACAGCGACGACGTGTTCGTCGAGGCGCGCGACTGGCTGCGCGGTCTGCTGAGCGGCGAGCCCGAGGCCTGACCCGTCGCGAGGTCCCTGGGCTTGTCGAAGGGCCCGGCGCAGCCCAGGTCCCTGAGCGTGTCGAAGGGCCCGGGCCCCGCGGTGCCCCGGTGGCTTCGACAGGCTCAGCCACCTCGCGCGGCGCTGCCGCGTCAGGCTGCGACGGTCGCGGGAGCCGCGATGAGCTCGAGGGTCTGCACGCGGCCTTCCGACCCCTCGCCCTCGTACGCTCCGGCGACGGGCGAGACCATGATCTCGTCGACGCCGTGCTGCGCGGCGAAGGCTGCGAGCTGGCCCTGCACCTCGGCGCCGGTGCCTACGAACCACTTCTGCCGGGTCGAGGCCATGATCGATTCGGCCATCGCGTCGAACGGCTCGGCCTTGGCCTGCTCGATGGTCTCGAGCGGCACCATGGGGCGGTTGGTGCGCAGGCGCGCCATCATGCGCAGCTGCGGCAGAGCGCGCTCTTCCGCTTCTTCGGCGGTCGGCGCGGCGACGACGTTGGCGGTGACGAAGGTGCGCGGGCCTTCACCCGACTCGTTGGGCACGAACTGGTCGCGGTACACGCCGAGCGCGTGGGTGAGCCCCTCGCCCGAGAAGTGGTTCGCGAAAACGTAGGGCAGACCGAAGCTGGCCGCCAGTTGCGCCGAGTAATCGCTCGAGCCGAGCAGCCACACCTGGGGGGTTCCGGATGCCGCGGGCGTCGCCTTCACCTGGTACTCGGTGCCCGAGGTGAAGCGCACCGTCGCGCCGTCGGGCGAGGTGAGCGCCATGATGTCGGTCACGTGGTCGGGGAAGCGCGAGACGTCGCTGGTGGTGCCCGATCGGTTCAGCAGCTGGGTGATGACCGGGTCGCTGCCGGGGGCGCGGCCGATGCCGAGGTCGATGCGGCCCGGGGCCAGCGCCTCGAGGGCGGCGAACTGCTCGGCGACGATGAGCGGGGAGTGGTTCGGCAGCATGACGCCGCCCGAGCCGACGCGGATGCGCGAGGTGCGCGCCGCGGCGGCGGCGATGAGCACGGGGGGAGTGGTCGACGCCACCGAGGGCATGTTGTGGTGCTCGGCGAACCAGTAGCGCCGGTAGCCGAGGCGGTCGGCCCGCTCGACGAGGTCGAGGGCGGCGCTCACCGCCTGCGCGCTGTTCTGCCCGTGGCGCACGGGAACGAGGTCGAGAACGGAGAGGGAAGGCATGGCGTCGTTCACCTCGGATCCAACCGGTTCGTGCCCTCTCGTATTCCTCCGGCGCGAGAGCGCAACCCCCGTGACCTCCGCCGATGACGCGGCTTACCGTCCCGCGCATGGGGACCGAGACGATGGTGCGCACGCAGATCGCGATAGGCGAGAACTCCTATCACCTCGCACAGGGGCAGGACCTCGGCGACCTCGAGCGACGCATCGAAGAGGCAGTGCACGCGGGCGGGAGGTTCGAGCGGTTCGTCGCGGTCGGAAACCGTGAGATGTGGGTTCTGTTCACTCCGCACACGAGTGTGACGTTGTCGGTAGAGACCGTGGAGTTCGACCCGCGCGACACGGGGGATGCCGACGAGGCCTTCGGCGACTTCTTCGGCGGATGACCGACGGTCAGCATCCTCTCAGGAAGATTCCGTGACGAATGGTGCTCGGCGTACGTCTTACCTATGACATCGCGGGACACACGGTCCCGGAACGACGGAAGGAAGCGAACATGGCTGAGAACACCACCACCACCACCGCCACCCCCACCCCCGCCACGAAGGACGGCGGCTCGACCGTCATCGTCGACGCCGTCGTCGCCAAGGTCGCCGGCATCGCCGCGGCCGAGGTCCCCGGCGTCCACGCCCTCGGCGGCGGAGCGGCCCGTGTGATCGGCAACATCCGTCAGGCCGTCGGCGCCAAGGACCACGCCCAGGGCGTGAGCGTCGAGGTCGGCCAGACCGAGGTCGCCGCTGACATCGCGATCCAGGTCGACTACCCCGAGCAGCTGCAGCGTGTGGCCTCGGACGTCCGCGCGGCCGTGCACCAGGCCATCACCGAGCTCGTGGGTATGAAGGTCGCCGAGATCAACGTGACCGTGGTCGACGTCTTCATCCCGGGCGACGACGACGACGAGAACGACGCCGCCGAGCAGCGCGTCAACTGACACTCGTCTCGAAAAGGGGCGTCACCGTGAGGTGGCGCCCCTTTCGCGTCCCCGGATGCCGTGAGCTTCGCGATCCGTCGAAGCGGGTTCCGGCTCAGCCCCCGTGGCGCACGTGCGAATACGCGTCGAGCGCCCGCTTACGCGTCTCGCCGAGGTCCACCATCGGCTCCGGCGGGTTCTCGCCGAGGTACTCCGGGGCCCACTCCTTGACGTAGGCGTCGTGCGGGTCGAACTTCTTGCGCTGCGTGTCGGGGTTGAACACGCGGAAGTACGGAGCGGCATCCGCACCGCTTCCCGCGACCCACTGCCAGTTGAAGGGGTTGCTCGCGGCATCCGCGTCGACGAGGCAGTCCCAGAACCACTGCTCGCCGTGACGCCAGTCGATGAGCAGGTTCTTGATGAGGAACGACGCCGTGACCATGCGCACGCGGTTGTGCATGACGCCGGTGTGCCAGAGCTGGCGCATGCCGGCGTCGACCACGGCCACTCCCGTCTTGCCCTGCTGCCAGGTCTTGAGGTGCGACCGATCGAGCTTCGGCCACGGGAAGGCGTCGAAGTTGCGACGCCAGTTCACCGTCGCGATGTCGGGGGAGTGATAGGTCACGTGCCAGGCGAACTCTCGCCACACGACCTCTGACAGGAAGCCGCTGGCGCTCTGCGCGTGCTGGCCCGATCCACGGTGCTCGAGGGTGTCGTGCCACACCTGGTAGGGGCTGAGTTCGCCCCAGCGCAGGCGGGGTGACAGGTTCGAGGTGGCGCCGCCGGCGAACTCGTCGCGGTACTTCGAGTAGTCGCCGAGGTCGTCGTCGAGGAACTCCTTCAGGCGCGCCTTCGCCGCGGGCTCTCCGGGCTCCCACGTCTCGCGCAGGCCCCCGGCCCAGTCGGGCTTCGTGGGCAGCAGGTTCCACGCGCCGAGGTCGTCGGCGTCGACCCTGCCGTCGAAGCCGGGGATCTTCCGCGCCTCCGGCATCGGCGGGCGCGGGGCGGGGAGCTTCTGCACGGCTCGCGCGAAGGGGCTGTACACCCCGTACGGCTTGTCGGACTGGGTGCGCACCGTCCACGGTTCGTAGAGCAGGTTGGCGGCGAACGAGGCGACGGTCACGCCGTCGTCGCGCAGCTTCTCTTTGATGCCGGCGTCGATCTCGCGCTCCACCCCGCCGTAGCGTCGGTTCCAGAACACCGCCCCGGCGCCGACCTCCTCGACCAGCGCGGGCACGACCTCGGCCGCCTTGCCGCGACGGAGCACCAGTGACCCTCCGCGCTCGCTCATGCGCTCGCCGAGGGAGGTCAACGACCCGTGCAGCCACCAGCGGGCCGCCCCGCCGATCTCGCGCACGCCCTCGGACTCCTCGTCCAGCAGGTACAGGGCGACGATCGGCTCGTCGCGGTCGAGGGCTGCGCGCAGCGCCGGGTTGTCGGTCAGGCGCAGGTCGTCGCGGAACCAGACGATCGAGGGTGAAGCCATGCGTCGACGCTATCCACCGCGGCATCCGGTGCTTCGGGCTTGACACCCGCGCGCGGCCGCCGCCGCCCCGAGAAGGTCAGAGCGAGGAGGTGTCGTGGCCCTTCGGCAGCGCGACCACGAGCCCGCCGGCGACGATGCGGGTGTACACGCGCGTCGCCTCGCCGAACTCGTCGCCGTCGAGCTCGATCGGCTGCGCGGGAGCGGTCGCCAGCTCGATGCCCGTGCCCCGCAGGTAGCGCACCGAGGTGTCCTTGCGGCGCTCGAGCACGCGCCGCCCGGCGCGGAACTTCCGGAGCACCGAGTTGTCCCACACGATGCTCCGCCACACGCCCAGCCAGCCGAGCACACCGCTCGGCTGCAGCACGGCCACGTCGAGGCTGCCGTCGGCGATGGAGGCGTCGGGGATCAGCGCCACACCGCCCTGCAGGGCGCCGCAGTTCGCGAAGAGCACGCTCTGCACCTTCGCCGAATGCAGGCGGTGGCCGTCGAGCTGGTACATGACGCGGAAGGGCTTCGCCGACACGAGCGACCGCGCCGCTCCGTCGACGTAGGCGACCCAGCCGACCTGCTTCTTCAGGTCGTCGCGGGTGTTCTGGATCATCGCGGCGTCCAGGCCGATGCCGGCCATGACCGAGAAGCCGTGCTCCTCGATCTCTCCGCCGGCGCGACGGATGCGCGCGATCCCGGTGTCGATCGACAGGACGTCGCCCTCGAAGGTCGAGCGGATCATCGCGTCGCTGTCGGAGAGGGGCAGGTTGAGGTTGCGGGCGAGCAGGTTGCCCGTGCCGCTCGGAATGATCGTCAGGGGCACTCCCGACGAGGTCAGCGCCTCGGCGACGGCGCGGACGGTGCCGTCGCCGCCCGCCACGAGCACGGCGTCGACCTTCTCATCGAGGGCGGCGCGGGTGGCGTCGTCGCCCAGGTCATCGACCGTCGTCTCGTAGAACAGCGGTTCGGCCCAGCCGGCCTCGGCCGACAGCTCGGCCGTACGGGCGCGCAGGGTGTCGGGGTCGACCTTGACGGGGTTGTAGACGAGGGCGGCCCGCTTCTTCTGAGTCGTCTCGGCGTCGATCGGGGCCTCCTCACCTTCGGCGTCGACACGCTGCGTCTTACCGGGCATCTCGGCCGACGAGTCGGGGTCGACGTCTTCGGGCTGGTGGATCGTGTCGTCGGGCTCCGCAGCGTCCTTGGGGTGGGGGACGTCCTTGCGCGGGTGATCGGCGACGTCGTCGCCGAGGCGTGCGGCGTGGAAGTGCTCGTCCGAGCCCTGGGCCGCGGCGGCATCCGCCTTCACCTCGTCGGGAGCGTCGGTAGGAACGGTCTCGGGGGACTCCGCGTCGTCACGCGGCTCGTCAGGGGCGGCCATGGGGTCAACCATAGGACCGCCCCGCGCCCCGGAACGGCGCGGTGGGGTGGGCTTGACGGGCGGATGCCGAGCACCCCGACCTGCGAGCGCCGCCCGCCCGGTCGTGGCGCGGGCTCCCGCACGGGGGAGCGAAGCGGCACGCGACGCCGACCGTAGGATGGACGCGTGATCGACCTGACCCTGCTGCGTGAAGATCCCGAGCTCGTGAAGCGCTCCCAGATCGCCCGCGGGGAGTCGCCGGATCCGGTGGACGACGCCCTCGCCGCCGATCGCGACCGCCGCGCCGCCATCGCCGCCTTCGAAGAGCTCCGCGCCGCGCAGAACGCGCACGGCAAGCGCGTCGCGCAGGCGCCGAAAGACGAGAAGGCCGCGCTCGTGGCCGAGGCGAAGCAGCTCAGCGAGCAGGTGAAGGTCGCTCAGCACGCCGCCTCCGAGGCCGAGGCCGCCGCCGAGGCCGCCCTCGCGAAGATCGAGAACATCGTCATCGACGGCGTTCCGTCGGGCGGCGAAGAGAACTTCGTCACCCTGCGCACCCACGGCGAGGTCCCGACCTACGACTTCACCCCGCGCGACCACCTCGAGATCGGCGAGTTGCTCGGCGCGATCGACATGGAGCGCGGCACGAAGGTCTCGGGCAGCCGCTTCTACTTCCTCACCGGCATCGGCGCCCGTCTCGAACTGGCGCTGATGACCCTGGCCCTCGACCGCGCGCTGCAGGCGGGCTTCACCCCGATGATCCCGCCGACGCTGGTGCGTCCCGAGGTCATGCGCGGCACCGGTTTCCTCGGTCAGCACGCCGACGAGGTGTACCACCTGCCGAAGGAAGACCTCTACCTGGTCGGCACGAGCGAGGTTCCTCTCGCCGGGTACCACATGGACGAGATCCTCGACTTCGAGCGCGGCGCCAAGCGCTACGCCGGGTGGTCCACGTGCTACCGCAGCGAGGCGGGCTCGTACGGTAAGGACACCCGCGGCATCATCCGCGTGCACCAGTTCAACAAGCTCGAGATGTTCGTCTACACCGACCCGGCCGACGCCGAGGCCGAGCACGACCGCCTCGTCGCCATGCAGGAGGGCATGCTGCAAGACCTGGGCCTCGCCTACCGCGTGATCGACGTGGCCGCCGGCGACCTCGGCTCGAGCGCCGCGCGCAAGTTCGACATCGAGGCCTGGGTGCCCACTCAAGACGCCTACCGCGAGCTGACGAGCACCTCGAACTGCACGACCTACCAGGCCCGTCGCCTCGAGACCCGGTTCCGCCCGGCCGACGGCGGCAAGACCCAGCCGGTCGCGACCCTCAACGGCACGCTCGCCACCACGCGGTGGATCGTGGCGTTGCTCGAGACGCACCAGCGCGCCGACGGATCGGTCACGGTCCCCGAGGTCTTGCGGCCTTACCTCGGCGGGCTCGAGGTCATGGAGCCCATCGCGTGAGCGACGAGGCCGCCCTTCCCCGCACCGGAGACATCGACGCGTCGCCGCAGGACGAGGCGGCCGAGCTCGTCGTCGACGTCGCCCGCGAGGCGCCGGTCGGACGCATGCTCATCGCCCTCGACATCGACGGCACCGTGCTCCTCGAAGACGAGACCCTCAGCCCCGGTGTCGTCGACGCCGTCCGTCACGCGCAAGACGCGGGGCACGAGGTCATGCTCGCCACCGGACGCAGCTGGGACAGCACGCACGGGGTCATGGAGCGCCTCGGCATCCGTCCCGAGTACGCCGTCTGCTCGAACGGGGCCATTGTGATGCGCCGGGTCGGCGAAGCGGATGCCGCGGAGTACGAGCGCGCGCACGTCGAGACGTTCGACCCGACCGAGGTGCTGACGCTGCTCGGCGAGCACCTGTCGGGGGCGCACTTCCTGGTGGAGCTGCCCGACGGGAAGCGCCTGTTCACGGATTACCTCGACGACTGGAACCTCGTCGGCGCCAACAAGGTGACCTTCGCGGAGCTCTCGGGTCAGCCCGTCTGCCGCGTGGTCGTGGTCGCGCCGGAGCAGACCGACAAGGACTTCCTCGAGCTGGTCGAGCGCATCGGCCTGACACAGGTGTCGTACGCGATCGGCTGGACGGCGTGGCTCGACATCGCCCCGCAGGGCGTCGACAAGTCCACCGCGCTCGAACTCGTCCGCGGCTGGCTCGACATCGCCCCCGAGAACGTGCTGGTGATGGGCGATGGGCGCAACGACATCGAGATGATGCAGTGGGCGATGCGCAACGGCGGTCGGGCGATCGCGATGCACCAGGGTCCGCCCGAGGTGCACGCCGCGGCCGGCGAGGTCGGCCTGTCGGTCACCGAGGGCGGCGTCGCGGCGGTGCTGCGGGCGCTCTGACGTCGCGCGGGCCAGCCCAGCGCCGGCCCGCGCCTCGCCTCACACCCGCGCGGACCCGCTTGCCACGTGCGCGGCGCGGTCGGCCAGGTACGCCGTGCGGTCGACCGCGCTCAGCGGGCGGTTCGTCGCGCGGTGATCGACCACTCGTGTGGCCTCCCACGCGACCAGGCCCACCGGCGGCAGCAACAGCAGGGCGGTCGCCCATGCGGCCTTGAGCCCCACCGACGCGTGCGGGTCTCGCACGGCGACGACCGCGGCCAGGACGGATGCCGCGTATACGAGCGCGAACACCGCCAGGACGATCTGCGAAGACATGCTGGGTACGATCATGGTGACCTCCTCATGTCAGACGGCCCGTGGGTCGTGAACGACTGATGAGACCCGGTCTACTCCTCGCGGAGCGCGCCCTCAACGGCGCGTGGTCACAGCGAAGGGGATCGATAGCCCGGCCATAGCGTGCTGTCAGGAGCGCCGGTCGTCGACCGATCCCGCGGCGACGTCCCGCCAGGCGTTGCGCGCCGACCCCTCCAGCATCCGGCGGTCGCCTCGGGGGAGTTCGCGCCGGCTCCGCTCGAGCGCCTCGCGCGCGGCATCGCGGAACACGCGCGCATTCCGAGGGGCGGATGCCGCGAGCGCGGCGAGACATTTCTGCAGGCGCACCTGCACCTCGAGGAACCCCGCTCCGTCGCGCGCCAGCGGGCGGAACGCGTCGTCGACGAGATCCGCCAGGCGCGGAGCGGGCACGTAGACGCGCTCGTGGGCGACGTCGTCGTCCGCCTGGGTCCTCAGGGCGCGTGCGAACACGCGCTGCAGCGCGGCGATCACCTCGATCGCCGTCCCCGGGTCGTTGGTCGACGGCGAGAGTGCCCGGCTTCCGATCTCTGTGAGGGCGATCACACCGAAGCGGGGATCCTGTTCGTACGTGCGGTGGTGCTCGATCCGGAATGCTCGCCGGATGCCCGCGACCACCTCGTCATCGACCCTGCCGACGATTTTCGCGAGAGGGACGCGGGCATCGGTGATGCGTCCCGGCGTCGCCCGCACGTGGATGTCGACGGAGAAGCGCTCGGCGATGCGGCCGAGTCCCGCCACATCGACGTGCGTGACGTAGCCGACGTCCTCGGCGTGGACGGCTCTCGCTCGGGCAGGGATCTCGACCGCGGCGCGGGCACCGAGCGTCGGCCTCTCGGCGTAGACCTCCAGCGATGCGGTCGCCGCCTTCTCGACGCGGTCGATCACGTCGGCCATCCGGCCGAAGGTCGACAGGTGCGAGATCCATCGCAGCAGGGTGACGATGACGATCACGATGATGACCAGCGTCGCCACGAACAGGATCGTGCGCCCCTGGCTCTGGTAGTACCCGGTCTCGAGGGCGACGATGCCGACCAGCGAGAAGGCGAAGGCCCCGACGAACGTCGACACCGCGTTCTGCGAGGTCGGGTCGGCGATGAGCAGCTGCGTCGACCGCGGGGTGGCGGTCGTGGTCGCCGACGAGAACGCCGTGACCATCGCGGTGACCGAGAACGTGCTGACGGTGAGCATCGCGGTCGCGATGATCTGCAGCAGCGAGCCGACAGCGTCGTCGGCGAGCCCGAAGCTGAACGAGAACGGCAGCAGGGGCCCGACGAATCGGGCGGCCAGCACCACGACGATCCCGACGACGGTGAACACGGCGGCGCGCACCCACACCTGCCGGCCGAGCCGGAGGAAGAACGAGGCCAGGGGGCTGCGTGCGATCGGTGCCATAGACGCGACGCTATCCGGATGCCGTGCCCGCGGCCGGGGGCTGGACTCGATGTCGCGGCGGCTTCCCCTGGCACGCGCGCCGGAGTGCTGGATCGTCATGTCGCCGAAACGCCGGGCAACGCCGCCGTCACACCTCCGTGTCAGGGTCGGAGCACCCGAACGATCACAGGATGCGAAAGGCCCCCGCGGATCCCGATCGTCGCTCGACCGATCCGAAGGAGCCTGACTGGCACATGTCTGCCCACATTTCCGCATCCCCGCCGAGAGCGACCCGTCGTCTCGGCGTCGCGCTCACCGCGGCACTCGCCCTCCTGGGGCCTGTCGTCGCCGCCGCTCCCGCGGCTCACGCCGCCCCGCCGACCGCCGCCCTCGCGCTATCGCTGAGTTCAGCCGACGTCACGACGGGCGACACGTTCGTCGCCACGATCACCGGATCGGGGGTCAGTGACCTGTATTCCTACGACCTCGAGATCGCCTTCGACCCGGCTCTCTTCGTCCCCACCGGCGACGAGCCGACCGGCCCCTCCGGCGGCTTCACCTCCGCGGTGACGGACGCCGACACGGTGACCGTGTCGCACACGCGCCTCGGCACCTCGCCGGGGCTCGAGAGCACCGGCGACGTGACGCTCGCGTCCGTCCCCTTCCGCGCCGTCGCCGCGGGTTCCACGGCCGTCGGCGTGACGTCCGTGCGCCTGGTCTCGTCGGGCGGTGACGTGACGACCGCCGTCACGGTGGCATCCGCGCCCCTCGTCATCGCGGCGGCCCCGACGCCCTCCCCGACCCCGTCGCCGACCGCGACGGCCTCACCCAGCCCGTCCGCCTCGGCCTCTCCGTCGACGACCCCCTCCGCCGCCCCGGCCGCGAACGGTCCGGGCGGACTGGCCGCCACCGGAATCGACACCGCCGCATGGCTCATCTCCGGGGCCCTCGGCGTTTCGCTGATCGCCGCAGGAGCGCTCTTCGTGCTCCGCCGTCGTCAGGGGGTGAGCGAATGAGCGCCCTGACCCGTCGCACGTTCGCCGTGTGCGCCACCCTCGGTGTCGCCGTCGCCGGAGGGCTCGTCGCGCCCGCTGCCGCCCTGGCCGCCCCGGCACCCGCCCCGAGCGCTGCCCCCTTCCTCGCCCCGTACTACACCGAACTCGATCGCACCGGCGATGAGCAGGTGACCACGGCCGACCTTTCGGCCCTCGCGCCGCACATCGGTTCGGTGAAGGGCGATGCCGATTGGGCGGATGCCGCGACCTTCGACTTCGACGGTGACGGCGCCGTGACGGCATCCGACCTCGCCGACCTGTCGGAGCGCATCATCTACGACGACGGGCCGTTCCAGATCGTGGAGGCCGACGCCGTGGCCATGCAGGCGGCAATGAACGCCGGCGTGATCACGTCGGTTTCGCTCACCCAGCAATACCTCGACCGCATCGCCGCCTATGACAAGGTCGTGCGCCAAGACGGCGGTCGACCGCTCAACTCGATCATCACGACGAGCCAGGTGGCGTTGACGGCGGCGGCAGCGGCCGACGCGATCCGTGCGGAGAAGGGGATGACGAGCATGCTGCTCGGCATCCCGGTCGCGCTCAAGGACAACTACGACACCGCCGACATGCCCACCACAGCGGGCTGCGGGTGCTGGAACGCGAACCAGACCTCGAGCGACGCCACGATGGTCACGGGGCTCCGCGCCGACGGGGCGGTGATCATCGCCAAGGCCAGCATGGACGAGTTCGCGATCAACCTGACCTCGCAGTGGTCGGCGTTCCAGCCCGCGGGCACCGCGTTGACGGTGTCGAGCCCGTACGACACCACCAAGACCTCGGGCGGCTCGAGCGGCGGCACCGGGGCGGCGATCGCGGCCAACCTCGCCGGCATCGGGTTCGGAACCGACACGGGCGGGTCCATCCGCGTCCCGTCGACGTACAACCAGTTGGTCGGCGTCCGGCCGACGGTCGGACTCACCAGTCGCGCCGGCATCGTTCCGCTCGCGCTCTCGCAGGACACGGGCGGCCCGATCGCCCGTTCGGTGCAAGACGCCGCGATCGCGCTCGACGCCGTGGTGGGAGAGGATCCGAACGACGCCGCCACCGCGCGCCAGGCGGGCAAGGTGCCGGAGTCGTACACGACGTTCCTCGACGCCGGCTCGCTGAAGGGCAAGAAGTTCGGCTACATTGCGTCGATGCTCGGGACCAACCCGATCACCGCACGGCTCTTCGCCCAGGCGAAGGCGACCCTCGAGGCACAGGGGGCGACGGTGGTGGCGGTCGCCGCACCCGACGGCTTCTCGGCCATCGTGGGCGAGGGCAGCGGCAGTGGGCCGGAGTTCAACCACGATCTGCAGAAGTACATCGACGCCTATCTGAACCCCGATGTGTCGGCTCGCAGCCTGTCGGCGATCTCGCAGTCGCCGAACATCGTGCCGGGGCGCGCGACCAGCCCCTACGGGCAGCGTGCGACCGTCACGGAAGACGCCTACCAGGCCTGGGCCGGGCCGCAGGGCTCGCACACCCTGCAGCTGGCCAAGGGCAAGCAGACGATGATGGCGTTCATGGACGCCCAGGGTCTGGATGCCGTGATCTACCCGTCCGGCAACCCGTACTCCACCATCGGCACCAACATGCGTCTGAGCCCGAACACGGGGCTCCCGGCGGTGACGGTCCCGATGGGGCAGGGCACGGCCCAGGAAGGGGCGACCGGAGGGGTGAACCTCGAGTTCCTCGGTCGCGACTTCGGCGAGGGCCCACTCCTCGGGTTGGCGTACGGATTCGAGCAGGCGACCCAGGCCCGCACGACCCCGTCGGCCTACGGCCCGCTCGGCTGAGCACCGCGCGGTGGCGGCCCCGGTGCGTCCGGGGTCGCCGCCCGCGTCGGCCGCTGTGGCTCGGTAGACTCGTCGGGTCCGGGAGGGTTGTCCGAGCGGCCGATGGACCTGGTCTTGAAAACCAGTGGGCAGCAATGTCCCGTGGGTTCGAATCCCACACCCTCCGCAACGAAAGAACGCGGGCCCCGCAGGGGTCCGCGTTCTTTCGTTATGACCGGCGGAGCGGGAGTCGAACGTCGTTGGGCCCACGCCGCCCGACGCTCCGCGCCGCGCGGGTAGGCGCGCCTGGCAGCCGGGCGAGAAGGGTCGGTGAAACGCCAGGTCTTCACGCCATTCACAGCCGCCCGTCCCTAGTATTGCTGCGACCTCCGGCCGTGCCGGAGCGTGACGTGCTGCCGGGCCGGCGGCATCCGTCGTGAAAGGACCCGAGTGAGCAAGACCACCCCTTCGCGCGGTCAGCGGACCGTCGCGCGCCATGGGCGACTGACGTCGCCGGGCCCCGTCGCGCAGCTGTTGCGCGGCCTCGCGATCGTCCTTGCCGTCGTGCTCGTATCGGGTGGAACGGTGCTCGCCTACGCCGCCGTCGACCTCACGCGCAGCTTCACCGCCGACGCCGTCGAGCTGAAGAATCAGCCGGCCGTCCCGCCCGACATCGGCGAGCTGCAGGGCGGCGTCAACATGCTGCTGGTCGGCACCGACGAGTGCGAGCCGGCGTTCGCGCAGTACTTCGGCGATCGCTGCACGGGTCCCGACTCCGACGGCAGTCTGAACGACGTCAACCTCCTCATCCACATCTCCGACGCGCCCCGGCGCGTGACGGTCATCTCGTTCCCGCGTGACCTGATGGTGCCGATCCCGGCGTGCACCAACGCCGACGGGCAGGAGAACTCGGCACGAAGCTTCGCCCAGATCAACAGCGCGTTCGACGACGGCGGCCTGTCGTGCGTCGTGCAGACGGTCTCCGAGCTCAGCGGGCTCGAGATCCCGTTCGCGGCCAAGGTCAGCTTCGGAGGTGTCATCAACATCACGGATGCCATCGGTGGCGTCGACGTCTGCATCGCCAACGGCATCAAAGACCCGTACACCGGCATCGACTGGCCCGCCGGCATCCGCACGGTGAAGGGCTTCGACGCCCTGCAGTTCCTGCGTACGCGTCACGGTGTCGGCGACGGTGGCGATCTCGGTCGCATCTCGAACCAGCAGCAGTACATGTCGCGACTGGCCAACAAGCTGAAGAGCCAGGAGGTGTTGTCGAACCCGGCGACCCTTTACAAGCTCGCCTCGACCGCGCTGCGCAACGTCGATCCCTCGACGTCGCTGACCAATCCGCTGACGCTCGTGCAGATCGCCTCGGCGGTCAAAGACGTGCCGTTCAACGAGATCGTCTTCATCCAGTACCCGACCGGAGCCGACCCGTCCAACCCGAACCGCGTGGTGCCGAACGAGGACGACGCCAAGACGCTCTGGGCCGCGCTCGCCGCGAACCAGCCGCTGCAGCTGTCGGGCAACCTCAGCGACGGTGACGGAGTGGTGGCCGACCCCAACGCGGCGCCGGCTCCCACGGCATCCGCCTCTCCCGAGGCGACCGAGGCTCCCGCTCCCACGGATGGCACGACGCCCACGCCCGACCCCAGCTCGAGTGCCGTCGTGCTCCCCGAGGGCATTGCGGGTCAGACCGCCGCGCAGGCGACCTGCTCGAACGGCAACGTCCGCGAGTGAGTCCTCGCCGCCCGGCATATCGGACATGGTTCGAATGCCGGGCGGCATCCGGTTAGTATTGACCGGTGTGCTCGCGCCGAGAGGCGTCGATCACCTGGAGACGTCGCATAGTCAGGCCTAGTGCACCACCCTGCTAAGGTGGAGTCCCCGTAAGGGGACCGAGGGTTCAAATCCCTCCGTCTCCGCCGAAAAAGCCCCGGTTCGCCGGGGCTTTTCGCGTGATGTCGATGTGGCCGTGCGAGGTGCCGCCGGGCGCACGCCGTGTCGACTGAAGGCCAAGACTGAGGCTTCTCCCCAGATGCAATCTCGCCGCAGTTCTCCCCCGATCGCCCAAACGCCTGCCGGACGTGACCGAGTGGTGGCAATGCTGGGGCCATGGGAATTCGCTACTACGCATACGCTTTCGACGCTGACCACGCCCGGCAGGCGATCGAAGACCCCCGCAGCATCTTGTCCAGCGACCCGCTCGCCGACGCGTGGGGCTTGGAGCCGCACGCCACGGTGAGCTTCACGACCTTCGAACAGGTTCCCTCCAAACGCGACATGCTGTATCTCGACAAGGCGTGGGCCGCGCTCCAGAACTTGACCCTGCCCAATTCGAAGACGGATGCCGCAGCGTCATGCCACCGGATTTTCGAGGGGAACGTCAGTATGACGGGGTTCGGGTGGGACCCGTTCATCCGAACCATTCTGCCCACGGAGATGCCGGCCATTCACTCAGACCTCGCTCGCTTCGATGAGTTTCGTGTTCGTGCGTGGGCCGATCGGTGGAAAAGCCCACACGGGGCGAGCCGCGATGACGAGCTTCGCTACGTCCTTGATCACCTCGAGAAAGCGCAGCAGTTCGTCGAAGCCCTGACTGCGGACGGTCGGGGCATGGTCTACATGATCGGGTGACGTGGGCCTGCGCGTCGCTCATGGCTCGCCCCCGTTCCTCGTTCGGGCCCCATGGCCGGGTACCGGTCTGCCCCGAGGATCCCGACGGTGATGCCCGACCGCAATGTGCGCGGTCAGCCGCGGTGCATCTCCACCGCGCTCACGCCCGAAAGCCCCAGCCACGAACGACCGTCGGGGCCGTCGACGACGGTGAGGAGCACGGCGTCGCACCCGCGGCATCGCGCCACCGTCCCCATTGCCGAGGCGTACACCGTCGCCGTCGCGAGTAGTCCCGTGAGCCCGCAGTGGGTGCATCGCACCCCGGATGCCGTGGCGTCCCATCCGAGCAGGTCGTCGAGGCGACCGGCCAGGGCATTGCCGTCGAGAAGCGTCATCAGGAACCTCCGAAGCGTTCGGTGCGGATGCGGGCGGCCGAGTGGCCCGCCTCGATGAGCCAGCCCGAGACGGCCTCGACGAACGGCGTCGGTCCGCAGACGAAGACGCGCGGCCGCTGATCGGCCGGGATGACCGCGGCGCGCAGGCCCTCGACGGTCAATCGCGCGGGGGCACGCTCCGCGTTCGCGGGGGCCCGGCGGGTGTACACGAGATCGAGGGCGAACCGATCGTCGACGAGCGCCGCGAGCTCGTCGGCGAAGAACACGTCGTCCGGGGTGCGAACGGAGTACAGCAGCCGGAAGGGGGTCGCGTCGGCGCTCGCCGCGTGCGCCGAGGCCATCGCGAAGAGGGGGACGACCCCGGAGCCGCCCGCGATCAGTTGCACCGGTGCGGGGTCATCGGACGGCATCCACACGAAGAACGCCCCGAGCGGTCCGTGCACCTCGATCCGGTCGCCTTCGCGCAGGTCGTGGACGAGGAACGGCGAGACCTCCCCATCGGGCACCTCGTCGACGGCGAGGACGATGCGCGTACCCGAGCCCGCCGACGCGACGGAGTACGACCGGCTCGCCTGGTAGCCGTCGGGGGCGGTGAGGCGCACGTCGAGGTGCGAACCCGCCTCATTGCCCGGCCACGTGGGCACCTCGAGCTCGATCCGCCGGACCGTCGCGGTCTCGGGGCGCGAGGCGACGACGGTCGCGGCGTGCCAGGCGGCGGGGCGCGCGGTCACCCGTACCGTTCCTCGCGCCAGGGGTCGCCGTGCAGGTGATAGCCGTTCTGCTCCCAGAACCCGGGCTTGTCGGCCGGCATCGTGATGAGCCCCTGCACCCACTTCGCGCTCTTCCAGAAGTACAGGTGCGGCACGAGCAGGCGAGCGGGGCCGCCGTGCTCGGGCGTCAGCGGCGCCCCGTCGGCCTCGAAGGCGATCCAGCTCTTGCCGCCGAGCAGGTCGTCGAGGGCGATGTTCGTCGTATAGCCGCCGAAGGAGTGCACCATCGCGAAGCGATGCGAGGTCTCGATCCCGGCGAAGAGGCGATCGAGCGAGACCCCGCGCCACGGCATGTCGAGCTTCGTCCAGTGCGTGACGCAGTGGATGTCGACGGTGATGTCCTCGACGCCGAGGGCCTCGAGCTCGGCGCGGCTCCAGCGGTGCACGCCGTTCTCGGTGCCGATCGCGAACTCCCAGCCATCGTCGGCGATGCGGGGCGTCGGCCCGGCCGACAGCACCGGCCAGTCGCCGACGAGCGTCTGACCGGGCGGGAGTCGGGGGTCGCGCTCGCGTCGTCGCCCCGAGAATCCGCGTGTGATGAACGACATGGCTCTCCTCTGCGGGTGGCGGTGGCTTCACCCTAGCCACGGCCGCGCGGCGACGACAGAGCGCCGACCCCGGCGCCACCCCGTCCGCCACGGCCCCGCACCCCGATAGGGTCGTGCCTGCGGTGCGCACCTCGCGCGCCCTCGCACCCCGGGAGAAGCGCATGTCCGTCGGACTCCTCGCCGTCGTCGATGACATCCTCAGCGCAGCGATGCGCGCGAGTGCCAAGACGGCCGGAGTCGTCATCGACGACGCTGCCGTCACTCCGCAGTACGTGCAGGGCCTCACGCCCGCGCGCGAGCTGCCCGTGGTCTGGAAGATCGCGCTGGGCAGCATCGTCAACAAGTACGTGATCATCATCCCGATCGCGTTGCTGCTCACCGCCTTCGCCCCGTGGGTGCTTCCCTACCTCCTCATCATCGGCGGCGGGTTCCTCTGCTTCGAGGGCGCCGAGAAGGTGCTCGAGTGGTTCGGCGTGCACCATGCCGAGGGCGACGCTGACGAGCCGCGCGATGAGAAGAAGCTCGTGCTGGGCGCCGTGCGCACCGACCTCATTCTCAGCACCGAGATCATGCTCATCGCCCTCTCCAGCCTCGACCCTGACTTCGGCATCTGGATGACGCTGGGGGCGCTGCTCATCATCGGTCTGGCCATGACCGTCGTCGTCTACGGCGCGGTGGCCCTGCTGGTGAAGATCGACGACATCGGTCTGCGCTTCATGAAGAGCGACTCGCGGGGCGTCCGCCGCTTCGGGGCCCGCGTCGTGGCATCCATGCCCGCCGTCTTCCGGGTGATCAGCGTCATCGGCACGGTCGCCATGCTGTGGGTCGGCGGGCACCTGGTGCTGCAGAACCTGTCGGAAACCCTCTGGTCGGGTCCCTACGACCTCGTCCACGTCGTGACCCACGCGACCGAGGCCGCGGGCCCCGTCGTCGAGTGGATCGTCGAGACGGCCATGTCGGCGGTGTTCGGACTCATTCTGGGCTTGATCATCGTGGGGATCGTGACCGGCATTTCGCGGGTGGTGAAGCGCGACACCGCGGTCGACGCGAGGCACTGACGGACGAGGCGCCGCGCCGTCTGCATCAGCGCGACGCTTCTCCCGCGGCGACGGTCCGGGTGATCCCCGCCACGAGTTCGGTCCACAGCTCCGGAACGATGTAATGCCCCATTCCGGGGTGCACCTGGAGCTCGGCGGCGATGAGGGCCTCGGCCATGTCGACCGCGGCGCTCCAGTGCAGCACGTCGTCGTCTCGGCCGTGGAACACCAGGGCCGGGACGTCGACGCTTCTCAACGATTCGAGCCTCTCGGGTGCGCGCATCAGCGCCGCCCATTGCCGGGAGAACCCCTCGGGTGCATAGCCGCGATCGAAAGCTTCGCCCGCGGCCCAGGCGTTCCACGCCACGTCGAGGGGGTACCGCTGCCCGGCCGTGGCGGCCGCGAACGCGGAGGCGCCGGCCACCACCTCGTCCCGTGTGTACCGCGCCGGGGCACCCGTCAGATCGGGGTCGGCGTGCAGGATGTAGCGCGGATCGCGCCCCGGGATCGTCGACAGCAGCCCCAGGCTCGCCACGCGATCCGGATGCCGCAGCGCGGTCATCTGCGCCATCATTCCGCCCATGGAATGACCGACCAGATGCGCCCGGGCGACCCCGAGATCGTCGAGCACGCGCACGACGTCGTCGCCCATCTCCTCGAGGCCGTACCCGCCGTCGATGTCGTCGAGCCCGCCGAAACGCGCCGAGAGTCCGACGTCGCGATTGTCCATCCGCACGACGTGCAGGCCACGGTCGACGAGCTGGGCGACGAGATCCACGTGCCAGGCGATGAGTTGCGCCCCGCCGCCGGCGATGAGCACCACCGTCGGATGGGCCGTGTCGCCGTCGGTGACGTAGTGGATCGCGGGTTCGGGGGTCAGCGGCATCCGGAGGCCTTCTCTCGTTCGCAGCGACGATAGTCGAGTCATCGGGGAGGCGGTATGGATGCTCCGTCCACCGCGTCGACGGAGGCGGTGGACGCCCCGTACGTCGCGCCCAGGTCGGCGGACAGCGTCGCGGCGAGCGTGCGTGCGGCGTCTTGCAGCTCGGGGAGGCGCATCGAGACGTCCTCGGTCGCGCCGACGATGCAGGCGGCTGCGGCGACGAGCCCGGCGGCATCACGGACGGGGGCGCTGATCGACGTGATCCCGAACTCGTCGACGGAGCGCATGGTCAGCGTGCCGTCGGCGCGAACCCGCTGGACGCGTCGTACGAATTGGTCGTACTCCGACGCTCCGTGCCGCCGGGGGAACAGGTGGGCGAGCTGGGCGGCGTCGAAGTCCATGGCGAGGGTGGGCCCGCCGTCGGAACCGACGAGGGGGTGGGGGCGGCCGAGCCACGGGGCCATGAGCAGGCCTTCCCCCAGCGGTTCGATGTGCTCCACGACGGTGAAGCTGCGCATGCCCGCGAGGGTCGTCACGAAGACGCACGCGCCGACGCGTTCGGCCGTCGCCATCGCGCGCGCGGGACCCCTCCGAGCGAGTGCGGGGAGGAATGCCGCCCGATGCCAGGCGTGGATCGCCGGGTCGATGTGCAACGCGTCGGTCTCTGCGTCGCGGGCGAGCAGGCGCGAGCGCACGAGAGCGTCCACCAGACGTCGAGCGCGGTCGGGCCGCAGCCCCGCTGCCGCGGCTGCGGACGTTGCCGAGCCGGGGGCGACAGCGAGGTGCTCGACCAGACGCAGGGCGGCTTCCTCCGTCCGGACGGATGTCGTGATCGTCGAGCGATCGAGCGGGCGTGGGGCAACCGAACCTCGATGCTCTTCGGCGAGGGCCCGTTCGAAGGCGCGCCGGGCGTCGGCGAGGAGGCGTCGGATGCGCGGACGCGCTCGGGCGGCACGGTAGACGGGAAGGGCGACGGCCAACGAGAGCACACGACGTCCGTCGGGAGCGGCGAGGGGGACGGCGATCTCGACGGCACGGCCCGCCTGCGACTCGATCATCGCCGCCTCCTCTGCGTCGCCCGCGAGAGCGCGGATCACCGCGCGACGGGAGTCGGTCACCACTTCGCCGACGGCTGCGGGGACGTGCAGGGTCCACCCGGAACCGACCGCGGCGATGATGCGTGCACCCGTGCCGTCGGCGGCGGAGAGGATCACGGTTTCGGCGGTCTCCTGCGCGAGCCGGTGCAGCTCGAAATGAACGGTCGGCCCGAGCGCGGCGGCGGCGCTCCCGGACAGCGCGATCGCGCGAGGCCCCGTCGCGAAGGTCCCGTAGGCCTCGCCTCGCTCCAACATGCCGCTCTCGACGAGTCCCGCGCACACCCGCGAGGCCGTGCTGAGTCCCACTCCGACGGAGGCGGAGATCGCCGCCAGGGAGAGGGGGGAGGTCGGATCGGTGCGTCCGGCGACGGCGCGGAGGATGGCCACGGCTTGCTCTACGCGTGCGGTCACACGGGTCTCCTCCCATAACTGCAATCCGGACGGCCGAGTATTGCAGCTCATGGTGACCGTAACAGCGCCGCGACGGGTGATTCGAATAATTACCGGTATCCGTCGGGGCACCCGTTCCCCGCCGGTGGAAGGGACCCGTCATGGAGGAGTTCGACGTCGCCGTCGTGGGCCTCGGCGCGCTCGGCAGCGCCGCTGCGTACCACCTGGCCCGCCTCGGCGCGCGCGTCGCCGCCTTCGAGCAGTACGAGCTCGGTCACGTGCGCGGAGCCTCGCACGACACCTCGCGGATCGTCCGGACCTCCTACGGCGCCGCGGAGTACGTGCGGTTCGCGCAGGCGGCATACCGGGAGTGGGCGGCACTCGAGGGCGCGACCGGAGAGCGGCTGCTGACGGTGACCGGAGGAGTCGTCTTCATCCCCGACGATGGCCCGTACGACGCGGACGACTTCGCGCGGAGCCTCTCGGAGAACGGCGTCCCCTTCGAACTCCTCGACCCCGACGAAGTGGCGCGTCGGTGGCCGCAGTTCGCGATCCCCGCGGGTGTCACGACCGTCTTCACGCCCGATTCGGGCATCGCTCACGCGGCCCGCACCGTCGCGACCCTGCAGATGCACGCGCGGGTGCTCGGCGCCGACCTCCGCGACCGCACCCGCGTCGAGAAGCTGACGCCGGTGGACGGCGGGGGAGTTGACGTCACCACCGACGCCGGCCAGGTGCGCGCGCGCCGCGTCGTGCTCGCCGCGGACGCGTGGACGAACACGCTGCTCGAGCCGCTCGGCATCCGGATTCCGCTCGAGGTGATGCAGGAGCAGGTGACGTACTTCGCGCCGGGTGAGTCCGGGGCGTTCGACCCTTCGCACTTCCCGGTGTGGATCTGGGAAGACGAGCAGTGCTTCTACGGCTTCCCCACCTATGGCGAGCCGACCGTCAAGGCGGCCCGCGACGTCTCCGAGAACCTCATGACTCCTGCCGAGCGCACCTTCATCCCCTCCGACGAGCGCCTCGCCGAGCTCACCGAGTTCTTGGGGGCGGTGATTCCGGGGAGCGGCCCGGCCCTGCGGACGGTGACGTGCCAGTACGCGTTGACTCCCGATCGGCGGTTCGTGCTCGGCCCCCTCGTCGAGCACCCCGACATCGTCGTCGCCCTCGGCGCCGGTCACGCCTTCAAGTTCACCCCCGCCTTCGGGCTCGCTCTGGCCGAGCTCGCGACCGGTCGCCCGACCACCGACGATGTGTCGGCCTTCGCGGTCGACGCGACGGTCGTCCCGGTGATGTGAGCGACATGCTGATCCAACGACGTGACGAAGTTCACCACGACTGGACCCTGTACGAGGGTGAGGGGCGCGTGGGCATCGAATGGTATTTCGCGGATGCCACCGCCCTCGGAACTCAGGTGATGCTGTACCGGCTCGACCCGGGGGCGTCGGAGGGGGAGCATCGGCACCTTGCTGGAGCCGAAGACAGTTGCTCGGCCGAGAGTAGCGATGAGCTCTACGTCGTCACGTCGGGAGAGATCGTCTTCACCGCGGACGGTGTGGACCATGTCCTCACGGCGGGAGATGCAGCCTATGCGCGCGCCGGTGTCACCCACGGCGTCCGCAACGACTCGGCGTCCCCGGCCGAGCTCGTCCTCGTCTTCGGGCCGGCGGTGCGCTGATGAGGTACACCCCCGACTACGCCCTCCACGACCTCGACGCCGTGCGCGCTCTGGTGCGCGAGAACCCCTGGGCGACGCTGGTCAGCCACGTTCCGGGACGCGGTCTCGTGGCATCCCACTATCCCGTCCTCGTCGATGAGTCCGACGGTTTCGCGCTCGTCAGTCACGTGGGACGCCCCGACGAGCAACTGCACGAGCTCGGCGCGCACGAGGTGATGGTCGTCGTGTCCGGTCCGAGCGGATACGTTTCACCGAGCTGGTACGACACCTCGCCCGCCGTGCCCACCTGGAACTTCGTCGTGGCGCATCTGTACGGCACGCCGACGCTGCTGAGCGACGAGGAGAACCTCGCCGTGCTCGACCGGCTCGTGACGCACTTCGAGGCGCCGTTGCCGAATCCGTTCCTGATGCATCGGAGCCTCGAGAACACCGCGTACGCGGAGCGCATCGTGCACGGAACGGTCGGGTTCCGGCTGCCCGTGGCGCGGTTCGAGGCGAAGCAGAAGCTCAGTCAGGACAAGCCCGACGCGGTCGTCGATCGCGTCATCGCGGCGCTGCGGGCCCCCGGCCCCTACGAGAATTCGGCCCTGGCCGATCGGATGGACGCCATCCGCACCCGAGAGGAAGAAGAAGCACGATGACCGGATTCGTTGGCGTGGATGCCATGGTGCGGTGGGTCCGCACGCACGGCGCCGAGCGGCTCATGACCGAGATGGTCTCGTATCTCGAGGCCGACTACCGTCGCTGGACGTCGTTCGACAAGGTCGAGCGCATGGCCAGCCACACGCCGTTCGGCGTCATCGAGCTCATGCCGGTCAGCGATCCCGACACCTATGCCTTCAAGTACGTCAACGGCCACCCCTTCAACCCGGGTCGCGGCTATCAGACGGTCACGGCGTTCGGCGTGCTCGCCGACGTGCACAACGGCTACCCGGTGTTCCTGTCGGAGATGACGTTGCTGACGGCCCTTCGCACAGCGGCCACCTCGGCGATGGTCGCCCGGCACCTGGCGCGCCCCGATTCGCGGACGATGGCCATGATCGGGGCCGGCAGTCAGGCGGAGTTCCAGGCGTTGGCCTTCCGCGGAGTCCTCGGGGTCGACCGGCTTCGCGTCTTCGACGTCGACCCCGCGGCTACCGCCAAGCTGGTGCGCAACCTCATCCCGATGGGCTTCGACATCACGGTGTGCGAGTCGGCGGCCGAGGCGGCACGCGGCGCGGACATCATCACGACCTGCACCGCCGACAAGGCGTCCGCGACCGTGCTGCACGATGAGGACGTGGCATCCGGGATGCACATCAACGCGATCGGTGGAGACTGCCCCGGCAAGACCGAGCTCGACCCCGCGATCCTGTCCCGCGGACCGGTCTACGTGGAGTACACCCCGCAGACGCGGATCGAGGGCGAGATCCAGCGCGTCGCCCCGGACTTCCCGGTGACGGAGTTCTGGCAGGTCCTCGCCGGGTCGCGGGCGGGGCGCACGTCGGCCGAGCAGGTCACCGTGTTCGACTCGGTCGGCTTCGCGATCGAGGATTTCTCGGCCCTCCGCTTCTTGCGCGACAGCGTCGCCGGCACGGATCTCGCCCAACAGATCGACCTGGTGGCCGCCCCCGACGATCCGAAGGATCTGTTCGGCATGGTCGGCGCTCCGGTGCCCGCGCTGTGAACGCCCTCACTCTGCGCGGCGGACGCGCCTACGACGGGGCCGACCCGATCGACGTCGTGCTGAACAACGGGAGGATCGCCGCCATCCGGCCGACCGGTGGTCCGGTCGCAGGCGAAGTGGTCGACCTCGACGGCCGCTTCGTCGGTCCGGGCCTATGGGATGCGCATGTGCACTTCACGCAGTGGGTCATCTCGAGCCGGCGAGTCGACGTCGGCGGCACGAATGGCCCGGATGCCGTGATCGCCGTGATCCGTGGGGCGCTCGCCGCCGACGCTCCCCGCACTCACGGTGTCCTCGTCGGGTACGGCTATCGCGACGGCCTCTGGTCGACGCCCACCTCGCTGCTCGCGCTCGACGAGGCATTCCCCGACGACCCGGTGGTCCTCGTCAGCGGCGACCTGCACGCCGGATGGATGAACACGCGCGGCGCGGAGCGCCTCGGCCTGCGGCCGGACGCGAGCGGTGTCGTCGCCGAGTTCGAGTGGATCGCCGCGCTGCAGAGGTTCCAGCAATCCGCGCCCCTCCCCGCCGAGGCGTACGCACAGGTGGCTGAGGCGGCCGCGCGACGCGGTGTGGTCGGCGTGGTGGAGTACGAGAACGTCCCCAACCACCGCGAGTGGCCGGAGCGCGTCGCCGCGGGCGTGCGGTCGTTGCGCGTGGACGCCGCGGTGTGGCCCGACCGTCTCGAGGAGGCCATCTCACTCGGACTCCGCACCGGCGACCGCCTCGACCCCGACGGGCTCGTGCGCATGGGGCGACTCAAGATCGTCGTCGACGGATCGCTCAACACCCGTACGGCCTGGTGCTGGGACCCCTACCCCGGTGCGGACGCCCACGCCGAGCACGGCTGCGGGGTGCAGAGCGTTCCCGTCGACGAGCTGCGGCGCCTGCTCCAGCGCGCGAAGGACGGCGGCATCCTCCCCGCCGTCCACGCCATCGGCGACCGCGCCAACACCGAGGTCATCGACGTGTTCCAAGAGCTCGGGATGCCGGGCATCATCGAGCACGCGCAGCTGGTGCGAGACGAGGATTTCGCGCGCTTCCGACGGGCCGGTCTGATCGCGAGCATCCAGCCGGAGCACGCGATGGACGACCGCGACATCGCCGACCTGCACTGGGCGGGCCGCACCGCGCGCGCGTTCGCTTTCGGGTCGCTGCACCGCTCGGGTGCCGCTTTGCGCCTCGGGTCCGACGCGCCCGTCGCGCCCCTCGACCCATGGCACGCGATCGCCTCGGGAACGGCGCGCAGTCGCGGTGACCGTGAGGCATGGCATCCGGAACAGCGTCTTCCGCTCGACGTCGCCCTGGAGGCGAGCAGCAGAAGCCGTCTCGACGTGGGGCAGCCCGCCGACCTGGTCGTGGTCGAACGCGACCCCTACTCATGCGATCGCGACGCGCTCCGCGAGATGCCGGTGGCGGCGACGCTGCTCGGCGGGCGGTTCACATACCGGGCCGTGTGAGCCGCGGCAGCCCGGCCGCGCCGCCGCACCGCGCGGATCGTGCGAGTGAGAGGAGGGCCGGGTCTCAGACGTCGAGCACCAGCGGCGAACCCGACCGCGCTCGCGAGACGCACGGGTACATCAGTCGCGCCTCGTCATCGGTCGTGAGCGAGTCACGGTGCTCCACCGCGCCGTCGACGACGGGAATTGCGCACGAGCCGCAGACGCCTCGCAGGCACGACCCGTCCACCGGAACCCCGGCGCCCTGCAGCGATTCGAGCAGCGACCGGGTCGCCGGCACCTCGACGGTGACGCCGGAGCGCGCCGCGGTCGCAGTGAACGTCTCGTTCGGGCCGAACTCCCGCCTGCGCGGCTCGAACCGTTCCAGATGGATGCCGGATCCCTCGGGCAACATCGGGGCGAGGGCGAGCAGCGCGTCGGTGAAGGCCGCGGGACCGCACGCGTAGACGTCGGTGCCAGGCGCGAGGGATCCGACGACGGCTGCGAGGTCGAGACGACCCTGTTCACCGCTGATGTGGACCGTCGCACGCGCGCCGAGGGCGCTGATCTCGTCGACGAACGCGACCCCGTCGCGCGCGCGGGCGACGACGATCATGTGCCAGTCGGCGCCGACGGATGCCAAGTGCCGGGCCATCGCGAGAATCGGCGTCACGCCGATGCCGGCGGCCAGCAACAGGTAGGCCGGAGCCTCGCCGAGCTCGAAGAGGTTGCGCGGAGGCCGCACCCAGACGGTGCCGCCCTCACGAAGGAACGAGTGGATGTAATGCGACCCGCCCCGCGAGAGCTCCTCGCGACGCACGGCGATGCGGTACGACGACGTGTCGGCCGGATCACCGCAGAGCGAGTACTGCCGCTCGTGGCGCGTGATGAGCTGCAGGTCGACGTGTGCGCCCGGCTGCCACGCCGGAAGGGGCCCCCCGTCGGCGCTCTGCATCCGGATGCTGAGGATGTCGGGCGTCTCGCGCGTGATCTCGCGGACGACCAGCGGCATCAACCCCTCTCGCGAGCGCATTCAGTACAGCGCCCGGTACGCGCCGGACATCGCCTCGTCGATCACGTCGCCCACCGTGGCATCCCACCCCGACGTGCTCGCCCAGATCTGGCCCGAGCTGGGCACCTGCGCGGCGAGGTCCTGCATCTCGGCGTCCCAGAGCCCGCCGCGCAGGAGCGCGCGCCCGCAGTGCAGGTAGACCTGCTCGATGCGGAGCACGATTGCCAGGTCGGGCACGGTGTGATCCTGCTCGAGCGAGCGCAGCAGCACCGGATCGTCGGTGACGATGGCGCGTCCGTTGATCCGGAGCGTCTCGCTCATGCCGGGTACGAAGCACAGCAGGGCGGCGTGGCCGTTGTCGACGACGTTGCGCATCGAGTCGGCGATCTTGTTGCCGAGGCGGTCGGGGATGACGACGGTGCGGTCGTCGATGGCCCGGACGAAGCCGGGGTAGTCCCCGCGCGGTGAGCTGTCGCAACGTCCCTCGCGGTCGGCGGTCGCCAGCGTCGCGAACGGGGAGTGGGCGAGGAAACGCAGACAGTTCTCGTCGAGGTGGTCGGTGATCTTCTGCAGTGACGGGCCCTCGGGCTCGCCGAGAGCGGCGCGGATCTCCTCGAGCCCGAGCGCGCGGAAATCGGTGGAGAGCATGCCCTCGACGCTACCCGCCGACCCGACGCCGTTCATCGTCGTCCTGGCACAGCATCAGGGGGGTCATATGTGCCGTCGGCACAGCCCTCGCCGACCGGGTCAGCGCGCGGAGCCGATCAGGCGCACGCGACACGCGAGTTCGACCGCGAAGCGGGTGTCGGGGTCGTCGAGGTCGACGTCGAGCAGATCGCGCACGCGGCGGAGGCGGTAGCCGACCGCGTTCGGGTGCAGGTTGAGCTCGCGGCCGGCCTGAGCGAGCGAATTGCGGTTGCCGAGGTACGACAACAGGGTGCGCACGGCGGTCGCCGACCGCTCGGGGCCGAGCGCGTCGAGAGGGTGCAGCAGGTCATCGAGCAGATTGCGGCTGACGGGGGAGGCGTAGAAGTCGAGCAGGAGGCGCCGCAGACCTGTCACGTCGGTCAGCTCGACGGCATCCACCCTCCCCGCCGCGACCGCGGCGTCGGCCGCCACCCGGGCCTCGGCGGCGGATTGACGCAGTCCGGTCGCGCCCGTCTGCGGGGTGCCGAGCCCGACCGTGTACGTCCAGCCCTCGCCTGCGAGCCGGCGCGCCTGCGCCTGCACGCGCACGATCACGTCGCGCAGGCGTCGTTGGTGGTCGCCCGCACCGTGGTCCTCGCTGCTGACGAGGATGACGTCATCCTGCACGAAGGCGATGTGCCAGAGTTCGGGGCGCTCGTCGATGAGCTGCAGCGTGAACAGCTCAAGGGCGGCCTCGACGAAACGGGGGGCGCGCAGGCCCGGGTCGACCCGATGCTGGGGGCGCATCCACGCGACGGCGTGCGACAGCTGGAGAGGGAGTCCCAGACGCGCGGCGGGGGCGACGAAGCCGTCGACACGACCCGCCTCGGCGAGGATCAATTCCACGATCAGGTCGGCACGTGATTGGTTCGGCGCGAAGCGATCCTGCAGATCGCGCTGCATCGCCCGCGAAACGAGTGACGCGACGACCGGCAGGGCGACCGTGGCCGCGGGATCCGAGGTCTCGGCGACGAGTCGGCCGATGGGGACCTCCCCGGCGAAGACCGCTTCGGCATCGGTCCACGACGTGCCCGGGTCGTCCTGCACGCTCACGCGCACCCCGAGCGCGGTGCCGGCCGCCTCGAGGATCGCGGCGACGGCATCGGCTTCTCCCGCGGATGCCGCGGCGGTGGCCTTCTCGACGGCGAAGGCCGCGCGGGTCATGGACTCCGCCGCGCCTCCACTGATGACACGATCCACCGTCACCGCCAGGTCGGGCGCGCGCGCCGCGAGCGAGACGAGGACCGGCACGCCCCCGCGCGCCGCCAGCACCGCCGCCGTCTCGGCGGGGACGAAGCCCACCGGCATGATCAAGCCGGCCAGACCCCGCGCACTCGCCTGCCGCAGGGCGACGTCGACGAGGTACGACGCGGGTGGTTCATCGCCGGCGATGACGGCGAGCGTGCCCGCGGGGAGCGTCGGCAGCTCCGAGAGGGCGGCGACATCGACGCGCTCGATGGTCGCTCCCGCGATCGGACCGGCGATGTGGGATACCCCCAGGCGTTCGGCCTGGGTGAGAAGGTCTGCGGTGGTGAGCTGTGCCACCAGCACAATGTACGCCGATTCCCTGTCGCGTCGACACATTGTCGCTCCTCGGGGTGATCTCTAGGGTCGATGCATGGCATCACCCTCCCTCGTCCCACCGACCGCGCGGCGCGCCCCCGAGCACGTCACGGCCGATGACATCGCCGCCCTCGCCGCGGGAGCCGCGATCTTCGGCACCGGCGGCGGAGGAGCGGTCTACACCTCGCAGCTGACCACCGAGCGGGCCATCCGCGAACACGGGCCGGTGCGGTTGCTCTCGGTCGACGACCTCGGTCCAGACGACGCGGTCATCATGATGAGCGGTATCGGTGCCCCGACCGTCGGCATCGAGATGCTCTCGTCCGCGCGGCAGATCGAAACGCTGCTGCACGAGGCCGAGCGCGTGGCGGGTCGGAAGATCACCGCGATCATGCCCGCCGAGATCGGTGGCAGCAACGGCGTCTCGCCCGCGGGCTGGGCGGCACGACTGGGCGTCGCTCTGCTGGACGCCGACGGCATGGGCCGCGCCTTCCCGGAGGCCACCATGATCTCGACGAATGTCGCGGGCGTGCCGTGCGACTTCGCCGTTCTCAGCGATGTCGTCGGCAACGTGGTGACGCTGCGCACCGTCGACCTGTCGTGGCTCGAGCGTCACGCCCGCGCGGTCACGGTCGCCGCCGGCGGCATCTGCCTCGGCGCGCACTACCTGTTGACCGCCGACACCGCCGCAGGTGCCGTCATCCCCGGAACGATCAGCACCGCGATCCGCGTCGGACACGCGCTGCTGGAGTCCCCCGAACCCGTGCGCGCCGTCGCCGACGAACTCGATGCCGACGTTCTCATCACCGGCAAGATCACCGACGTCTCACGGCGCACCGAAGGCGGATTCGTCCGCGGCTCGATCACCATCGCCGGGATCGGAAACGATCGCGGGCGCCTGCAGCGCGTCGAACTGCGCAACGAGAACCTCGTGGTGCTCGAAGACGGGGAGGTGCTGGCGACCGTCCCCGACCTCATCACCGTCGTCGACCTCGAGACCGGCCATGCCATTTCGACCGAGATGCTGCGCTACGGCCAGCGCGTGTCGGTCCTGGCCTGGGCGTGCGACCCGCTGTGGCGCACCGACCGCGGACTCGAGCTCGCCGGACCCCGCGCCTTCGGCTACGACCTGCCCTACGTCCCCTTCGAGCGGAAGGACGCGCGATGAGCGCCGTTCGCGACCTGTCCATCGGCGTCGACGTCGGTGGCACGAACACCGATGCGGTGGTGGTGGATGCCGCCGGGTCCGTCATCGCCTGGACGAAGCAGCCCACGACCGCCGACGTGATCGGCGGCATCCGCGCCGGCATCTCGGCGGTGCTCGCACAGCTCGGCGACGGCCGCGACCGGGTGTCCCGCGTGATGCTGGGCACGACCCACGCCACGAACGCCATCGTCGCGCGGCGGGGTCTGGACAAGGTGGCCCTCGTGCGCCTCGGAGCCCCGGCCGCGACGGAATGGCCGCCGCTCACCGGCTGGCCGGCCGACCTCAGCGATCAGGTGCTCGCCGGAGCCGCCATGCTCGGCGGAGGTCACATGGTCGACGGTACCCCCATCGCTCCGCTCGACCGTGACGGCATCCGCCGTTTCCTCGACGGACTCGGCGGATCGTTCGACAGCGTGGCGGTGTGCGGCATCTTCAGCCCCTCTTCGCCCGAGCAGGAGCGCGAGGTCGAACAACTCGTGCACGACCACGTCGGACAGGAAGTACCGGTATTCCTCAGCCAGGACATCGGCCCCGACGGCTTGCTCGAGCGTGAGAACGCCACCGTCTTGAACGCTGCCCTCCGCGGAGTGGCGAGCGATGTGACGCGGGCCCTCGTCGATGTCGTCGCCGAGGAGGGGCTGGACGTTTCGACCTTCTTCGCGCAGAACGACGGCACCCTCATGTCGCTCGACTACGCCGTGCGCTATCCCGTCCTCACCATCGGCTCGGGACCGGCCAACTCGATCCGCGGAGCGGCGTTCCTCTCGGGCGCGCAGAACGCGATCGTGGTCGACGTCGGCGGCACGACGAGCGACCTGGGCGTCCTGGTCGACGGTTTCCCGCGTGAATCCACCCTGCCGCGCGACATCGGCGGCGTGCGCACGAACTTCCGCATGCCCGACATCCTCAGCCTCGGCATCGGGGGAGGGACCGTCATCGACCCGCGTACCGGTGCGGTCGGTCCCCGGTCCGTGGGCTACCGCATCGCCGAGGAGGGGCTGCTCTTCGGCGGATCCACCGCGACGCTCACCGACGCCGCGGCGGCTGCAGGCCATGGCATCCCGGGCCGCTCCCTCCCGTCGCTCTCGAGCGCCCAACGCGACATGCTGTCCGCCGCGCTCGCCCACGCCCACGAGCGCATCGAAGAGGCGGTGGAGCGCCTGTCGCTGGGTCGCCTCGACCTGCCGCTCGTCGTGGTCGGCGGGGGCGCTCTGCTCGTTCCCGACGACCTGCCGGGTGCCGGCGACGTCCTACGGCCCGACCGGGCCGACGTCGCGAACGCGGTGGGCGCGGCCATCTCCCTCGCGGGAGGCCGTGCCGAGCAGATCTCCGACGCCGACGACCGTGACGCCGCGATCGCGGCCGCCTCGGAAGCTGCGATCGCGAAGGCCATCCAAGCGGGGGCTGATCCCCTCGCGGTCGAGATCGTCGACGTCCTCGAGACGTCGCTGTCGTACACCGCTCGTCCCACCCTCAAGGTGTCGGTGAAAGCCGCCGGTCCCTTGAGTCACCTCGCCGCGCCCATCCCTGCGCGCTGATCCGCCCGCACCACGCCCACTCGCACCACCCCTCGAGCACCACGTCTGGCACCACTGACGCTTCACCCGAATCAAGGAGCAAGGCAATGAAACGCAGCACCGTCGCCCCGGCCGCCGCCGGGGTCGTCCTCCTCGCACTGACACTGGCGTCGTGCGCCGCACCCTCCGAGAACGGCGGAGGTGGGGGCTCGGTCGTGTCTGGCGGCACTTTCGTCAAGGCGATCAGCGATGACCCGGGCGATCTCGACCCGATGAAGACGGTCTCGCCAGACACCTTCGACGTGGTGACGATCGCTTACGAGTCGCTGATCTACGTCACTCCCGACGGAGAGTACGAGCCCTGGCTCGCCGACAGCTGGACCGATGAGGGCACGTCGGCCACCTTCACCTTGAAGGACGGGATCACCTGCGCGGACGGCTCGCCCTTCACCGGCCAGACCGTGGCGGACAACCTCAATTACAACGCCGATCCCGCCAACGCGACCTTCTCCTACGGCACGGTCATCACCGAGGCCGTTTCCGCCACAGCCGAGGGCAACGTCGTGACGGTCACCAGCACCGTCAACGACCCGTTCCTCTCCGTCAACCTCGGTTCGATCATGATGGTCTGCGATGCGGGACTCGCGGACATCGCATCGTTGTCCGACACCACCGATGGCACCGGCCTCTTCCAGCTGAGCGAGGCCCGACCCGGAGATGCGTACGTCTTCACCAAGCGCGACGGATACACCTGGGGCCCGTACGGGGTCACTGGCGACACCGAGGGGCTGCCCGACAAGATCGAGGCCCGCATCGTGTCCGACCAGAGCACCGTGACCAACCTGCTTCTGTCCGGCGAGTTGAACACCGGTGTGGTCACCGGTCCCGACCAGGACCGCCTCGCGGGTGCCGGTATCGAATACACGGGTGTCCGCAATCCTGTCGGCCAGATCCTCTTCAATGAGCGCGACGGGCGGCCGTTCTCCGACCCCCTCGTGCGCGAGGCGCTGTCGACGGCGATCAACCGCGACGAAGTCGGACCGGTCATTGCCGGCGCGACGGGCCTGCCCTCCAGCGGTCTCGTCATGAAGACGCCCCTGCTGTGCGTGCAGGACCCGCCGAGCTGGTCGCTTCCGGCCACCGACCTCGACCGCGCCGGTGACTTGCTCGATCAGGCCGGTTGGACCCTCGGCTCCGACGGCATCCGCCAGAAGAACGGTCAGCCGCTGACGGTGAAATTCATCTACGACGCCCCGACCGCGTCGCACGCCCCGGCCGCCGAACTCGTCAAGGAGACGTGGGACAAGCTCGGCGTGGTGACCGAGCTCTCGGCCAACGATGCCGCCGCCTGGTCGGACCAGCTCTACACGAGCTTCGACTGGGACACCGGCTGGGTGCAGATCGCCCCGGGCAGCCCCGTCGTGCTCGACCTGTTCTTCGGTGGTGCGACCCCCGACCAGGGTGGACTGAATTTCATGTTCGTCGACAACCCCGAGTACAACGAGCTGGCCACCCAGGCGAAGACCGCCTCGCCGGATGCGGCCTGCGGGCTGTGGCAGCAGGCCGAACAGAAGCTCATCGAGCGGTTCGACACCTTCCCGGTCATCGACAACATCCTGCCGAACTACATGAGCGGCGCGACGTTCGAGCAGCCGAACTTCCTCAACCCCACCTCGATCCGGATGCAGGGCTGACATGACCGCGACCCCTCCGCCCGCCGTCGCCGACCTGGCCGGCGCCCCGACTGCCGCCCTCGCGGTGCGGGCGGAGGGGCGCGCCCCTGGGCCGCAGCTGACGCCGCGCGCCGCTTTCCTCCTGCGCCGACTCGGCCGCCTCCTCGTCTCGCTGGTGGTGGTCGTGGTGGCCTCGTTCTTCCTCGTGCACCTCGTGCCCGGCGACCCCGTGCGAGCGGCGCTCGGCATTCAGGCCTCCCCTGAGCTGGTCGCCGCCACCCGCGCCGAACTGGGCCTCGACAAGCCCATCCCGGTGCAGTTCATCGACTACGTCGCCAATCTCCTGCGCGGCGACTTCGGCGAATCCATCCGCACGGGCCGCCCGGTCGCCGAGACCATTGGCCAGCGCTTCCCCGCCACCGTGACGCTGGGTGTGGTGAGCTTCCTCGTCGCCGTCTTCGCCGCGGTGCCGATCGGCATCGGCGCGGCCGTCGCCCTCCAGCGGCCCGGACGCAAGGTCGCCGACGCGCTGATCTCGGGCGTCCTCGGCATGCTCATCGCCGTCCCGGGCTTCCTTCTCGCCGTCGGGCTCATCGCGCTGTTCGCGGTGCAGCTGCGCTGGCTGCCGGCGGCGGGGTGGGGCAGTCCCCAAGACGCCGTTCTCCCCGTCCTCGCCCTGGCCCTCGGCCCGCTCGCGTATCTCGCCCGCATCGTGCAGGTGGAGATGTCGGGAGTGCTCGGGGCCACGTACATGACGACGGCCCGCGCCAAGCGCCTCCCCGGACGCCTGCTGTACATGCGACACGCGCTGCCGAACATCATCACCGCATCCCTCACCGTCAGCGGACTGCTGCTGAGCGGCATGATCGCGGGCACCGTCCTCATCGAGACGATCTTCGCCATCCCCGGGATGGGCGGTGTGATGGTCCCGGCCGTCAGCGCGAAAGACTATCCCATCGTCCAGGGCCTGGTCATCGTCTACGCGCTCATCATCCTCGGCGTGAATCTCGTCGTCGATCTCATCCTCGTGACCGTCGACCCGCGGTCCTCGATCACGGAGGGCTGACCCGTGACCTGGCGCTCCCGTCTGCTCTCTCCGTCCGGCATCGCCGCAGCCATCGGCGTCGTGCTATTCCTCTTCCTGGCCATCGCGGGCCCGACGATCTTTCTCGCCGCCGCGGAGACCTCGAACGTCCCCGCGCGACTTCTCCCGCCGAGCCTCGAGCACCCGTTCGGCACCGATGACCTCGGTCGCGACATCTTCGCCCGGGTGCTCGTGGCTGCCCGCGTTTCGCTGCTTCTGACCCTCGGCGCGACCGTCGTCTCGACGGTCGGCGGCATCGCCTACGGACTCATCGCGGTGGTCCTGCCGCGGCACGTCCGGCGGCTCGCGACGGGGCTGCTCGACATCCTGCTGGCGTTCCCCTGGTTGCTCATGGTGCTGTTCTTCACCGTCATCTGGGGTGCGAGCGCGATGAGCGCGATGTTCGCGATCGGCATCTCGGGCATCCCCTTCATGGCGCGATTGGTCTACAACCTCGCGTCCTCGGTGTCGGGCCGAGACTACGTGCGGGCTGCGCGCGTCGTGGGCGTGGGGCCCATCGGCATCCTGGTGCGGCACATCCTGCCCAACATCGCCAATCCCCTCTTCGTCAACGCCGCAGCGACGGCGAGCGTCACCCTGCTGTCATTCGCGGGGCTGTCGTTCCTCGGACTGGGCGTGCAAGCGCCGGAGTACGACTGGGGCCGCCTGCTGCAGGACGGCATCACCCGCATCTACGTCAATCCGCTCGCCGCGATCGGCCCCGGTATCGCCGTCGTGCTCGCGGGACTCGTCTTCACTCTCGTCAGCGAGGCTCTCGCCGGCTCCCGCGGCGGCGGTCGGTCCGCCGTCGCGCGCCGTGTGCTGGGTGCGGTCTCGCCGACCCGACGCCAGGGCGCGGGCTCCGCGTCGCGCGCCGCCGCGCCGGGCGAGCCGATCGCCGAGATCGCCGACCTGCGTGTGGCGTTCGCCACGGCCGACGGTGGCGAGGTCGAGCGCGTGCGCGGAGTGAGCGTGCGGATCAAGCCCGGAGAGGTCGTCGGCATCGTCGGCGAATCGGGCTCCGGAAAGTCGCTCACCGCCATGGCCCTCGCCGGCCTCCTCGGCCCCGACGCACGGATCGAGACGAGCGGGCACCGTTTCGACGGCATCGACATGACCCGTCCGCTCACCGCGGCGGACCGGTCGACCCTGGGTGTGGAGCTCGGCATGGTCTTCCAAGACCCGCTCACCTCGCTCAACCCCGCCCTGACGATCGGGCGGCAGCTCACCGAGGTGCCCGAGGTGCACCTGAAGATGTCCCGCGGCGAGGCCCGAGCGCACGCGGCGGCGGCTCTGGAGGCCGTTGGCATCGCCGATGCAGCGCGGCGGCTCGGACAGTATCCCCACCAGTTCAGTGGCGGCATGCGCCAGCGCGCGATGATCGGTCAGGCCCTCACCGGCCGCCCCAAGCTCATCATCGCCGACGAGCCCACGACAGCCCTCGACGTGACCGTGCAGCGGCAGGTCATGGGTGTGCTGCGGCGCGCGCAACGCGACACCGGCGCGGCCATCGTGTTCATCTCGCACGACATCGCCCTCGTGTCGGCGTTCTGCGACCGGGTCCTCGTGATGAAGGACGGACTCGTCGTGGAAGAACTCGACGCCGAGCGCATCCGCGAGGACGCGACCCACCCGTACTCGCGGGCCCTGATCGCGTGCCTGCCCGACATGACGTCCGACCGCACTCGTCCTCTGCCGGTGATCCCACCCGAGGTCGCGGCATCCGCGCTCGCCGAGGAGGTGGGGGTGTGAACGCCCTCGAGATCGACCGTCTCTCCGTCCGTTACGCGCGCGCGACCGTCGTCGACGACGTCTCGCTCGTGGTTCCCGCCGGGCGCACGCTCGGGCTCGTCGGGGAGTCGGGATCGGGCAAGAGCACGATCGCCGCGGCGGCAGTGGGGCTGGTCGCCCCGGCCTCGGGTGAGGTGCGGGTCGGCGGGGTCGTGGCATCCGGCCGCGGAGCCGCCGCGCGCGCGGCCCGACGGCGCCTGCAGCTGGTCTTCCAGGATCCGTTCTCGGCGCTCGATCCGCGCATGAGCATCGGAGACTCGATCGCCGAGGCGTTGCGATCCAGCGGCAAGACGTTCTCGCGCGACGCGCGCGTCGCCCGGGTGCGCGAGCTGTTGGGCCTCGTCCACCTCGACCCCGATCGTGCGGACGATCTTCCCGCGGCGTTCTCGGGCGGTCAGCGTCAGCGCGTCACCATCGCCCGCGCGCTCGCGGGGGAGCCGAGCGTGCTGATTGCCGACGAGGTGACGAGCGCCCTCGACGTATCGGTGCAGGGGGCGATCCTCAACCTGCTGCGTGAACTGCAGGAGCGCTTCGGGCTGTCGATGCTGTTCATCTCGCACAATCTCGCGGTCGTCCGCTACATCAGCGACGAGATCGCGGTCATGCGCCAGGGTCGCATCGTCGAGTCGGGCCCGACCGAGCAGCTGCTCGCCGCCCCCTCCGAGGCGTACACCCTCGATCTGCTCGACGCGGTGCCGGTGCTGGGAGTGCGGATGTCGACGGAATGATCGCCTTCGCCGACGCCGCTGCGCTCATGCTGCCCGCCCTCGTCGCGGTGCGCCGAGAACTCCACGGCATCGCCGAGGTCGGACTGCATCTGCCCGACACCCAGGCGGTGCTCCTGCGCGAGCTCGAGGGCCTGGGGCTCGAGGTCACGGTCGGCACGGCCCTGTCCTCGGTCGTCGCGGTGCTGCACGGGGGTCGACCCGGACCGACCGTCCTGCTGCGCGCCGATATGGACGCCCTCCCCCTCATCGAGGCGACCGGGCTGCCTTTCGCCTCTACTCGCGGCACGATGCACGCGTGCGGACACGATCTGCACATGGCGGGGCTCCTGGGAGCCGCGCGCCTGCTGACCGCTCGTCGTGACGAGCTCCCCGGCTCGGTGATCTTCATGTTCCAACCGGGCGAGGAGGGCTTCGCCGGCGCGCGCCTCATGCTCGAAGAGGGGGTGATGGATGCCGCGGGGGCGGCGCCCGTCGCCGCGTTCGCCCTCCATGTGGACACCATGACCGATGCGGGGACGTTCGTCACGCGGCCCGGTCCGATGATGGCGAGCGTGAGCGCGGCGACGGTGACCGTGCGCGGAACGGGAGGACACGCGGCGATGCCGCATCAGGGTGTGGATCCTGTCCCGACCGCGGCGGAGCTCGTCCTCGCGGTGCAGACCTTCGCAGCGCGACGTCTTCCGGCGACCGATCCGGCCGTCATCTCGGTCACGGGTCTGCGCAGCGACTCCGCCGCCGGCAACGTGCTGAGCGAGACGGTCGAGCTCGTGCTCAACGTTCGCACGTTCTCTGCGACGACCCGAGGCCGCGTCCGCGACGAGCTGCCCGGACTGCTCCGCGGCATCGCCGCAGCGCACGGGTGCTCTCTCGACGTGGATTGGGTCGACTCCTATCCGGTCACGGTGAACGACCCGGCGGAGACCGCGCGCGCTCTCGCCCTGTTGCGCGCCGCCCACGGCGACGAGAGGGTGTCGGTGCTGTCGGCTCCTTCGCCGGCATCCGAAGACTTCGCCTACGTGTTGGAGCGCGTGCCCGGCGTCCTTGTGTTCCTCGGCGTCGCACCGGTGGGCGAACGCACCCCGTTGCACGCCGATCGCGCGATCTTCGACGACGCGCAGCTGGGCTTGCAGTCGGCGACCCTCGCCGATCTGGCCTGGAGTCGATTGCACGACGCGGACGCGTGAGGTCGCCGTGCGTGCTCCGACCACCGGCTCCGCCGCGCCCGTCGATACGACGGCCGACGTCGCAGCCCTGCGTCGTCGCACGGGAGAGCTGACCGCGCTCATCGCGAGCGCGCGTGAACTCACGGCGGTCCGGGATCCGGATGCCGTGCTCTCGCGTCTCGTCGAACGCGCACAGGAGCTGCTCGTCGCCGACGTGGCCTATCTGTCCGCGTTCGACGACGGCGATGCGACTCTTCGGGTGCGGGCCTCGCGCGGAGCGGTGACCAGCGCGCTGCGTGAGCTGATCGTCCCGCCCGGGCGGGGGCTGGTCAGCGCGATCGTCGAGACGCGCATGCCTCGGGCCGTGCGACGGTACGACCTCGTCGCGCCGGAGCGGCACACCTCGGGACTCGATGCGGCCGTCGCCGGCGAGGGGATCGTCTCCCTGCTCGGGGTCCCGCTGCTCTCGGATGCGCGCGTGTTGGGGGTGCTGTTCGTCGCCGAGCGACGCGAGCGTCATTTCACCCCCGACGACATCGCCCTGCTGGCCGCGCTCGCCGACCATGCCTCGGTGGTCATGCAGACCGCCGCGGCGCTCGCCGACGCCCGCCAGCAGGCCGCCGTTGCGAGGGAGGTCGCCGCAGAACTCACCGCGCACGTGGCGGCCCGTGACCGCGCGAACCGCGTGCACCGAGAGCTCGTCGACGCCGTTCTGGCCGGGGGCGGGCTCGACCCGGTCGCCGGTGCCCTCGCGAACGCCCTGCAGGCGCCGGTCGCGATCGTCGGGGCCGCGGGGAGCATCGTGGCCCGCGAGGGCGACGTCCGTCCGGAACTGATCGTGGGCGTGCTCGCCCCGACCGCCGGGGAGGAACCCGACCGCATCGTCAATCGACTGGTGGCCGGCGGTCGTGTCCTGGGCGCCGTCGTGGTGGGACGGTCGACGCGCGGACTCGACGAGGTCGACCACCGCACCATCGAACGCGCGGGGCAGGTCGCCGCTCTGCTCGCGCTGTCCGACGAGGCGGTGGCGGAGGCCGACCACCGCCGGCGATCCGATCTGCTGATCGACCTCGTCACGGCGTCTGCCCACCGACGGGCCGATGTGACGGCGGCCCTGCGGCGGGTGGGGATCGACGATCGCGCCCTCGGCGCGGTGACCGCCTTCGCCGTGGCGGGGGATCGGCGCGCTGCGGCTACCCGGGCGATCGCCCGTCGATTCGGCTCGTCGGCGCTGGTGGGCGAGCTGGACGGCCTCGTGATGGCGGCACACGAAACCGCGCTCGACGCGGCGGAGTTCGCGGCGATACAAGACGACCTCGGCGCCGGGGTGCTGGCGGTGACCGGTGTCGCCCCCGACGGCGAGATCGCGCGTACCGCGGGCGAGGTGCGCTCCGCCGTCGCTCTGTCGCGCGCGCTCGGTCTGCGCGACGTCCGGGTCGAGGCGGATGCCCTGCTGCCCTACGCCGCCGCGATCGGTGCCGACAGCCGCGCCGTGCGTGGGTTCCTCGACGGAGCCCTCGGGGCGGTGCGTCGACACGACGCCACCCGCGGGAGCGACCTGCTCGCGACGCTGCGCGCCTTCGTCCGTCACGGCGCGAGCCCCACCCGAACGGCCCGCGCACTGACCTTTCACACGAACACGATCCTGCAGCGGCTCGAGAAGCTCGACACCCTCCTCGGGGAGGGGTGGCGCGGCGACGAGCGATTCTTCCGCCTGTCGGTCGCCGTGCGACTGGACGAGCTGCGCGAACGACTCGAGCGCGGTGACGGTGGATGAACCGCCCACTCCCGCAGGGGAGCGCTGTGCGATCGATCCGTACCGAGCTGCTCGTCGCCGACCTAGCGTCGAAGGGACGCCGTGGTCGCTGCGGTGTCTCATCGCCCGCGAAGGAGCCCGCGTGACCACCACCAGCCGCCTGTCCGGTCTGCGCGACCACGAACCCCTCGAGCGTCGCAAGCTGGTGGCCGAAGCGGCCGGCCTCGACGCGGAGAGCCTCTCCGCCCTCGATCCGGCGCAGGGACTCACTCTTTCGCAAGCCGACCACATGGTCGAGAACGTCGTGGGACTCATCGGCATCCCCGTCGGTGTCGCGACGAACTTCCGCGTCGACGGTGTCGACCGCCTCGTACCGATGGCGACGGAGGAGCCTTCGGTCGTGGCCGCCGCGTCCAACGCGGCGCGCATCGCGCGCGCGACGGGCGGTTTCTCCACCTCATCGACCGGCGACGTGATGATGGCCCAGGTCCAGGTGCTCGACGTCATCGACCCCGAGGGGGCGAGGATGCGTTTGCTCGAGGTCCGAGAGGAACTCCTCGCCCTCGCCAACGCGCAGGACCCGATGCTCGTCTCACTCGGGGGCGGTGCGACCGACATCACGGTGCGCACCCTGGTCACGCGCACCGGCGTGCAGGTGATCCTGCATCTGCACGTCGACGTGCGCGACGCGATGGGGGCGAACGCCGTGAACACCATGGCCGAAGCTCTCGCCCCGCGTGTCGCCGAGATCGCCGGGTCGCGCACCCTTCTGCGCATCCTCACCAACAAGGCGGACCGTCGTCTCACCCGTGCCCGTGCCGTCTTCCCGGCGGACCTGTTGGGCGGCGCCCAGGTCGTGGCCGACATCGAAGCGGCCAGCGCGTTCGCCGAGGTCGATCCCTACCGGGCGGCGACCCACAACAAGGGCATCATGAACGGCATCACGGCCGTCGTCCTCGCCACCGGCAACGACACCCGGGCCGTCGAGGCCGGATGCCACTCCCACGCCGCTCGCGAGGGGTCGTACCGGGCGCTGTCGCGCTTCGAGCGCAACGCGGCCGGAGACCTGGTCGGAACCCTCGAGGTGCCTCTCGCCGTCGGACTCGTCGGCGGCGCGACGCGGGCGCACCCGACGGCCCGGGCGGCGGTCGACCTGCTCGGTCTCGCGTCGGCGCGCGAGCTCGCGGCGACCATCGCGGCCGTGGGGCTGGCGCAGAACCTCGCCGCCTGCCGCGCGCTCGCTGCGGAGGGCATCCAGCGCGGGCACATGACTCTGCACGCGCGGACGATCGCCGCCAGCGCGGGCGCCACAGTGGACGAGATCGCCGGCGTCGCCGCGCGCATCGTCGCCGACGGCCGCATCCGGGTCGAGCACGCGGCAGAGGTACTGGCCGAGTTGCGGAGGATCTCGTCGTGAGCGCGGCGATCCCGTTCCGGGGCCCGCTGCCGGTGCCCGTCTCCGGCCTGCCGGGCGACGTGACCGTGTACGAGGTCGGACCCCGCGACGGGTTGCAGGCCGAGACCGACGTGATCCCGACCGACGTCAAGATCGAGCTGTGCGCACGGTTGTACGCCGCGGGCGTGCGGGCTCTCGAGGTGACGAGCTTCGTGCCCCCGTCGTGGATCCCTCAGCTCGCCGACGCGCGCGAGGTGGTGGCATCCGTCTCGCCACCCGCGGGTGCGCGGCGTGTGGCACTCGTCCCCAATGGCCGGGGACTCGTCGACGCCCTCGCCGCCGGGGTGCGCGAGGTGGCCGTCGTGGTGAGCGCCACCGAGGCGTTCGCCCGCGCAAACCTGAACACCGATCGCGCCGGTGCCGTCGCCCGCGCGATCGAGGTCGCCGGAGCCGCTCGCGCGGCCGGTCTTCCCGTCCGGGGATATGTGTCGATGGCGTTCGGCGACCCGTGGGAAGGAGCGGTCGACGTCGGTGCCGTCATCGACGCGGCCCTCGCGCTGCGCGGTGCCGGATGCCGCACGCTCGCGCTGGGCGACACGATCGGCGTCGCGACCGCCGGTCACATCGAGCGGGTGATCGGCGCGGTGGCGGATGCCGGCATCCCCCGCGACGAGGTGGCCCTTCATCTACACGACACCTACGGTCAGGCCCTCGCCAACGTCTACGCCGGTCTGCGCAACGGGGTGACCGAGTTCGACTCGTCGGTCGGCGGCCTCGGGCGGTGCCCCTTCGCCCCCGGTGCGACCGGCAACCTCGCGACCGAGGACCTCGTCTGGATGCTCGAGGGTCTCGGCATCCGCACCGGAATCGACCTCGCTGCCCTGGCGCGCACCAGCGCCTGGCTGGCCGCTGCGCGCGGACGGCCGCACGCCTCTCGAGTGGCCGCCGCCCTCATCGCCTCCGCACACCCCGACCGGGAGGAGACCCCCGCATGACCACCCCCCTCGACCCCGGCGCAGGTTCCCTCGGCGGAGTCGTCGTCCTCGACCTCTCGCGGGTGCTCGCCGGCCCGTACGCCGCGCAGATGCTGGCAGACCTGGGCGCCACGGTCATCAAGATCGAGAATCCGCGCGACCCGGACGTATCCCGCGGCTTCCCGCCGTACCTGACCGACGGCGACGAGGAGTTCAGCGGGTACTACGCGCAGTACAACCGCGGCAAACTCGGCATCGGCCTCGACCTCGCCGCCCCCGGTGGCCCGCAGACGCTGCTCGATCTGGTCCGCCGCGCCGACATCCTCGTCGAGAACTTCCGCCCCGGCACCATGGCGAAGCTCGGCGTGGGCTACGACGTGCTGCGCGAGGTGAACCCGCGCCTCGTCTACGTCGCGGTGTCCGGCTACGGGCAGACGGGGTCGCGCAGCCGGCGCCCGGCCTTCGACAACACCGCCCAGGCCGCGGGAGGGCTGTGGTCGATGAACGGGTATCCCGACCAGCCGCCCGTGCGCGTCGGGGTGACCATCGGTGATCTGTCCGCCACCCTGTTCGCCGTCGTCGGTACGCTGGCGGCGCTTCGTCATGCGGAGCGCACGGGCAGGGGACAGATGGTCGACGTCGCGCAGGTCGACAGTGTGCTCGCACTCACCGAGACCGCCGTCGTCGACTACACGGTGCGTGGCATCGAGGCCGTTCCTGCCGGCAACGAGCATGCCTGGGTGCGACCCTACGAGCTGTTCGACTGCGCCGACGGGCAGGTGTTCTTCGGCGCCTACACCGACAAGCTCTGGCGGGCGAGCTGCGAGCTGTTCGGTGACGCCGACGTCGCCGACGATCCCGAGATCGACACGATGCGCAAGCGTTTCGATCCCGAGGTCTACGCGCGCCGGGTCAAGCCGCTGGTGGCCGGGTGGCTCGTCGGACGAACCAAGGCGGAGCTCGAGGACATGGCGGGCGACGTCATCCCGCTCACGGCGATCAAGACGATCGGCGAGGTCGTCGACGACCCGGGAACGGCCGAGCGCGACATGATCGTCGAGGCCGACTACGGTCCGCTCGGCGTCCTGCGCATGTTCGGGCAGCCCATCAAGCTCAGTGCCACTCCCGCGACGCCTGGCCGCCGCGCCAACCGCTTCGCCGAGCACTCCGATGTCGTGCTGACCGGCCTCGCCGGGTACGACGCCGAGCAGATCGCACGGCTGCGCAAGGACGGCGCCCTGTCGTGAGCACGACGCGCACGCAGGTCATCGACGCGATCCAGGTCGATGCGTACCGGGGCACCTTCGCCGCGACCGAGCCGGTCCTCGCCGCAGAGGATCCCCTTCCCGCCGGGTGGGAGGGGATCCTCTTCCCCTTCGCTGTGCCCGTCGCCGACCTGCGCCCCGACGGGACGCCCGGGCGCGACGGCATCTTGCCCGAGATCGATCTTCCTCGACGCATGTACGCCGGAGAGGACACGGTGTTCGAGGTGCCACTGCGCCTCGGCGACGAGGTGACGCAGGAGGCGGCCGCGGGATCGATCGCCGAGAAGACCGGTGCGAGTGGCCGGCTCGTCTTCGCCGACATCGAACGCGTCTTCCGCGTCGGAGGCCGCGTCGCCGCCCGCACGACGTGGCACGACGTCTTCCTCGGAGACGTCGCCGGTCCCCCTCGACCGCCGCGGACCGACCCGACGGCGGCGGCGACCGCCGAGTGGGTCGAGACGCTTCGACTGGACGCCCGGCACCTGTTCCGATTCTCCGCCCTCACCTGCAACACCCACCTCGTGCACTACGACAGGGAGTGGGCGCGGAATGTCGAGGGTCTCGCCGACCTCCTGGTGCACGGCCCCCTCCTGCGCATTCTGATGGCGGACGCGGCCCGTCGGCATGCCCGGGGTCGGGTGATGGCGGCGCTGCGTGTGCGGATGACGGCCCCCGCGTTCGTCGACACCGACATCCGCCTGTGCGGCGACGCGGGCTCGACCCGGGTCCGGGCGATCGGTCCGGGCGATGAGGTGCTGGCGACCGCGGAGATAACCTACTGCCGCGCCGAGGCGCGCTCGTCACACGATCACGCGCGGTAGATTCCTGCCACGGCTGAAGGAGAGCGGATGCGGTGGAGACTCGCGGTGATCCTCGCGCTCGCAGCGTGCATCACCGGCTGTTCGACGGCCCCGGCCGAGCCCGCCCCCGCGCTGACCGCCGATCTGTACCAACCCCGCTCCGACATCGCCAAGGGACGCATCGCGGTCAGCGTCACCAACGGTAGTGACCGCACCGTCACGATCACGGGCGTGCGGCTCGTCTCGGCGGACTACCCCGGCGATCCGGCGTGGGACGGTCGCCCCGTCGACCTCAAGCCGGGCAAGGGGTCGCCCGACCTGCGCATCGCGCTTCCGGATGCCGTGTGCGGCGAGCAATCGGCATCCGCCACCATCGAGGTGGATTGGCGGGATGCCGCGTCGTCGAGCACGGAGACCATTACGCCCGGCGACCGGTTCTCGTTCCTCCCGGCGGCTCACGCGACAGCGTGCTTCACCGCCGCGGTCGACAGCGTGGCGACTCTCGAGGCGGCCGACTTCGAGGGCGGCGGGCCGGGGTCCCCCGCCGACCTGGTCGTGGCGATCAGCGCGGGCCGCGGCGACGGATCGTTCACGATCGACTCCGTCGAGGGGACGACGTTGTTGGCGCCGTGGGACGGCGCGGGCGGGGCTCCGACGGTGACGATCTCGCGCGTCGTGCGGGGGACCGACGCTGCGAGCGAGCTGCGCGTGCCCTTCGTCCCCAATCGCTGCGATGCGCACGCGCTCGCCGAAGACAAGGTCGGCACGCTCATCCCGTTCGCCGTCACCACGGCCGACGGTCAGACGGGGACCGTGCGGCTGACGGCGTCCGACGACCTGCGCCGCAAGATGTACGACTTCTACGCGGCGTCCTGCGGCCTCTGACGCGAACCCGCGGGGCCCTTCACGCTGAGACTGCATCTCGCTGACGGGTCCGCTGCAGCCTGACGCGGACTTGTCAGCGAGGTGCAGTCTCGACGACGGAGAAGGGGCGGGCCGACGCCGGCCGACGTGGCTCAGTCGAGGCGCGAGTGCTCGCCGAGGCGGTGCCAGGTGCGGTTGTGGTAGACCAGCGCGGCGCCGGGCTCACCGGGCTCGAGGTCGCGCTCGACGTCGACCTGCAGGGCTTGGGCGGCGATGACCGTGGAGCCGCCGGCATCCATTCGGCTGACGATCTTGCACCGCAGCCACGCCCGCACGCCGTGGTAGACGGGCTCGCCGGTGGCCAGGCGCGACCAGGTCGACGTGTCGGCGAAGCGGTCGAGGCCGCTGGTCGCGCCCGCGCGGGCGAGCGAGATGTCTTCGGCGTCGAGCAGGTGCACCACGATCGTGTCGGCCGCGATGATCGTGGGCGTCGCCGACGACAGCGCCGACACCGAGAAGATCAGCAGCGGCGGATCGGCGCTGACCGACGACACCGACGAGGCGGTCAAGGCGACGGGGCCGTTCTCTCCGTACGCGGTGATGACCGCGATCCCGCCCGGGTGCCCGCGGAACGCGCGCTTGAAGTCGTCCGCCGAGACCGAGGTGCCGATGGCGGGAGTGCTCTCGGGGGCTGCATGCGGAAGGGAAGTCATACATCCACGGTAGGCGCTCACCGGGCGCGGGGCATCGCTGGGCGCAACACGACGAAACGCTCCCGTGCCCGTCATCGACCGTTCGTGCGCGGATCCCCGGCGGGCCGGCGGCCGCACTCGCGCCGTCGCGCCCCGGCGGCGAAGGCCCCCGTCGCCCCGCCATGCGCCCAGTGTGAAGCTTCACATTTATCAATCCGTGACACTTGCGGGAGCGAGATTGCTTGACAGCACGCGTTGTGTGAGCGCTAACATTCCAACACGGCGCACCCGAGGTGCTGCACACATGACACCGGCACAGGCGCCGGCGAAACGAGGAGGTTTCATCATGAAGGCGAACAAGATCATCGCGGGCGCAGCGCTCGTCGGAGCGATCGCACTCACCGCGACCGGCTGCGCAGGCGGCGGGGGAGCAGCGGCGGGCGGCGGCGGAGGCGGCAGCGACGTCATCACGGTCGGCTTCGCGCAGACCGGCTCCGAGAGCGGCTGGCGCAGCGCGAACACCGAGTCGATGAAGGAGGCGTTCAGCGAGGCCAACGGCTTCAACCTCATCTTCAACGCGGCCGACAACAAGCCCGAGGCGCAGATCGCCGCGGTCCGCAGCTTCATCAACCAGGGCGTCGACGCGATCGTGCTCGCTCCCATCGTCACCGACGGCTGGGACGACGTGCTCAAAGAGGCCAAGGACGCCAACATCCCGGTGATCCTCGAAGACCGCACGGTCTCGGCATCCGAAGACCTCTACGCCAGCTGGGTCGGACTCGACTTCAAGAAGGAGGGCGAGACGGCCGGCAAGTGGGTGGCCGACAACTTCGGCTCGACGCCCACCAACATGGTCGTGCTCGAGGGCACCACCGGATCGTCGGCGGCGACCGACCGGGCCGAGGGCTTCAACTCCGCGATCTCGGGCACCGACATCAAGGTGCTCGACTCGCAGACCGGCAACTTCACCCGCGCCGAGGGCAAGACGGTGATGGAGGGCTTCCTGCAGAAGTACGGCTCGCAGATCAACCTGCTCTTCGCGCACAACGACGACATGGGTCTCGGCGCGCTCGAGGCGATCAAGGCGGCGGGTCTCACGCCCGGCACCGACATCAAGATCGTCACGATCGACGCTGTCAAAGACGGCATGACCGCGCTGTCCAAGGGCGAGTTCAACTACATCGTCGAGTGCAACCCGCTGCTGGGTGAGAAGGCTGCCGAGATCGTGAAGAAGGTCGTCGCGGGCGAGTCCGTCGACAAGAGCTACATCGTCGAAGACCAGGCCTTCGACCAGGAGCAGGCCGCCAAGGTCCTCGACAGCCGCCCCTACTGATCCGCAGGGATCGGCCGTCGTTCCCACGGCGGCACCCGTCCGATCGCCACGGCATCGACGGAACATCCTCCCCGGCGTGCGGGGCCGGGCCCTCCCCGGTCCCGCACGCCACCGATCAGAGAAAGCGATCGACATGACACCCGAACGATCCGCCGTGGTCGAGATGAGCGGCATCACGATCCAGTTCCCCGGGGTGAAGGCGCTCGACGACGTGGACTTCACCCTCCGCGCCGGCGAGGTGCACTCGCTGATGGGCGAGAACGGAGCCGGCAAGTCCACTCTCATCAAGGCGCTGACCGGGGTCTACGGCATCGACGCGGGCAGCATCCGCGTCGCCGGTGAGGAGCGGCACTTCCGCACCACCGCCGACGCACAGGCCGCCGGCGTCGCCACCGTCTACCAAGAGGTCAACCTCTGCCAGAACCTCACCGTCGGTGAGAACGTCATGCTCGGCGCCGAGATCCGCCGAGCGGGCATGGTGGATTGGAAGGCCACGCACGCCGCGGCCGCCACCTACCTCGCCGAGCTGGGCGTGCACATCGACACGCGTTCGATCCTCGCCAGCCACTCCATCGCGGTGCAGCAGCTGGTCGCCATCAGCCGCGCGATGGTCGTCGACACCAAGGTGCTCGTGCTCGATGAACCGACCTCGAGCCTCGACCGGGGCGAGGTGGAACAGTTGTTCTCGGTGATCCGCGACCTGCGCGACCGGGGGGTGGCGATCCTGTTCGTGTCGCACTTCCTGGACCAGATCTACGAGATCTCCGACCGGCTGACGGTGCTGCGCAACGGCACGCTCGTCGGCGAGTACGCCATCACCGAGCTCGGCCGCGAGCAACTCGTGGCCAAGATGATCGGCCGCGAGCTGGGGGAGCTGGAATCGCTCTCCGCCAGTGCCGAGCGGCCCATCGACCGCACGGGTACGCCCGTGCTGCGGGCCTCGGGCCTCGGCCGCAAGAACGCCCTCGAGCCCGTCGATCTCGAAGTGTTCGGGGGCGAGATCGTCGGGCTCGCAGGGCTCCTGGGTTCGGGTCGCACCGAGCTCGCGCGACTGCTCGCCGGTGCGGACCGTCCCGACCAGGGATCCGTCGACGTCGGCGGCACCGCATCGCGCACGGGCTCGCCCCGTCACGCCCTCGACCGCGGCATCGCGTTCTCGTCGGAAGACCGTCGTGCCGAGGGCATCGTCGGCGACCTCACCGTCGCCGAGAACATCGTGCTCGGCATCCAGGCCCGACGCGGGGCGATGCGCCGCATCAGCGCCGCCGAGAAGCAGGCGGTCGTCGACGAGTACATCACCGCCCTCGGGGTGCGGCCCGCCGACCCGAACGCCCTCATCCGCAACCTCTCGGGGGGCAACCAGCAGAAAGTGCTGCTCGCCCGGTGGCTGGCCACCGCCCCCGAGCTGCTCATCCTCGACGAGCCCACGCGCGGCATCGACGTCGGCGCCAAGGCCGACATCCAGCGCAAGGTCGCCGAGCTCGCCGAGAAGGGCCTGTCGGTCGTCTTCATCTCGTCGGAGCTCGAGGAGGTGCTGCGCATCGCCCAACGGGTGGCGGTGCTGCGCGACCGTCGTAAGATCGGCGAGCTGGCCACCCGCGACGTCGATCTCGACGCCCTGGTGACCTACATCGCCGAGGGGCAGTCGCAGCAGGCCGCGCCCACCGTACCCGAGACAGTGTCGTCCGATCGGGAGAAGATCGCATGAAGAAGTTCCTCGCGCACCGCCTCGTCTGGCCGATCGCCGCGCTCCTCGCGCTGATCGCCGTCAACACGATCTCGCGCCCCTCGTTCTTGAGCGTCACCGTGCAGAACGGTCAGCTCTACGGCTCGCTCATCGACATCCTGCGGAACAGCGCACCGTTGATGCTGGTCGCGCTCGGTATGACCCTGGTCATCGCCACGCGCGGCATCGACCTCTCGGTCGGGGCGATCATGGCCGTCTCGGGAGCCGTCGCGCTCACCGTGATCGAGGCCTCACCCGACCCGGGCAACCTCGGCGTCGTCTTCACCGCGATCGCCGCGGCCGTGGGCGTCGCCCTTCTGCTCGGGGTCTGGAACGGGTTCCTCGTCTCGGTCCTCGGCATCCAACCCATCATCGCCACGCTCGTGCTCATGCTCGCCGGTCGCGGTGTCGCCCTGCTGATCACGGGCGGCTTCATCACGACCATCAACAGCGATCCGTACAAGTTCATCGCGGGCGGGTACGTCCTGGGACTGCCGTTCGCGTTCTACGTCTCGATCGTCGCGGTGCTCGTCATCGGCGTGCTCGAGCGGCGAACGGCCCTGGGCATGCTGACCGAGGCGGTCGGCATCAACCCCGAGGCGAGCCGTCTGGCGGGCGTCCGCTCGCGCGGCATCATCTGGGGCGCCTACATCGCCAGCGGTGCCTTGGCAGGCATGGCGGGAATCCTCTACAGCTCGAACATCATGGCGGCGGATGCCAATGCGGCAGGGCTCTACATCGAGCTCGACGCGATCCTCGCCGTCGTCCTGGGCGGCACCTCGCTCGCGGGCGGCAAGTTCAGCCTCGCGGGCACCGTCGTGGGCGTCTTCACCATCCAGACGCTCAAGAGCACGATCACCTTCCTCGGTGTGCCGCCCGCGGTCAGCCCCGTGTTCATGGCCGTGGCCGTGCTCATCGTGGTGCTGCTGCAGTCGCGTCGGTTCCGCGCGTACTTCCACACGGCGGGCCGCTCCGCGGCGCGCCCGCTCACCCGACGTCCTGACGCAAAGGTGCTGTCCTGATGGCCACTCTCACCGAAGAACGGCGCACGGCGTCGTCGTCGCCCACCTCGACCTACCGTCGCTTCCTCAGCCGCCACATCTCGTGGGTGCCGGTGTTCGCCGCGGTGATCATCCTGGTCGTGATGATCGCGGGGGCCATGTACTGGTTCCCCAACTTCCAGCTCCCGCGCATCATGTCGTCGATCCTGCTCGACAACGCGTACCTGCTCGTGCTGGCCGTCGGCATGACCTTCGTGATCCTCACCGGGGGCATCGACCTGTCGGTCGGAGCGGTGATGGCCTTCACCGGCATCCTTTGCGCGAAGATGCTCTCCGACGGCGTTCCCGTCGCCGTCGCCCTCCCCGCCATGGTGCTCATCGGTGCGGCGATCGGCCTGCTGATCGGCGTGCTCGTGCAGTTCTTCGACGTGCAGCCGTTCATCGCGTCGCTCATCGGCATGTTCCTCGCGCGAGGTCTCGCGTTCGTGGTGAGCCTGGAGTCCATCAAGGTCGACAACGAGGGTCTGCTGTGGCTGCAGTCGACGCGCTTCTCGTTCGCCGGGTGGTACATCACCCCCACCGGCATCATCGCGCTGCTGGTCGTCGCGCTCGCCGCCTTCGTGCTGCGGTACACGCGCTTCGGCCGCACCGTGTACGCGGTGGGCGGCAACGAGCAGTCGGCACGCCTGATGGGTCTGCCCGTCGTCCGCGCCAAGCTGTCGGTCTACGTCATCAGCGGGGTGTGCGCGGGGCTGGCGGGCATCGTGCTCACGGCCTACTCCGGTGCGGGATATCCGCTGAACGGTGTGGGCACCGAGCTCGACACGATCGCGGCGGTCGTCATCGGCGGCACGCTGCTCACCGGCGGCAGCGGCTTCGTGGTGGGCTCCATGATCGGCGTCTTCGTCTACGGCCTGATCCGCACGATCATCTCGTTCTCGGGTGCCGAGCAGTCGTGGACGCGCATCACGGTGGGTGCCCTGCTGCTGCTGTTCGTCGTCGTGCAACGGGTCATCGTGTCGCGCTCGGCGCTGAGTCGGTGATTCTTCCGGGTCGTGTCGGCGCAGCAGGTGCGGCGCGGGCATGATTGACCCCATGTCCGCCGTCGCTCCGCCCCTCCTCGAGGTGCGCGGAGCGACGGTGCGTTTCGGGGTCGAATCGGCCCTCGCCGACGTCGACTTCCGGTTGCTGCCCGGCGAGGTGCACTCGCTCATGGGCGAGAACGGCGCCGGCAAGTCGACCCTCATCAAGGCGATCACCGGGGCGTTGCGCCTCGACGCCGGCGAGATCGCGCTCGACGGCCGCGTCGTGCGGCTGTCGTCGCCGGCCGACGCGCAGGCCCGTGGCATCTCCACCGTCTACCAAGAGATCGACCTGCTGCCCAACCTGACCGTCGCCGAGAACATCTCGCTCGGCCGCGAACCCCGCCGCTTCGGCGTCATCGATCACCGGGCCATGCGGCAGCGGGCCGACGAGGCGCTCGCGGCGCTCGGCGTCGACATCGACGCGGCCTCGGTGCTGTCGTCGCACCCGCTCGCGGTGCAGCAGCTCGTCGCGATCGCCCGCGCCGTCTCGACCGACGTCCGCGTGCTCGTGCTCGACGAACCGACCTCCAGCCTCGATGCCGACGAGGTCGCCGAACTGTTCCGCGTCATTCGCGACCTCAAGGCGCAGGGGATCGCGATCGTGTTCGTCTCGCACTTCCTCGACCAGGTCTACGAGATCTGCGATCGCGTGACGGTGCTGCGCGGAGGACGCCTGGTCGGCGAGTACGGCACGCGCGAACTCCTGCGCATCGATCTCGTCGAGAAGATGCTCGGCGCCACCGCCGAGGCGCTCGCCCCGCTCGGGCAGCGCTCCACCGACCCGGCCGAGGGCCCCACCGTGCTGAGCGCCCGGGGCATGGCATCCGGACCCCGCCTGCGCGGCGCCGACCTCGACATCGCCGAGGGAGAGGTGATCGGGGTGGCGGGCCTGCTGGGCTCCGGCCGCAGCGAGCTCGCGCGGGCGCTCACCGGCGTCGACCACCCCGACTCCGGCGAGCTGCGCATCGACGGCGACCCGGTGCGCCTGTCGACTCCGCGAGAGGCGATCCGGCGTCGCGTCGCGTACTCGTCTGAGAACCGGCGCACCGAGGGGGTCATCGGCGACCTCAGCGTGCTCGACAACATCACCCTGGCGCTGCAGGCCCAGCGGGGCGTGTTCCACCGACTGAGCACGGCGCGGCGGCGCGAGCTCGCGATGAGCTGGGTCGAGGCGCTGCACATCCGCCCCGCCGACATCGATCGTCCCGTCTCGACGCTGTCGGGCGGCAACCAGCAGAAGGTGCTCCTCGCGCGCCTCCTCGCGCTGTCGCCGCGCCTCATCGTGCTCGACGAACCGACCCGCGGCATCGACGTCGGCGCCAAGGCCGAGATCCAACGCCTCGTCGGTGAACTCAGCGACAACGGACTGTCGATCGTCTACATCTCCGCCGAGCTCGACGAGGTGCTGCGCGTGGCCCATCTGGTGGCCGTGATGCGCGACGGCGAGCTCGCCCAGATCGTGCCGGCCGCCGATCTCACCTCCGACGCGCTGCTCGCACTCGTCGCCGGTCACACCACCCCGGAAGCGGGTGACGGTGGCTGACGACAAGACCTCCCGCACCGCCAACATCTTCGACGTCGCACGCCTGGCGGGGGTGTCGCACCAGACGGTGTCGCGCGTGCTCAACAACATGCCCAACGTGCGCCCCGCCACCCGCGCGCGCGTCGAGCAGGCGATCGCGCAGCTGCGGTACAGCCCGTCGCCGGCCGCACGCGCGCTGGTCACGCGGCGCACGCGCACGATCGGCCTCGTCACCCCCGGCACGGTCGACTACGGCCCGTCGTCGATCGCGACGAACTTCAACTTCGCCGCCCGCGCGGCGCGCTACAACGTCGACGCCATCAGCTCGCCGCAGAACGACGTGGCCGCGGTGCGCACCGCCATCGACGGGTTGTTGAAGCAGCGAGTGGATGCCATCGTGCTCGTCGTGGTCGACACCGAGGTGCTCGCGGCGGTGCAGGCCCTCGACATCGACATCCCCGTCGTCGCCTCGGCCAGCAGCGCCCGGCCGCACCCGCGCCTCGTCGCGATCGACCAGTACCGCGGGGCTCGGGGAGCGGTGCGCCACCTGCTCGAGGCGGGCTACGACACGGTGCGCCACATCGCCGGCCCGGCCCGCAACCCCGATGCCGTCGAGCGTCTGCGCGGATGGAGCGACGAGGTCGCGGCGGCGCGCGCGCAGTCGACCCCGGCCGTGCACGGCGACTGGTCGGCGGCGAGCGGCTACCGCATCGCGTCGGAGGCCGACCTCACCCCCGGCGAGGGGATCTTCGTCGCCAACGACCACATGGCGATCGGCGTGTTGTCGGCCCTGCGCGAGCGGGGCCTGCGGGTGCCCGAAGACATCGGCGTCGTCGGCTTCGACGACGTGCCCGAGGCCGCGTTCGTCCACCCCTCGCTGACCACGGTGCGGCAGGACTTCGCCGCTCTGGGCGAGATCCTCATGCAGAAGGTGCTGCTGCTCGTCGAAGAGCCCGACACCGTCACCGAGAGCACGCCCCTGCCGACGCGCCTGATCGTGCGCGCCTCGGCCCCGCCCGCGCGCTGAGTCGTTCCCACGAGAAGACCCCGGATGCCATGGCATCCGGGGTCTCGTCGCATTCGGGCCTCAGCCCAGCAGAGGCACCGCGCCGACGAGCACGCCGACCGCGAGCATCACCAGCGAGACCACGGTCGCGCGCCACAGCACCTTCTTGTGGTGGTCGCCGAGGTTGACCCCGGCGAGCGAGACGAGCAGCAGGATCGCGGGGACCAGCGGGCTCTGCAGGTGCACCGGCTGACCGGTGATCGAGGCGCGGGCCATCTCGACCGGGGCGATGCCGTAGTTCGCCGCGCTCTCGGCCAGCACCGGGAGGATGCCGAAGTAGAACGCGTCATTCGACATGAAGAACGTGAACGGGATCGACAGCACACCCGTGATGACGGCGAGGAACGGCCCCATCGACGCGGGGATGACCTGGGTGATCCAGTCGGCCATGGCGGTGACCATGCCCGTGCCGTTGAGCACGCCGACCAGCACGCCGGCCGCGAGCACCATCGACACGACCCCGACGATGCTGGGTGCGTGGGCGACGATCTCGTCGGCCTGCGAGCGCAGCTTCGGGAAGTTGATCACGAGCGCGATCGCGGCGCCGACCATGAACACGAAGGCCAGGGGGAACAGGTCGAGCACCAGCAGCACCATGACCGCGATGGTCAACGCGAGGTTGAACCAGATGAGCTTGGGTCGCAGGGTCGCGCGGTTGGGGTCGAGCATCGTGTCGGCCATCGCCGTGTCGGCGGCCTCGACGAGCTGCGGGGCGGCGACGGCGGCCCCGCCACCGCGGACGGTGACGATGTTGCCGGTGCGCAGCGACGCGAGGGCGCCGGGCTTGTGCTCGGCTCCGCGGAAGATCTTCGGGGCGCCGAGGCGACCGAAGCCTCCCGGGCCGTCGATCTTGGCGGTGTCGATCGAGCCAGCGAGGCGCTTGCGCTCCGACAGGCCGAGGAACCAGGCGAAGGCGAGAGAGACGACCAGGCCCGCGAGCAGCGAGGGGATCATCGGCACGAAGACGTCGGTGGGCTGCAGGCCGAGGGCGGTGGCGGCGCGAACGGTCGGGCCACCCCACGGCACGATGTTCAGCGTGCCGTTCATGAGGCCCGCGACGCAGGTGAGCACGACGGGGCTCATGCCCAGGCGCAGGTAGAGCGGGAGCATCGCCGAGGTGGTGATGATGAAGGTGGTCGAGCCGTCGCCGTCGAGCGAGACCGCGCCGGCGAGGATCGCCGTGCCGAGCACGATCTTGGCCGGGTCGTCGCCCAAGAAGCGCGTGATGACGCGAATGAGCGGGTCGAACAGTCCGACGTCGATCATGATGCCGAAGTACATGATGGCGAACAGCAGCAGGGCCGCCGTGGGGGCCATCTTGCCGATCGCGTCGATCACCATGTCGCCCAGGCCGAAGCCGGCGCCCGCGATGAGGCCGAACACGGTGGGGACGATGATCAGGGCGACCATCGGGGTCATGCGCCGCGTCATGATCAGCGCCATGAACGACAGGACCATGAGGAAGCCGAGGGCGACGAGCACTCCGTCGGCGGGCGTGTAGGCCACCGCGTACTCTTCGGCTTCGGCCGCAAGGATCAGGGGGGTCATCGCGACTCCTTCGTCGTGGATGCCGGCACGGGGCGCGCCGTCGATTCGGTGACACTACGGACGCGGGGTGCTCGGCCGCGCGCTTGCTCGCATTGCGGGGCGTTATGCGCGTACCGTGTGTTCTGCGCATTTCGCGCACAGAGCCGTGCGCGCCGCCCCGTGCGCCGAAGACGACGAGCGAGGAGGTGCGCATGCGGTTCGCCACGCGGATGCTGCTCGTGCAGATCGCCACCCAGCTCGTGGTCGTTGTCGTCTGCACCGCCGTCTTCGCCTGGCTCGGCGTGCAGCAGCTCAAGGCCGAGGCCGATTCCTCCGCCCTCAACATCGCCCGCTCCGTGGCCGAGGCGCCCGAGGTGCGCGAGCGCGTGGCGCAGTACTCGGCCGATCCCGGGACTCCGGATGCCGCGGACCTCCGCGGCGGCGCGCTGCAGCAGTACGCGGCCGATGTGACCGCCCGCACGCAGGGCCTGTTCGTCGTGATCACCGACGACCACGGCATCCGCCTCGCCCATCCCGATCCGAATCGCTTGGGCGAGGTGGTCAGCACGAGCTTCGCCGACGCTCTCGCCGGGCGCGAGGTCGTGACGTGGGAGACGGGGACGCTGGGCGAATCGGCCCGCGCCAAGGTGCCGGTCTATCCGCCCGGCGGGGGAGCGCCCGTGGGCGAGGTGAGCGTCGGCTTCGAGCGCGCGAGCGTGTTCGACGACCTCCCTGCCCTCATCGGCGGGATCGCGGTGGCCGTGGCGCTCGCCGTGGCGATCGGGGCGGTGGTCGCCCTGCTCATGCGCCGACGGCTCGAGCGACTGACCCTGGGCGTCCAGCCCGAAGAACTCGTCTCGCTCGTGCAGACGCAGACCGCCGTGCTCGAGAGCGCCGACGAGGGAGTGCTCGCCCTCGACGACGCCGGTGTCGTGCGGGTGTGCACGCCCTCCGCCGAGCGGCTTCTCGGGATCACGGATGCCGTCGGCCACCGCCTCGACGAGCTCGGGCTCCCGCCCGCCGTCGTCGCCGCCCTGTCGGCACCGGGTGCGTCGAGCGGGCTCCCGCTGGGAGATCGCGTGGTCTTCCTCGACGTGCGTCCGGTGCGCCGCGGAACGCGCACCCTCGGCCGGGTGGCGACGCTGCGCGACCGCACCGACGTCATCGCCCTGTCCGGCCGTCTCGACAGCGTGCGCGCCATGGGCGATGCCCTGCGCGTGCAGCGCCACGAGAACGCCAACCGCCTGCACGCCGCGGTGGGCCTTCTCGACGCCGGACGCATCGACGAAGCACGCGCGTTCCTCGCCGATCTCGTCGACCGCGGATCGGTGGACTGGGCCGTGCCCGGCATCGAGCTCGTCGGCGACCCCATGCTGCAGTCGTTCCTCGGTGCCAAGGCGCTGTCGGCGCGCGAACGCGGGGTCGCCCTGCGCGTGGCTGACGACACGTTCTCGAGCGCGCCCATCGACGACGTCGAAGACGTGGTCGCCGTGCTCGGCAACCTCATCGACAATGCCGTCACGGCGGCGGCATTCGCTCCCGAACCCCGCGGGGTCGAGGTGAGCGTGCTCGACGACGCCGACGCGGTCGTGCTGACGGTGGCCGACACGGGACCGGGCATCGCCGACGTCGAGGCGATCTTCGCGCCGCGCGAGCGCGGAGACGATCCCGATGCCGTGCACGGACTGGGTATCGGACTCCCGCTCTCGCGCGAGTTCGCCCGACGCCGGGGCGGCGAGGTGTGGGTGGTCGACGCCGGGTGCGGTGATCACGGCGCGGTGGTTGCGGCAAGACTGCCGGGCGTGCGGGGCGGGACGAGCGAGCGAGAGGGAACCAGCGAGTGAACGGCATCCGGGTTCTGGTCGTCGACGACGACTTCCGCGTGGCGGGGCTCCACCGCGATGCGGTGGCGGCGCGGCCGGGCTTCGTCGCGCTCGAACCGGCGCGCACGGTCGGCGAGGCTCGCGCCGCGGTGGCCGCGCACGCGCCCGACCTCGTGCTGGCCGACGTGTACCTGCCCGACGGCGACGGCATCGAACTCGTGCGCTCGCTCGACGTCGACGCGTTCGTGCTGTCGGCGGCGACGGATGCCGCGACCGTGCGCCGCGCGTTCTCGGCCGGTGCGCTGGCTTATCTCGTCAAGCCGTTCGACACGCGCGTGCTCGCCGAGCGCCTCGACCGCTTCGCGCGCTACCGCAATCTGCTGTCGAGCCCGCGCCCGCTCTCGCAGGATGACATCGATCGGGCAGCCGCCGCGATGCGGGGCGAGCGCGACGGACCCTCGCTCGCGCGGTCGGCGACCGAGCAGACCGTGCTCGCCGCGCTCGGCGCCGACGAGGCGTCGGCGACCGAGGTGGCCGAGCGCATCGGGGTCTCGCGTGCGACGGCGCAGCGCCACCTCACGGCGCTCGCCGAACGCGGGCTCGTGCAGGTGAGCCTGCGGTACGGCAGCACCGGTCGCCCCGAGCACCGCTTCCGCGCCGGCGCCTGACGCGGTCGCTGAGCCTGTCGAAGCGCGGTCGCTGAGCCTGTCGAAGCGTCCGCGGTCGTCTGCGGGTCCCGGTCCCTTCGACAGGCTCAGGGACCTCGCTGTCGGCTCAGGGGCCTCGCTGTCGGCTCAGGGACCTCGCTGTCGACTCAGGGGCCTTGCTGTCAGCGCAGGGACTCAGCCCTCCAGCACCGCCCACCCGCGCGGGCCGAGCTCGACCCGCCCGTCGGCGAGGCTCCCGTCGCCGGTGACGACCGTGCGCGCGTCGGCGGCGGGCACCGACACCGCCTCGTCGCCGATGTTCAGCGCCACCACGACCGCGTCGTCGCCGACCGCGGTGCGCAGCACGATCGCGGCGTTGGCGACCTCCACCACGTCGGTGTGCGCGCGCCAGAGCCACGGCTTGCGGCGGCGCAGCGCGATGAGCGCGCGGTGCGTCTCGAGGATCCGCTCGTCCACCTCGCCGACCTCCGCGGCCGATGCCGGAAACTCCGGCCGCACCGCGTCGTCGCCGCCCTCGCGCTCCTCCTTCACGCCGGTCCACCCGAACTCGTCGCCGGCGTAGACCGACGGGGTCCCCGCGACAGTGAAGAGCACGGCGAGGGCGTGCGGCACGAGATCGGATCCGATGGCCGAGGCGATGCGGGTGACGTCGTGGTTGCCGACGAACGTCTGCGGCGCGAAGGTGGCGAGCAGTTCGTCGTGCCGCTCGATCGCGTGACTCAATTCGAAGAGGTTTCCGTCGGCGATGCCGTGCCAGATGCCCTGCCACAGCTCGTACTGCGTCAGCGAGTCCATCGTCGAGGCGCGCACGATCGCGGGGCCGTCCCCGTGGATGACCTCGCCGACGAACCACGCCTCGGGGAACCTCTCGCGCACCCGCGGAAGCACCGCGGCCCAGAACTCCGGCGGCACCGCGTACGCGGCATCCAGTCTCCACCCGTCGATCCCGCGCTCGAGCCAGTGGCACATCACGTCGACCACGAGGTCGGCGACCGCCGGCGACGAGTGGTCGAGGGCGACGAGCGCGCCGTGCCCCTCGAACACCTCGGCCTCGAACCGTCCGTCGACCCACCGCCCGCGGAACAGCTGCGGACCGTCCTCGGTCGCGGTCCGGAACGCGGGGTGCGCGCGCCCGACGTGGTTGAAAACCCCGTCGAACAACACGCGGATGCCGCGCTCCCGAGCCCCCGCGAGCAACCGGTCGAGATCGCCGTCGTCGCCGAGTCGCGGGTCGATGCGCAGGTGGTCGACAGTGTCGTAGCCGTGGGTCTCCGACGCGAACACCGGGCCGAGCAGGAGCCCGTTCAGGCCGAGCTCGATGACGTGGTCCAGCCAGGGGTCGAGCAGGCCCAGACGGTGCACGATCTCGGCATCCGGCCCCTCGCCGTCGCGGATCGGTGCGCCGACGAAGCCGAGCGGGTAGACGTGCCACCACATGACGTGTTCGGGCCACGAAGGCATGAGGTCTCCACCTGCCCGGGGATCGGACCGGACCCCTCGACGCTATCCGTCCGCGCGATCCGCGCCGCGGGGGTTGTCCTGTCGTTCCGGATGCCGTGACTCAGGCCCGCACGCGATCCTCGGGCAGCGCGAAGACGGGCAGATCGAGGGCGTTCTCGCGCGCCGCCTCGACGGCGGCAGCGACGGCGCCGATCGAGACGATGTCGGCGCCGAGGGCCGAGGCGACGATCTCGGGGGCGGGCAGGTCGAGAGCTCGCGGAAGGGCGGCGATCGCGGCGTCGATGATGGGACCCGCGCCCGCGGCGATCGCTCCCGAGACGATCACGCGGTCGACGTCGAAGAGGCTGCCGAAGATGCCGACCACGCCGGCCAGCGCCCCGCCCACCCGACGGGCGATGGCGAGCGCCCCGGCGTCCCCCGCAGCGGCGAGGTCGAGCACGGTCTTGGCGTCGAGGGACTCGGGGTCGATCCCGCGCAGCGCGCTGTCGGCCGGAAGGCTGCCGTCGGCGAGCGCCGCCCGCGCCGCGTCGACGCAGCGGGGCGCGAGCCCCTCGGCGCTGCCCACGCCCTCGACACGGTCGAAGGCGACGGTCTCACCGGCGCCGCCGTGTTTTCCGCGCAGAAGGCGGCCGTCGAGGTGGACGCCGGCGCCGAAGCGCTCCCCGGCGAGCAGGGCGACGAAGTCGTCGCAGCCGACGGCGGCTCCCCGTGCGCGCTCGGCCACGGCGGCGAGAGAGGCGTCGTTCTCCACGTGGACGACCGGCGACCAGGCCTGGAACGTGTCGACGAAGCCGGGGTTCATGCGCTCCCAGAACCGGTCGTGGTGCACGGGCGAGCGTCCGTGACGGTCGACGGGGGCGGGCACCCCGACGCACATCGCGACGATGTCGCTCCTTTCGCGTCGCGCGCGCGTGAGGGTCGCGTCGACGATCGTCTCGGCAGCGCGTCGGCGTCGCTCGGGGGAGTCGCGTTCGGGGTCGACGGCCAGGCGGGAGGTCGCGAGCGTCGCGCCGCGCAGGTCGGCCACGGTGGCGGTCACGTGCCCGCGACCGGCGTCGACGCCGACGATAACGCCGGAGCCGGGCTGGAAGGCGAAGCGTCGCGCGGGCCGGCCCTTGGAGTACTCCCCGACGGCGCGGGCGTTCGGCATCTCGGCCAGCAGTCGTCGGGCCGTCAGCTCGTCGAGCACGTCGATCGCCGTCGACCGGGTCACCCCGACGGTCGCGATCACATCGCTCGCGGTGAAGGCGTCGACATCCCACGCGTGGCGCAGCACGGCGTCGAGGCTGTGCCGACGCAGCGAGGGCGTGGCGGTCACGGCGTCCATCGGCATTCGCCCCTCTGTCGCGTCGCGCCCGGTGCTCTTGACCGGCCTGCGTCCCGATGCAATACTGCCTCCACGACATTGATTTGGCGACTAGATTTAGTCGCTGATACAACATATTCGCAGTGCGGCGGAGGAGGAAACCAGGTGTCGACGAAGACCAGAGCCGGGCGACGATGGCTCGCGGCGACCGCGGTGGGGGTGCTCGGGGCGAGTCTGCTCGCGGGATGCTCGGCCGACGGGCGCGAGACCATCCGCTTCACCTTCAGCAAGCGCGAGGCGCTGTCGTTCATGAACGACGTCGTCGCGCAGTACAACGCCTCTCAAGACGAGGTGCGCGTCGAGATGGACAGCTCGGGTGTCGACGTCGTGTCGGCGAGCTTCGTCCGCGGCAACCCGCCCGACATCATGCTCGCCAACTACAACTACGAGGTCGCCCGCTTCGTCCAGCGCTGCGCGCTCAGCGATCTCAGCGGCACCGCGGCCGCCGCGAGCGTCCGCGAAGACCTCCAGCCGCTCATGGACCAGTACGGCTCGTGCGCGGGTCGCACCAGCGCCCTGTCGTACTCGGTGATGGCGGCATCCGTCATCTACAACACGCAGATCTTCGACCAGCTCGGGCTCCAGGTGCCCACCACCTACGACGAGCTCATCCAGGTCGCCGAGACCCTGACGCAGAACGGCGTGACCCCGTTCTACGGCACCTTCAAAGACGACTGGACCGTCGCGCAGGGCTGGTACGACTACTCCGTGGGCGGCTCGCTCGACGTCATCGACTTCTTCGACGGCCTCGCCGGCGAGGGCGCGCAGGTCGGGCCTGACTCGCCGGTGTCGTTCGCGAAGGACTTCACCGAGCCCATGAACCGCATGCTCGAGCTGGCGCAGAACTACACGAATCCGGATGCCGAGAGCCGGGCCTACGGCGACGGCAACCTCGCCTTCGCCCAGGGCGAGGCGGGCATGTACCTGCAGGGACCGTGGGCGCTCGGCGAGATCGCCAAGACCGCGCCCGACCTGCCCGTCGGCACGTTCCCGCTGCCCATGACCGACGACCCGGCCGACCTCAAGGTGCGCGTCAACATGGACCTCGCCGCGATCATCCCCGAGGCCTCCCGCCATCAGGACGCCGCCCGTGACTTCCTCGAGTACCTCTACCAGCCCGAGATCATCGAGGCGTACAACGAGTCGCAGCTCGGGTTCGCCCCCACCACGGACGCCCCCTCACCGAGCGACCCGCGCGTGGCCGGGATGATCCCGTACTACGACGAGGGGCGCATCTACCAGGGCGCCTCCGTCCTGGTGCCCAAGACGATCCCGACCTTCAACTACGCCCAGGCGATGATCTTCGGCGCCTCGCCCGAGGCCACCCTGCGCACGATGGACGAGGACTGGTCGCGCCTGGCGTTCCGCCAGCCCCCGGCCTCGACGAACGATGCCGCTGGCGAGGAGGCCGCGCGATGACCACCACCACCACGATCGTCACGGGAGGCAAGGCGACAGCGCGTCGCAGCTCCCGTCGGGTCGAGCCGATCTACTACCTGTTCCTGCTGCCGACGCTCGTGCTGTTCACGCTCGCGATCACGGTTCCGGGTCTCATCGGCATTTTCCTCAGCTTCACCGACTCGATCGGCCTGGGGGAGTGGAACTTCACCGGGCTCACCAACTACATCGCGATCTTCAGCGACCCGGCCATCCTGCAGGCGTATCTGTTCACGTTCGGCTTCTCGGTCGCGACCGTGATCGTCGTCAACGTGGCGGCGTTCCTGCTCGCCGTCGGGCTGACCGCGCAGATCCGCTTCAAGAAGGCGCTGCGCACGGTCTTCGTCATCCCGATGGTGATCTCCGGCATCATCATCGCCTACGTCTTCAACTTCCTCTTCAGCAACTCGGTGCCCGAGGCGGGGGCGGCCCTCGGCATCCCGTGGCTCGAGACGAGCCTGCTCGCCAACCCCGACCTCGCATGGGTAGCGATCGTGATCGTCACCGCGTGGCAGGCCATCCCCGGCACGCTCCTGATCTACATCGCGGGTCTGCTGGCGGTGCCCGGCGACGTGTACGAGGCCGCCGGCCTCGACGGGGCGAGCAAGACCCAGCAGCTGCTGCGCATCACGCTGCCGCTGGTGGCCGGGTACGTCGTGATCAACGTCATCCTCGGCTTCAAGGGCTTCTTGAACGCGTACGACATCATCGTCGGTCTCACCGGCGGTGGCCCCGGCACCGCGACCCGCAGCGTCGCGATGTCGATCATCTTGGGATTCAACGGAGGCGACTACGCCTACCAGATGGCCAACGCCGCGCTCTTCTTCGTGGTCGCCGTCGTCATCTCACTCCTGCAGCTCTCGCTGACCCGGGGAAGGAACACCCTGTCATGACCGCCCTCAACCAGCCCGCCCTCGCCGTCGAGCAGGCGGAGCTCACCCTCCCCGAGCGTCAGGGGCCTGCTGGCTTCGAGCCCTCGCGCCGCCGCTCGCGTCGCGTCGGCATGGAGCGCGTCAACTGGCCCACGACGACCATCCTCGTGCTGTGCGCCCTCACCGTACTGCTGCCGCTGTACGTCACCGTCTCGATGGCGTTGAAGAGCGGCACCCAGGTCGTCGACGGCAACGCGTTCTCGTTCCCCTCGCCGATCAGCTTCGACGGGTTCGTCCAGGCATGGACGCTGACGAAGTTCCCGGTGGGCCTGGCGATCTCGCTGCTGGTCACCGCCGGCACCGTCGTCGCCACGATCATCCTCGCGGCCTTCGCCTCCTACGCGATCGCCCGCAACTGGGATCGCAAGCTCTTCCGCTACTCGTTCTTCTACCTGCTCGCGGCCATGTTCATCCCGTTCCCCGTCGTCGCGCTGCCGCAGATCCAGCTGACGGGCCGGGTCGGGCTCGACAACCCGCTGGGCGTGATCATCCTCGCCACGATGTTCCAGCTCAGCTTCAGCGTGCTGCTGTTCACCGCGTTCCTGCGCTCGATCCCCCTCGAACTCGAAGAGAGCGCGCGCATCGACGGCGCGACCACGTGGCAGACGTTCTGGCAGCTGATCTTCCCGCTGCTGGCGCCGATGAGCGCGACGGTCGGCATCTTCGCCTTCCTCTACGCGTGGAACGACTTCATGATGCCCTCGCTCATCATCAGCGACCCGGCCTTGCAGACCCTGCCGGTGCGTCAGAACCTGTTCCAGACGCAGTTCTCCAACAACTACAACGTCGCCTTCGCCTCGTACCTCATGGCCATGGCCCCCGCGATCGTCGCCTATCTCTTCACCCAGCGATGGGTGATGGCGGGCGTCACGCAGGGCGCCGTCAAGGGCTGACCGACCATCCCCTCGAAAGGACAACCGTGACCACCGCAGCACCGTCCGCACACGCTCGCGAACTCTCCGACGCCCCCGACTGGTGGCGCCAGGCCGTCGTGTACCAGGTCTATCCCCGCAGCTTCGCCGACACGAACGGCGACGGCCTGGGCGACATCCCCGGCATCACCTCGCGCGTTCCGTACCTGGCCGAGCTGGGGGTGGATGCCATCTGGCTCAGCCCCTTCTACCCCTCGGCCCTCGCCGACGGCGGCTACGACGTCGCCGACTACCGCGACGTCGACCCGCGGCTGGGGACCCTGGCCGACATGGACGAGCTCATCGCGCAGCTGCACGCCCACGGCATCCGCGTCGTCGTCGACATCGTGCCGAACCACACCTCGAACGACCACGCCTGGTTCCAGGAGGCCCTGGCCGCCGGCCGCGGGTCGGCCGCCCGCGAGCGCTACATCTTCCGCGAGGGCACCGGACCCGACGGGGCCGAGCCGCCCACCGACTGGGTGTCGGTCTTCGGCGGATCCGGGTGGGAGCGCGTCGCCGACGGCCAGTGGTACTTCCACAACTTCGACGTCTCGCAGCCCGATCTGAACTGGTCGAACCCCGAGGTGCGCGCCGACTTCGTGAAGACCCTGCGGTTCTGGAGCGACCGCGGCGTCGACGGGTTCCGCATCGACGTGGCGCACATGCTCACCAAAGACCTCAGCGAGCCCCTGCCCTCGCAGGCCGAGCTCGACGCGATGCCGATCGATGGGAACCACCCGCTGCTCGACCGCGACGACGTGCACGAGGTCTACGCCGAATGGCGCGCGGTGTTCAACTCGTACGACCCGCCGCGCACCGCCGTGGCCGAGGCGTGGGTGCACCCCTCGCGCGTGCCGCTGTACGCGAGCGCCGAGAGCCTCGGCCAGTCCTTCAACTTCGACCTGCTCGAGGCCGACTTCGATGCGCGCCAGTTCCGCACGATCGTGGCCGACAACCTCGCCCTCGCCGCGACCTCGGGCTCGTCGACCACGTGGGTGCTGTCGAACCACGACGTCGTCCGTCACGCCACGCGGTACGGCCTTCCCGACGCCGAGCGCGGCGACGACGGGCGCCCGACGCTCAAGCACGGCAACGAGTGGCTGCTCTCGGGTGGGCAGTCGCCGACCCTCGACGCCGAGCGAGGCGAGCGCCGTGCGCGCGCGGCCGCACTGTTCGTGCTGGGCCTGCCCGGCTCCGCGTACCTGTACCAGGGCGAGGAGCTCGGCCTGCACGAGGTGGCCGAGATCCCCGACGACCAGCGCCAGGACCCGACGTTCTTCCGCAGCCGCGGAATCGATCAGGGACGCGACGGATGCCGCGTGCCGTTGCCCTGGTCGGAGTCGGGAACCGCTTTCGGGTTCGGAGAGGGCGGGGCGCACCTGCCGCAACCGGACTGGTTCGCCACCTACGCCGTCGATCTGCAGGACGGCGACCCCGCGTCCACCCTCACGCTCTACCGCCGCGCCCTCGGTCTGCGGCACGAACTGCAGACCGACGAGCAGCTCACGTGGGTCGACGCGGCCGGCGACGAGGTCGTGGCGTTCGAGCGCCCGAACGGCTGGACCGTGGTGACCAACTTCGGCGACCAGCCGGCGCCCCTGCCCGCCGGCGAGGTGCTGGTGTCGAGCCGCGCGCTCGACGGTGACACGCTGCCGGGTGAGACGACGGTCTGGCTGCGTCGCGCCTGACGCCCCGACCCGCTCGTCGCGCCCCGCTCCCGCCCCGCGCCCCCGCGACCAGCGTGGGGCGTGGGGCGGCGGGCGCCCCGAACCATCGCTGACTGTCCACGACACCCGGACCGGGTCTCCCGGCACTCCGGGTGTCGTGGACACTCGACAGCCGTCAGGCCGTGCGCACCCACACGTCGCCGCGGCGCTCGATCGCCCCGGCCGCGGCGAAGGCGTCGAGCCACCCGCCCATCGGCCACGACCCCCAGCGGCGGTGGAACGTCGCACCGTTGCGCAGGATGTCTTCGAGATGCTGCCACGGGGGAGACGACACCGGATGCCACTGGTGGAACGCATCGGCCCCGCCCACCCAGCGCATCTCGACGTCGGCGTCGCGAGCCGTCCAGGCGAGGTCGGTGTCTTCGGCGCCATACCCCTCGTAGCCGGCGTGGAAGCCGCCGATCCGGGCCCAGGTCGCGGGCGTCACTGCGAACGACAGCGACCAGAACAGGTCGTATTCCGCGGCGGTGGCGGCGCGCGTCTCTCGCGGGGGAAGCGCCGGCCTCGCGCGATGGGGGCGCACCAGGAAGGGCAGGTCGGATGCCGATTCGGGACGCTGGACGCTCGCCAGGTAGGTCACAGCTCCGGCCAGGATCGCGTCGGGGTGCGCGGCCGCGGCGGCGCGGTACGCGGGCAGGAGGTCGGCACCCGGCAGGCAGTCCACGTCGAGGAAGACGAGCAGTTCCGCGCCCGCTTCCAGAGCCCGTGCGGCGGCGCGGTTGCGCCCTTCGCCCACGCGCATCCCGTGCGGCCCCGGCGGCACGTGCAGCGTGAGGGTGTCGGCATCCGGAGCCTGCGTCGGGGGCGTCTCGTCGAGCCACGCCTCCACCCGCACGATGTCGTCCGCCACCTCCACCAGCACGCGTCGCTGTCGTTCGAGGTGTTCCTGCCGCGCCGCCGAGGCGACGGTGATGACGGCCGTCTTCACGGCAGCACCGCCTCGATCGCCGAGGCCATGCGCCGGGCCGCGCCCGCGACCTGCCAGAGCGCCCAGTCGGGGTCGTCGCCGGCGGCGCTCTCGACGAGGGTCACGAGGTCGTTGGCCGAGACGGTCTGATCGGCGCGACGCGCGAGTCCCCACCGGCCGAGGGCGTCGGCGGTGTGGTGCTGCTCGTCGAACGGCCGGTCCTGCGAGATGACGACGGCTCGAGATCCGGATGCCGCGAGGTCGGCGACGCTGTTCTGCCCGGCGGCGCTGACCACGACGGTGCTGCGGGTCAGCAGGGGCCAGGGGTCGTCGACGCGGGACTCCTCGTCGTGGCCGATCGCGGTGACCTCCCACCCGCGGGCCCGCAGGCGGGCCGTCGCCTCTTCGCGGACATCGTCGTCGAGTACCCGGCCCAGCAGCAGCACCGACCGCGCGTCGCGGGCGCCGTCGTCGGGCCGGCCGTCGTAGCGAGAGATCCCACCGGTCCACATCACGCGGTCGGCGTGCTCGGCGAGTCCCGTGGTCGAGACGGCGCCGTGCGCCCAGGGCGCGACGATGCGGTCGGCCAGGGCGTAGGCGAGAGCGTGCGGAAGGTCCGTGCGTTCGCCGGGCTGCGTCACCGCGACGGTGTGCAGACCGAGCAGGCGTCCGAAGGCCACGACCTCGGCGCTCACGTCGACGACGAGCACGCGCAGGTCGCGGTCGACGGCGGTGGCCGCGATGGCCGCCAGCCGCGCGCGATGCCCGGGGTGCCCGTGCGGGGCCCAGTGCAGGTGTCCGCGGGCGGTCGGCTCGGCCTGACGCGGGTCGATGATCGTGCCGTCGGTGTCCTCGAACGCATCGGCGTCCGGGGGCAGCTCGATCCAGTCGATCTCAGAGGGCAGGCCCGCCGGGCGCGGCATCGACGAGAACGCCACGACGGGTTCGCGCAGGTGCGGCGAGACGGCGAGGAAGCGGGCGACGTGCCCGAACCCGTGGTGGTGGACGTACCAGCCGATCACCACGACACCGCCGGGACACGGCGCGCGGACACCGGCTGCGCGACGTGGGCGAGCACGCGTTCGACCTCGCCGTGGCGCTGTGCGATCGAATGCTGACGGACCGTGGCGCGCCGCGTCCACACGCGGGTGAGCGGTTCGCGCGCGCCGGTCTCCGCGAGGCGGGCGGCGGCCTGAGCGAGCGCCACGACGTCACCGGCGGTGACGGTGACGGCCCCGGGGATGCCCGCGAGCACCTCCGACACCCCGCCGATGTCGAACGCGGCGACGGGGGTCCCCGTCGCGAGGGCCTCGACGATCACCAGACCGAACGGCTCCTCCCACATCGGGGTGACCAGGGCGACGGCCGACGAGCCGACGAGGCGGCAGAGATCCGGTTGCCGCAGCGGTCCCACGTACCGCGCGTGCACTCCGAGTCGCGGCACGATCTCCTGCTCGAAGTAGTCCACGTCGCCGATGCGGCCGGCGAGCACGATGTGCGCTCCGGCTTCGCGGGCGGCCTCGATGGCGAGGTGCGGGGCCTTCTCGGGCACGACCCGCCCCGTCCAGACCCATGAGGTCCCGCCCGCGCCACGGGTCCACTGGTCGGTGTCGACGCCGTTGGGGAACACGAACGCGTCGACCCCCTCGACCGACCACGCCCGTGCTGTCGCCTGGCTCACCGCGACGAATCGGTGCGAGCTGTCGCGCACGTCTTGGGCGGCTTCGAGTAGCGGCTCGAGCGGAGGGGTGTGCAGCGTCGTGACGACCGGGATGTCGGCCTCGCGGCTCCAGCGGATCGGCGCCGGGTGCAGGCTGTGATTGTCGACGACGTCGTAGAGGTGGCGGTCGGCGATGAGGCGGTCCCGCGCGGCGTCGAAGGCGGCGTCCACCGCGTCGGCGTAGCCGCTGGGGTAGTCGGTGTCGGAGGCGTCTTCGGGCCGTGTCCACTCGGGAGTCGGCAGGCGGAACTCCGCGGTCTCGCCCAGGAAGTCCGAGCCGTCGGCGGCGCACAGGGTCACGTCGTGCCCACGCGAGCGCAGCCAACGCACGCGATCCCACACGGCCGCTTCGAGTCCGCCGGCGTGCGGCTGACGCAGCGCGTAGCGCGAGGGCGCGACCACGAGCACGCGCAGCGGTCGCTGCCCGCGGATCACGCGGCCACCTCCGCAGAGAGAGCCCGTCGGTAGACCTCGCGGTGCGCCGCGCGCACCGCCTCCCACTCCGTGAGGCGTTCGCCACGGCGTCGTTCGACTTCGGCGGCGCGACGCCGCGAACCCGGGGTCGACCAGGCGGGATCGGTCGCGTCGACGATCGCGCGGGCGAGCGAGAGCGGATCCCCGACGCCGAAGGTGTGGAAGTCGCCCGGGTGCTGTGCCGCGATGTGGCCGACGCGCGTACCGATCACGGGAACGGCGAGGTCATAGCAGAGTTCCGCCCAGCCCGACTGGGTGCCGTGGCGGTAGGGCAGCAGGCACGCGTCGAGGTCGGCGAGCCACGTCGAGAGCTCGTCGTCGTCCTGACGCGGACCCCGTTCCACCCGCACGCCGCCGCACTTCTCGGCGAGCAGGGCGATGGATGCCGCGGCCTCGTCGTCGCGAACGCGTTCGTTCATCCGCACGACGCCCTCGACGCGCGCACCTTGGGCGCGGAGGTCCGCGATCGCGCGGACGAGGGTGGCGACGGTGCCGACGCCGTCGATGTTCGGACGCAGGTCGCGCAGATGCACGCCCACCCGCGTCAGATCGTGTGCGGTGCCCATCGGCCGCTCGGCCTCGCCCAGCAGCGTGGGGTGCGCGATGACCGTGGGGGAGCGGTGCACGATCGCCCGGACCTCCTCCGCGGCGGTGTCGGTCAGGGTGATGAGCTCGTCGGCGGCTTCCGCGAGCACGGCGACGGAGGCACCATGCTCCTCCTGGGTGCTCAACTGCGGGTTCTCGAGGTCGTGCACCGTGTAGACCAGAGGCTTTCCGAGGCGGCGCAGGGTCGCGACGGTGTCGGCGAGCTCGTCGGGGCGGTACGACTCGATGCCGAAGTGCACGTGCACGAGGTCGAACTCCGCGGCGTGCTGCTCGAGCCACGTCGGCAGCAGCACCTGGGGCGGCCACCACTGACCGGCCGGAGCACCGGGCGGCGGCGGATCCGCCAGCAGGTGCACGTGCGCGGGGTCGGCGACGGCGGTGACGTAGGGGTGGGCCGAGGGAACGGCGGCGACTCGAACCGGGGGGACGGTGGTGGTGACGATCTTCTCCTCCTCGTGGCGTTGCGTGCGTAGGGATGCGCGTACCGCATCACCAGGCACATCGCAATGCAACGGGGCGGTTGTGACGACGATGGCACCGACGGATACGTTCCTCATCATGGGTGGCGAGAGGCCGGGGCTGCACAGCCTTGCGGATCACGGCGACGCGGTGATAGCGCGCCGGGCGCACTACGCCGCCTTCTTCGGCGACGTGGCTCCTCCGACGGGCTTCGGGATCGTCGTGGGCAACTGCCAGGCAGAGTCGCTGCGCCTTGTCATCTCCTCCGACGCGCTGCCCGCGATCCGCGTGCCCGCGGTGCACGAACTCGACGCGGCCGACGCGGAACGCCTGCACGCATTGTTGGAGGAGGCGGCGTTCCTGGTCGTCCAGCCGATCCGCGACGACTACCGCGGCCTCCCGCTCGGCACCGCTCAGCTGCGCGCGGCCCTGCCGTCTACGGCCCGCACCGTCACGGTCCCGGCCGTCCGCTTCGCGGGCCTGCATCCCTTCCAGGCGGTGCTCCGCCTCCCCGATTTCCCCGAAGATCCGCCGATCGTGGCGTATCACGACGTGCGCACGGTCGCTGCGGCGGCGGGCATCGCCGTGCCGCCGCGACTTCCGGCGACCACCGTCCGCGAGATCGCCGCCGCCTCGATCGCCGAACTGCGCCGCCGCGAGGCGATGGGGCTCGACGTGTCGGCATCCGACCTCTTCTCGCCCGTCGTCTCCGACCTCGCCCGCACGGTGAACCACCCCGGCAACGCGCTGTTCCTGCCCCTGGGCGCACGCATCGTGGCCGCGCTCGGCCGCCCCGGCCAGGTCGTCGACCCCGGTCGCCCGATCCTCGCGTCGGTGCGCGCGCCCCTCGAGTCGTGGGTCGTCGATGCGTGGGAGCTCGACGACGCTCCCGAGCCCGACTGGATCGTCGCGGGGGAGCGCGTGCCCGCAGAGGCCGTGCGCGACGCGCAATCGGAGTACTACGCCGCGCATCCCGCCCTGCTCGCGGCCGTCGTCGAGCGCATGACCCCGCTCCTGCGCACCTGGGCGGCTGCGGCGTGACCGCGACGTCTTCGATTCCGGATGCCGCCCCGCCCGTGCTCCTCGCGCCCTCGGGGCCGCACGGCGTCGCCGTCTACGCCCGTCAGATTGCGGTGGAGGTCGTGCGGCTGGAGCCGGCGACGCGGACCGTGACGCCCGACGCCCTGGCCGGGCTGCCGAGTGGGACGCCCGTGCACGCGCACGTGACCGATCGCCTCTGGGGCGCCTCGCCCGAGGACGCCGCGCGCGCCGTCGAGGCCCTCGCCTCCCGCCACCCGCTCACCGTCACCCTGCACGATGTGCCGCAGGAGTCCGATGGGGAGCGGAACCGCCCGCGGCGCCGGGCGTTCTACCGCGCGGTGGTCGAGGCCGCGCGCGGCGTCGTCGTCAACAGCGCCCACGAGCGCGAGCTGCTGCGCGAGGAGGGGGTGTGGAACGGCCCCGTCGCGGTCGTGCCGCTTCCCGTCGAATGCACCTCCGACGCCTCGGCCGGGCCCCTCGACGATTCGCTCGGTGTCCTGGGCTATTTCTACCCCGGCAAGGGGCACGACGAGGCGCTGGACGCGGCGGTCGAGGCCGGCATGACGCGCCTCACCGTGCTCGGTCGTGCCTCCGACGGACACGCCGACGACCTCGCCGCCTTCGAGCGGCGCGCCGCGGATCGCGGAGTCCGGGTGGAGGTCACGGGGTGGCTCGACGACGTCGACATGGCCGCGCGCGTGAGCCGGGTCGCGGTGCCGGTCATCGCGCATCGCCACGTCTCGGCGTCCGGATCCCTCGCGTCGTGGATCGGATGGGGGCGTCGCCCCCTCGCCGTACGCAACCGCTACGTCGACGAGATGGCCGCCCTGCGGCCCGGAACCCTGTCTCCCGTCGAGCCCGACGCCCTCGCGGCCGCCGTTTCGGCCGCGCGCGCCGATCCCGGGTCCACCTGGCACGGCCTGGACCGGGTGCCCTTCGGTCGCGCCGATGCCGCGCGCGCCTACCTCGACTGGTGGACGGAGACGCGCGCGTGAGCGAGTCGCCGACCGGCGTATGGAACGACCGGATGCCGTGGGTGCCGGGCAACCGGTGGGATCTGCTCGCCCACCGCGAGCCCGAGCCGGTCCGGGTGAGCGTCATCGTCACCCACTACGACCAGCCCGTCGAGCTCGCCCGCACCCTCTTCGCCCTCGCGTTGCAGGACTATCCGGCCGGTCTGCTTGAGGTGATCGTCGCCGATGACGGATCCCCCGACGAGCCCGTCGTCCCCGCGGGTGTCCGTCTCGTCCGGCAGGACGACCGCGGGTTCCGCGCCGCGGCCGCCCGCAACCTCGGGGTCGAGGCCGCTACGGGCGAGGTGCTGTGCTTCCTCGACGCCGACACGACACCCGAGCCCGACTACGTGCGCAAGATGGTGCGCCTGCCGACGCTGCTCCCCGAAGCGGTGACGGTCGGACGCCGCCGCCACGCCGACCTCTCAGAGGTCCCGCTCGACGCTCCGATCGCGGAGTCGGCTCCCGCGCGAGAGCTCGACGAGCCCGCGTGGTTGCGCGACGCCTATGCGCGTAGCGGAAACCTGCTCGACGCCGACGACCGCTCTTATCGCTACGTCATCAGCGCGGTGCTCGCCTGTTCGCGGCGCTTCTTCGCCGAGTCCGGGGGCTTCGACGAATCGTTCTCTTCGTACGGCGGCGAAGACTGGGAGTGGGCGCATCGCGCGTGGCAGGCCGGAGCGGTGTTCGCACACGTCCCGGATGCCGTCGCCTGGCACGACGGCCCGGATTGGGCCGGCCGGGAATCGGGCGACCGCCGTCGCGCGGGCAACGAGCAGACCCTGCGTCTCGCGTCGCTGATTCCTGTGGACGGGTCGTCCGCGAGAGGGCTGCTGCCGACGGCGCCCGACCTCGAGGTGCGCCTGCCCGCGGGGGTGGGGACCGCCGCGGCGTTCGTCTGCGTCGATTCCCTGCTCGTCGCCTTCCCCCGTGCACGAGTGGTGACGGATGCCGCGCGCGAGGCGGAAGTGCTGGGCCAGGACCCTCGTGTGTCCGCCGAGGCGGGGGACGACGTCCGCGTCGTGCTTGAGCTGCGTGTACCGGTGGTGGTGCTCGACCCCGAGCCTCTGGTTCGCGCGATCGCCGTGTTGAGTGGCGCGTCGGTCGGCACCGTCGAACTGGTCTCGCCCGATGGGACGACGCTGGGCCACGCGGTCAGTCGACGCGCCCTCCGCCGTCGGCGGCGATGGGACATGGGCGACGGACACCACTCGCTCACCGTGACCGTCGACGGTGTGCACGCGGTGGGACCGGAACCCCACGTCGAGGCGTGGGTCGGAGGATGGGGCGGAGCCGACCGCTTTGCCTGAGAACCCGCGTCCTTCCGCGGCCCTGGGGCGCGACACGCCCGGGGGGTGCCTGGATTCGACGGGTCCGCCGTTCCCGCGTAAATTATTACTTGTTCGCCCCACAGGGGAGAGCGGAGCGGCCGAAAGGCCCCGCAGCCCCTCAAGTAGCGAACCACCCCCAACACCAGATGTTGAGAGTTTCGACTCTTTGGTCTACAGTTGGGATCCTGCCAATCGGCACACATCCTCAGCAAAACAACTCCGTCCGGAGTTTTCGTGCTGTCGGTCGTGCCTGAACGGCAATCTAGTGAACTGCCTCACGGGTAGGTCGGAAGACTGTTTCTTGTGGGTGCGTCCGTTCCTTGAGAACTCAACAGCGTGCACTTGTCAAATGCCAATTTATTCCTCGTCGGTCCGTTTGTTCGGATTGCG
>NZ_JAMAXZ010000043.1:0-204 GCF_023712585.1 Microbacterium sp. P26 | reverse complement strand
CCCCGGGGCGTCACACGTGGCCGCGGGGCCACGAACGAACGCCCGGCGGTTGCACCGCCTCCGCGCGCAGCGAAAACCGGGGCGAGAAACATGGCCCCGGGGCGTCACGCGTGGCCGCGGGGCCACGAACGAACGCCCGGCGCTTGCGCCACCTCCGCGCGCAGCGAAAACCGGGGCGCGAAAGGTGGCCCCGGGGCGTCACAC
>NZ_JAMAXZ010000042.1:0-227 GCF_023712585.1 Microbacterium sp. P26 | reverse complement strand
ATCCTCAGCCCGGAGGGGCGGATGCCGGCTGAGCTTGTGCGGATCGCTGAGGTGGTGTTGGGCCGTGGGTGGGCGGCGGCGCAGGCTCCGTCATTCGCGCATCCTCAGCCCGGAGGGGCGGATGCCGGCTGAGCTTGTGCGGATCGCTGAGGTGGTGTTGGGCCGTGGGTGGGCGGCGGCGCAGGCTCCGTCATTCGCGCATCCTCAGCCCGGAGGGGCGGATGCCG
>NZ_JAMAXZ010000041.1:0-255 GCF_023712585.1 Microbacterium sp. P26 | reverse complement strand
TTGGGCCACCGGCTTCAGGTGTTACCGACTTTCATGACTTGACGGGCGGTGTGTACAAGACCCGGGAACGTATTCACCGCAGCGTTGCTGATCTGCGATTACTAGCGACTCCGACTTCATGAGGTCGAGTTGCAGACCTCAATCCGAACTGGGACCGGCTTTTTGGGATTCGCTCCACCTCACGGTATTGCAGCCCTTTGTACCGGCCATTGTAGCATGCGTGAAGCCCAAGACATAAGGGGCATGATGATTTGA
>NZ_JAMAXZ010000040.1:0-255 GCF_023712585.1 Microbacterium sp. P26 | reverse complement strand
TTGGGCCACCGGCTTCAGGTGTTACCGACTTTCATGACTTGACGGGCGGTGTGTACAAGACCCGGGAACGTATTCACCGCAGCGTTGCTGATCTGCGATTACTAGCGACTCCGACTTCATGAGGTCGGGTTGCAGACCTCAATCCGAACTGGGACCGGCTTTTTGGGATTCGCTCCACCTCACGGTATTGCAGCCCTTTGTACCGGCCATTGTAGCATGCGTGAAGCCCAAGACATAAGGGGCATGATGATTTGA